>DASUQS010000165.1:0-20207 GCA_036280455.1 Acidimicrobiales bacterium
ACCGGCCAGCCAACGACGGTGCAGGAGCTGCGCAGCGGGCGTACACGGAGGCGAGCGCCCGGGCGACCACGCCGGCAGACAACGAGCCAGACCGCCACCGGCCAGGCAGCGACCACCCACCCGGTGACGACCTGCCAGATCACCACCGGCCAGGCAACGACACGCCGGCCGACGACACGCCGATCGACGTCCCACCAGGTGACGCGCAAGGCGACGACCACCCACCGGTCGGCGAACAGCCGCCTGACGTCGCCCCGCCCGGCGACGACCCACCCGACGACCACCTACCGGTCGGCGACCCGCCCGGCGGCGACCCTTCCGGCGGCGACCCTCCCGTGATCCTCAGGCCGGCCAGCACCACCCTCGCCGACCGAGCCCGCGACATCCCACCCGTCGGGACGAACACCCGATCCCCCGATCTGCTGGTCACCCACGGCGACACCCGCTTCTCCATCACCCTCGCCGCGTAGCCGTGATCGCACAGCGAGCTGGCCGGCCCGCCACCTGCTGCGCACGGTCGGGTTGAACGAGACCGATCGGCTCGATGTCGTCAAGCGCCCCTACGGCCAGCGACGCCACAGCGACGATCACGCCCCGGACGCCGTCGCCGTAGCCGTGCCCGCAACAGCCGCGTGACGCTGTGTTCAACGTGCCGCGGCTACCGTGCGCGACCGATGAAGGCCCTACGCAGCTTCACCGTCCGACCGTCACTCCCCGCCGAGCTCTCCGCGCTCGAGGAGCTGGCCTTCAACCTGCGCTGGTCGTGGGACGACCAGACGCGCGACCTGTTCCGCTGGGTCGACCCCGACCTGTGGGACGCCAGCGTCCACGACCCGGTGCGCCTGCTCGGCCTCGTGTCGCGGGAGCGGTTGGAGGTCCTGGCCAACGACGCCGGGTTCAAGCGGTTCCTCGGGGAGGTGCGCAGCGAGCTGCAGCGCTACCTCGAGGGCGACCGCTGGTTCCAGACCAAGGGCGACAGCCCGCTCGATCTCGTGGCCTACTTCTCGCCCGAGTTCGGCATCGCCGAGGCCGTCCCGCAGTACTCGGGTGGCCTCGGGGTGCTGGCCGGCGACCACCTCAAGTCCTCCAGCGACCTGGGCGTCCCGCTGGTCGGTGTCGGCCTGTTGTACCGGCACGGCTACTTCCGCCAGAGCCTCGACGCGGACGGCTGGCAGCAGGAGCGCTATCCGCTGCTCGACCCGCACGTCATGGCGCTCACCCGGTGCGACGGCGTGCAGATCGAGGTCGACCTCGCCGGTGTGCCGCTGGTCGCCCAGGTGTGGCGGGCGTGCGTGGGCCGGGTGCACCTCTACTTCCTCGACGCGGACGTCGACGGCAACCCCGACGAGATCCGCCAGGTCACCGACCGCCTCTACGGCGGCGACACCGAGCACCGGCTGCGCCAGGAGATCCTCCTCGGCATCGGCGGCGTGCGCGCCCTGCAGGCCGTCGGCATCGACGCCCAGGTGTTCCACACCAACGAGGGCCACGCCGGGTTCCTCGGCCTCGAACGCATCCGCCAGCTGGTGATCGACCAGGGCCTCTCCTACCCGGAGGCCATCGAGGCCGTCCGTGCGGGCTGCATCTTCACCACCCACACGCCGGTGCCCGCGGGCATCGACCGCTTCCCGCTGCCGCTGATGGACAAGTACTTCGGCCGCTGGGCGGACGAGGTGGGCGTCACGATGGACGACCTGGTGGCCCTCGGCCACCGGCCCACCGACGACGCGGAGGAGCCGTTCAACATGGCGGTCATGGGCCTGCGCCTGGCCGGCCGGTCCAACGGGGTCGCCCAGCTCCACGGCGAGGTCAGCCGGGAGATGTTCGGCGACCTGTGGCCCGACCTCGAGTCCGACGAGACCCCGATCGGCTCGATCACCAACGGCGTGCACGCCCACACCTGGGTGTCGCCGGAGATCGCGGACGTGCTGTCGCGCTACGTCCTACCGGACTGGGACGAGGCCGACGAGACCCTGTGGTCGCGCATCCACGAGGCACCCGACGACGAGCTGTGGCGCGCCCGCGAGCAGGGGCGTGAGCGGCTGGTCACCTTCGTCCGGCGCCGCCTGAAGGAGGCCGCCGCCACCCGGGGGCTCACCGGCTCGGACGTCGACTGGACCGACGAGGTGCTCGACCCCCGGGTGCTCACCATCGGCTTCGCCCGGCGGTTCGCCACCTACAAGCGGGCGACGCTCCTGCTCTCCCAGCCCGAGCGGCTCAAGGCCCTGCTGACCTCCCCCGACCGGCCGATGCAGCTCGTGTTCGCCGGCAAGGCACACCCCGCCGACGAGCAGGGCAAGGAGATGATCCGCCAGATCGAGGCGTTCTCCTCCGATCCCGAGATCCGCCACCGCTTCGTGTTCGTCGACGACTACGACATCGCCGTCGCTCGGGCCCTCTACCAGGGCTCGGACGTGTGGCTGAACAACCCGCGGCGCCCCCAGGAGGCGTGCGGCACCTCCGGGATGAAGTCGGCGCTCAACGGCGGCCTCAACCTGTCGATCCTCGACGGCTGGTGGCACGAGATGTTCGACGGCGAGAACGGCTGGGCGATCAGCTCGGCCGAGAACGTCGAGGACCTCGACCGCCGGGACCAGCTCGAGGCCGGCGCCCTGTTCGACCTGCTGGAGCGCCAGGTCGTCCCGCTGTACTACGAGCGCTACGGCGGCCCGGTGCCCCGCCGCTGGCTGAAGAAGGTGCGCCGGTCGCTCGCCTCGCTCGGCCCGCAGGTCACGGCCTCGCGCATGGTGGCCGACTACGTCGAGGAGCTCTACGAGCCCACCGCCGCCCGCACCGACGCCCTGTCGGCCGACGGCCAGGCCCGCGCCAAGGCGCTTGCGGCGTGGAAGCAACGGGTCCGCGAGGCGTGGCACGCCGTACACGTCGACCGGGTGGACGGCGACCTGTCCGCCGCCGACCTCGGTGGCGCCCGCCAGGTCGAGGCCGTGGTCGCCCTGGGCGAACTGGCGGCCGACGACGTCGACGTGCAGCTCATCCATGGTCCCGTCGGCCAGGCGGAGGAGCTGACGTCACGCTCGATCGTGTCGATGACGCCGGCGGGCACCGAGGACGACCACCACGCCCGCTACACGGGCTCCCTGCAGACCGAGCACGCCGGCCGCTACGGGTTCACCGTGCGGGTGGTGCCCCGCCACCCGGACCTGGTCAGCTCGGCTGAGCTGGGCCTGGCCGCCTGGGCGTAGAGCTAGCGAGCCGACAACCCGAGGATGGTGGCCGACACGGCCGCCACCTCGTCGATCAGCGTGTCGACCGGCGGGCGGTCGTCGACCGGGGACAGCACCCAGTCGGCGATCAGCTCGTCGGCCGCACCGAAGGCGGCGACGGCCCGCGCCCGGCGCTCGCGGGGCGACAGGCCGCGGCGGTCGAACTCGTCCTGCAGGTAGGCGACGATCCAGTCGGGGAAGATGCGCGTCGTGGCGTGGCGGGAGCGCTCTCCGTCCGGGTCGACCACGAGCGTCTCGACGAACGCCACCCGGGCGACACGGGGATCGTCGACGAGCGCGTGCACGAGGGCCGCGACGCGGCCCCGTAAGCCGGTGGCCGATGGCGCGGTCCAGGCGGAGAAGACAGTGGCGGCGACCCGGTCGCCCAAGGCGACGAGCAGGTCGAACCGGTTGTCGAACTCCTCGTAGAAGTTGCGGGTGCTCACCGACGCCTGGCGGCACACCTCGTCGACGCGGGTGGCGGCATAGCCCTTGGTACCGAACAGGTCGAGGCCCGCCGCCAGCATCGCGTCCCGGCGCCGCTGCCGGCGCTCGGCCAGCGTGCCCGCGCGAGAGCTGCGGGGCCGGGGCGCGGCGGCATCGCTCGTCTCGTGCGCCTGGCCCGTCACGCCGGGGACACTACGCCGCGGCACACCCCGACCGCGTCGATCACAGTTCGACCGCGAGGGTCGACATGATTGGCGTACGATGCCTCCGGGTCGACAGCGACGTCAGATTCCGACGTTCCGTCAAGAGGGGGCTCATGGGCGACTCCGAACCTGGGCTGTTCCCGCCGGCAGTCCGGCGGCTGGGGGTCCCGTGGGTGGCGCTGTCGCTGCCGTTCACGACCGTCGTGGCCACCTGGGCCGACACCCCGAGGTCCTACGTCTTCGTGCTCATCTTCTTCGCCTGCGGCGCCTACACCCTCCCGGCGCTGGTCGCGGCCTGGTACGTCGTGCGGCGGGTCGATGCCCGCGACCGGTCGTACTACTGGTGGCTCTACGCCGGGCTGGCCTCGGCGTTCGCGGTCGGCGTCGCGATGCTGGTGGGCCTGGGCACGGGGTGGCGCGGCGGCAACGCCCTCGGGGTCCCCGCCGTCGTCGTCAGCGCGCTCTCGCTGACCGTGGGCATCGCCATCCTCGTGCGCAGCCGCTCGGGGAACCGGGCGCTGTCGATCGACGTGATCGAGTCGGTCGTCTCGACGGTGGCCCTGACCGCGCCGCTGGTCGTGCTGTGGTGGCCGGCGGTCACCGACGCCGAGGACGCCTGGTTCACGGTGCCGTGCGCGGCGATCATGCCCTTCGTCATCTCGGGCACCTACTGGACGACGGTGCTCTTCGTGCGGCTCGGGCCGGGGCGGCGCGCGTTCGTGGGATGCGCACTGGCCCTCAGCATGCTCGGCGTCGTCAACGTCGGGCTGCAGGCCGCGCAGGGCGTGTCGGGCTTCACGCTCCCGGCCCCGCCGCTGATCGCGGTCAACGCCGCCTGCATGAGCATGTTCCTGCTCGTCCCGCTGTACGCACCGCAGCGGTTGCGGCCAGGCCTCGATCGCCTGCCCCCGCAGGCCCAGGTGCGGGGCGCCAGCCTGGCGACCTGGGTGGCCGTCGGGGGCCTGATCGCGCTGTTGGGGGCCACCGCGGCCGTGGCCGACGAGCGGCCGTGGTCGGTGCCGTTCGCCCTGGCGGCGACAGCCGTGCTGTTCCTGCTCGCCAGCCTGCGCCAGATGGCGGCCGTGCGCGAGACCCGCCGGCTGTATCGGGTGGTCGAGCGGGTGTCGGACGAACGACGGCACCTGCTCACCCAGCTCCTCGACCGGGCGGCGCACGACCGGCGCCGCGTCGCCGGGCACATGCGCGACCAGGCCCTGGCCGCCCACGCCTCGTTCGTGACGCTGTCGCAGGGCAATGCGGCGCTCGGGCCCGTCGCCTCCGACGCGTCGGCGCTCATGGGCGGCGCACTCGCCCGCCACGCGCGGTCGCTGCGCGAGCTCGTGGCCGCCATCCGCCCGTCCGGCGCCGCGGGCAGTCGGCTCACCGTGCCGATCGAGGCCTACCTGTCCACCGTCTACGGCGACCGCACGGCGCCGGCGCTCACCGTCGATGTGGCCGACGACGCGGGCATCGACTGGGTGGCGGAGACCGTGCTCCTCCAGATCGTCCAGGAGGCCCTCCACAACGTGTGGCGGCACAGCCGCGCGGCGCGGGTGACCGTGTCGATCGGGGTGCCGGACGCCGGCGGGATCGTGCTGTCGATCTGCGACGACGGGATCGGGTTCGAGGTTGGCGACGATGTCGGGCCGGGCATCGCGGCGATGCGGGCGTCCGCCGCCGTGCTGGACGGCCACGTCGAGGTGACCTCCCGTCCCGGGGAGGGGACGACCGTCGTCGCGTGGCTGGCACCCAGTGCGCCGGCACCGAGTGGGCCGGAACCGAGTGGGCCGGAACCGAGTGGGCCGGAACCGAGCGGGGAGGACGCCCCCGCCCGCCCCCAGCTTCGGCTCGTGGCCGACAGGGCCGGCGTCAACGACCGGTGAAGACGGCCTTCCCGGGCCCGTGCTCCAGGAACGACGCCACCCCGATGCGGGCGTCCTCCGTCGCGAACACCTCGGCGAACAGGTCCTGCTCGAGCGCCAGGCCCGCCGCCAGGTCGCCCTGCAGTCCCTCGTCGATGGCCCGCTTGGCGAGGCCCTGCGCGACGACGGCCCCCGCGGCCAGCTCCCCCGCGAGGGCGAGGGTGCGATCGTCGAGGTCGTCAGGGGCGACCACCTCGTCGACGAGACCGATGCGCAGCGCCTCGTCCGCCCCGACCTGCCGGCCGGTGAGGATCATCTCCTTCGCCCGTGCCGGGCCGACCAGCCGGGCCAGGCGCTGTGTGCCCCCGCCGCCCGGGATGATGCCGAGCAGGATCTCGGGCTGGCCGAACTTGGCCCGCCCCGAGGCGATGCGCAGGTCGCACGCCAGCGCCAGCTCGCAGCCGCCCCCGAGCGCGAAGCCGGAGACGGCGGCGATGACGCACCGGGGGATGGCCGCGACCGCGTCGAGCGCCCGCACGAACGCTGCCCCCACGGTGCGGGCGTCGTCCGGACCGCCGAACTCGCTGATGTCGGCGCCGGCCGCGAACAGGCGGTCGCCGCCCGTGATCACGACCGCACCCGGGGGATCGTCGGTCAGCGCCCTCGCTGCGGCCTCGAGCTGCGCCAGCAGCGCGGTGGACAGCGCGTTCACCTTCGGGTTGTCGAGGCGGATCACCGCCACGCCGTCCTCGCGGCGCTCGGTGCGGACCAGCGGAGTCTCTGCGGGCATCGCAGCACCCTAATGCCGGGCCGCGTCGACCCCCAGAAGCTCGTCGGCCGCCGTCCACGGGTCGAGATCGCCGGCGGCGACGGCCTCGGCCAGCTCGGTGGCGCGCGGGCCGGCCGTCGTGGCACGGGCCCGTTCGAGCAGGCGGGCGGCCACCAGACGGGTGACCTCCTCCGCCGCTCTGCGGCGGCGGCGTTCGTCGAGACCGCCCGCCGACTCCAGGTGGGCCCGGTGGTCGGCGACCGCCTGCCACACGTCGGCCACCCCGTCGCCGGAGGTGGACGTGGCCTGCACGACAGGAGGCTGCCAGTCGTCGTCCGGCTGGGCCATCTGCAGCATGCGCTGGAGGTCGCGGGCGGTCTCCCGGGCGCCGGGCCGGTCGGCCTTGTTGACGACGAAGACGTCGGCGATCTCCATGAGCCCGGCCTTGTTGGCCTGCACCGCGTCGCCCCAGCCGGGGTTGACGACCACGAGCGTGGTGTCGGCCTGGCCCACGACCTCGACCTCGACCTGGCCGACGCCGACCGTCTCGAGCAGCACCCAGGGGTAGCCGGCGGCGGCGAGGACCCGCACGGCCTCCGGTGCGGCGACCGCGAGCCCACCGAGGTGGCCGCGGGTGGCCATCGAGCGGATGAACACGCCGTCGTCGAGGGCGTGGTCGCCCATGCGCACGCGATCGCCCAGGATCGCGCCGCCGCTGAAGGGCGACGATGGATCGATCGCCAGCACGGCCACCCGCTCGTCGCGGGCGCGCACGAGGTCGACCAACGCGTTGGTGAGCGTGGACTTGCCGGCGCCGGGAGCGCCGGTGATGCCCACCGTGTAGGCGCCGTCGCCGTACCCGTGGGTGGCGCGTCCGACCTCACGGGCGGCGTCCCCGCCGCGCTCGACGATGGACAGCACGCGGGCCAGCGCCGACCGGTCGCCCCGGCGGGTGGCCTCGATCAGCTCGGCGGGCGCGGGACGGGACACGCCGGGAACGCTACCGCCGCGGTGATCAGAGGCTGACGGAGGTCTCGACGGGGGTGCCCACGTCGATGACCTCGGTGACACCCGGCACACGGTCCTTGAGGATGCGCTCGATGCCGGCCTTCAGGGTGACCGTGGAGGCAGGGCACGACACGCATGCGCCGACGAGCTCGACGCTGACCACGCCGGTCTCGACGTCGACGCCGCGCAGGAAGATGTCGCCCGCGTCCGCCTGGATGGCGGGGCGGATCACCTCGATGACCTCGCTCACCTTGTCGGTATCGACCACCTGGTCTCCTCGTGTCGTGCGCGTTCGATGCTGGCAAAACTGCCGCACCCCAGGCAACACCGTGCCGGGCCGATGTGTTCCACCCCGTAGCCTCGCCGCCATGCTCGCCCATGCTGGTGGGGCAGCCACCATCGACGCTCCCGTGTGGCTGCTCGCGTACGGGGCGGCCGCCGCCGTGCTGCTGATCACGGTCACCCTGCGGGGACGCATGGTGGTGGCCGCGGCCGCGGGAGACGGCGTCGTCGCAGGTGCGCAGGTCGTCGCGGCGCAGCGACACGTCCCCCGTGCGGTGGTCATCGTCGGGCACGTCCTCGGTGTCGGGCTCCTGGCCGTCGTCGTGGCGGCCGCGCTCGTCGGGCCGGCGGCCTCCGCCGCCAACCTCGCGCCGAGCGCGGTGCTGACCGTGTGGTGGGTCGGGCTGCCGCTCGCCTGCGTCGTGGCGGGCGATGTCATGGCCTGGCTCGACCCGTTCGGCACCCTCGCCCGTCCCCTGGCACGGGCGGGGGGCGACCGGCCCGCCCCGGCGTGGACCGCGGCGGCGCTGCTCGCGACGTGGACCTGGTGGGTGCTCGCCTTCCACGACGGCCGATCCCCCCGGTCGCTCGGCTGGTTCCTCGTCGCCTACACGGCGGTCGCGGTCGGCGGCGCGGTCGTGTGGGGGCGCCGGTGGCTGCGCCACGGGGAGGGGTTCGGTGCCCTGGCCTCGGCCCTCGCGGGAACCGGGGCCGCCGCGCTCGGTCTCCTGGTCGCCGTCTGGTCGGGAGCCGTGGCGTTCGACCTGTTCAGCGGCACGCGAGCGTGGGTCGACCTGGCGGGCGGCAGCAGCGGGTGGGAACGGACCGCCTGGGCGACCGCGTGCCTGGCGGCGGCGATCGTGCTCGCGTGGCTGGTGGTGGAGGCGACGGGCCGTCTCGCCCGGGCGCGGGAGGCCGCGGCGATCGGATGGCTGGCGACCACCGCAGGGCTCTTCGTGGGGCACGGCATCCCGGGGCTGCTGCTCGACGGTCAGTTCGCGCTCGCCCTCGCCTCCGATCCGGTCGGCCGGGGATGGGACCTGTTCGGCACCGCCCGCCGGACGATCGACTACAGCCCGCTGTCCCCCGGCCTGGTGGGCGCCCTCCAGCTGGTGGCCGCCGCGGGCGGTGCGGCGTGGGGCGTGATGGCGGCGGCCCGATCGTTGCGTGCCGGGTCGGCACCGGCACCGGCACCGGCCGCCCAGCGGGCCCTGTGGGTCATCGGTGCGATCCTCGCCACGGCCGCGGCGGCCGGGGTCGCCGTGCTGGCCGCCGACCTGGAATAGCGGAAGGAGTAGCGACCGCGGTGTCCATCTGAGAACCTGAGCCCGTGACTGCTGCGCTGCTCGCCCACCAGGGCGGCTGGGACGAGATCTTGATGGTGCTGGTGCCGATCGCGATCTTCGGCCTCCTGCTGGTGGTCGCCAACCGGCGCGCCGGCGCCATCGACGAGCAGCGACGGCACGACGAGGAGCGCGATCCCGCCCGCAGGACGGAGGGCCGCCGCCCGGACGGTCCCGCGGCGCGGTAGCCCGGGTGCCGCACCTCAGCGTCACCTCCACCGTCGACGCCGCGACGGCGGAACGCATCCTCGCACCACGGGACGACATCGTCGCCGAGCGGCGCGCCGACGGCGACGTTGACATTGGCGGCAACGGGGACGGCGACGTCCAGGGCGACGGCGCCCGCTTCGAGCTCCACCAGGGCCCCTTCGCCCGCTACGCGCGGCAGGTGACGGTCACCCCCCGGCCCGGCGACAGCGGGATGGTCACCGTCGACCAGGCCTACGACTACCAGCTCCCGCCGGGGACGTGGCCGTTCCTGCTGAACCGCCCGATCCGCGCCGCCCTACGACACCCGCGCCCGTCCGGGAAGCTGCCGTGGTGGTACCCGCCGCAGCGGCCCGACGCCCGGGGCGCCACCGTGCTCGGCCTGCTGGCAACCCTCTCGCTCATCGTCGGCTACCACGGCACGCTGCTCACCCAGACGATGACGTTCGCGGCCGACGAGTTCGGCGCCAGCACGGCAGCCCAGGGCGACGCCTTCGCGGCGGTGCGGGTCGGGGGCGTGATCGCCGTGGGGCTGGGGGCGCTCGCCGACAGGCGGGGGCGACGGCTCATCCTGTCGCTGTCGCTGCTGGGCTGCATCGTCACCACGATGCTGGGGGCTCTCTCCCCCAACCTGATGGCGCTCACGGTCACCCAGTCGCTCAACCGGGGGGCGTGGGCGGCGGCGACGGTCGTCCTCGCCATCATCGCAGCGGAGGAGATGCCGGCCGGCGCCCGGGCCTACGCCCTGAGCCTGCTGTCGATGATCGGCGCGCTCGGTGCCGGTGCGGCGCTGTGGCTCCTCCCGGTGGCCGATCTGGGCACGCGGTCGTGGCGCCTCCTCTACCTGTTCCCCGTGGTGTTCCTGCCCGTGGTCGCCCGCTTCGGCCGGCTGATCCCCGAGAGCCGCCGCTTCGAGCGCCCGCACGTGAATGTCACGCTCGCCGGGCACTACGGGCGGCTCCTCCTCGTGGCGGGCGCCTCGTTCCTGCTCAACGTGTTCATGGCGCCGCAGTCGCAGTTCCGCAACGAGTTCCTGCGGGACGACCGGGGCATGAGCGCCGCGGCGATCTCGGTGTTCATCATGGCGACCTCGACTCCGGCCGGCATCGGCATCGTCGCCGGCGGCCGGCTGGCCGACACGCGAGGTCGACGGGTCGTCGGGGCGACCGGCATCGCCGTCGGCACCGTTCTCATCGCCCTGTCGTTCTCGGTGGACGGCGCACCGATGTGGATCTTCGCCCTCGTCGGCGGCATCTTCGCCGCCGCCCTCGTCCCGACGATCACCGTCTTCGGGCCGGAGCTGTTCCCGACGTCCCTGCGCGGGCGCGCCAACGGCATCGTCAGCATGACGGCGATGGCGGGCAGCGTGGTCGGTCTGGTCGCCGCCGGCCGATTGGAGGAGTCGCTGGGGTCGTTCGGTTCGGCGCTCGCGGTCCTGGCGGCGGCGCCGCTCGCCATGGCGGCGGTGGTGCTGCTGCTGTTCCCGGAGACGGCCCGACGCGAGCTCGAGGACCTCAACCCGGAGGACCGGTCGGTCGACGAACCGGACGCGGACGGGTTCGAGACCGTCGGCTCCGGTTAGCATCTCGTCCATGACCCGCACGCGGCCTGGGGTCGCCGCCGCGGTGGTGTCGTTGCTGCTCCTGGGAGCGGCGTGCTCGAGCGACGACACGCCAGACCTCTCGCTGCCCGACGACGTCACCGCCGCCGACGACACCGGCAACAAGGACGACAAGGGCGACGACGAAGCGCCCGACGAGGGCGACGATCCGCTGCTCGGCGAGACGGTCCACGTGGCCCAGGCGGCGACCGATCCACTCGTCGTGCGCACCGCCGCCCAGGCCAGCGCGGACGAGCTCACCACCTTGACCGCCGCCGACCAGACGAGCGGGCTCGTCGTGTGCCTGGTCGTGCAGCAGGTGGGCGACTGGGTCGAGGTCGAGCTGCCGACCGGCTCGGGTGAGCGCACCGGCTGGGTGGCCCGCGACGACGTGACCCTGAGCCGCCACCGGTTCCGCGTCGTCGTGTCGCTGTCCGAGCACACCCTCACCCTCTACACCGGAGAGGTCGAGGCGTTGACCGCCCCCGTGGCGGTCGGCCCCGATGCCCCGGACGCCGGCGACGAGCTGTTCATCACCGACCTCGTGCGGCCACCGGACCCTGCGGGCCCCTACGGACCGTACGCCTACGGGCTCTCCGGCTCCGACAACCAGCTCGCCGACTTCACGGCGGGCAGCGGCGTGGTCGCCCTGCACGGAACCGGCGACGCCAGCGGGTTGGGCGGCGCGGTGCCCCAGGGGTCGATCGCGATGGGCAGCGAGATCGTGACCCGGCTGGCCGACACGATCGGCCTGCCGCTCGGCACGCCGGTCGAGGTCGTCGAGTAGCTGACGACAGCGGGGCCACAGCGACGACGGCGGGGTCAGAGCGCGGCGAGCCAGTCGCGGATCGTCGCCGCCACCGCGGCCTCGGTGCCCTTGAGATCGTGCCGGCCGCCCTCCACCCACTCGTGGGTGACCGGACCGGCGATCGCCGCCGTGTGCTCCGTGAGCTCGTCGGGTGTGCCGAAGGGGTCGCGGGTGCCGGAGATGAACAGGCACGGCACCGTGATCTGGGGAAGGTGCTCGATGCGCAGCTTCTCGGGCTTGCCCGGCGGATGCAGCGGATAGGCGATGAGCACCAGCGCCGCGGCCGGCAGGCCCTCGGCGACCGCCATCGAGCACATCCGCCCGCCCATCGACCGCCCGCCGAGCGCGAGCGACCCCGGGGCGATGCCGGCCGCAGTGGCCAGCGCCGCCGCCTCGTCGCGCACGCACGCGATCAGCTTGGGGGCGCGGTCCGGGGCCTTGCGCCCCTCCCGCCGGTAGGGGAAGTCGGCCCGCACCACCGGCACCGGGCCGTCGCCCAGCCCGGGTGCCACGGCCTCGTCGACGGCCACCAGCGCGGGCGATTCCCGCCCCGCGCCCGCGCCGGGGAAAAGCAGGAGCCCCTGGGGTGACGTCATCCGGCGAGGAGGATCCGGCGGGCTTCGCTGAGCTCGGCCAGCCGGTCGGCCGCCTCGCCCCGGTCGCCGCCGTGGTCGGGATGGGCGGCGCGGACGAGGTCGCGGAACTGGCGCTGAATCGCCTGCCGCCCCGGGCGCTCGCGGGCGCGGGACAGGTCGAGCACCATGAGCGCCCATCCCACCGGGTCGCGGTGGGCCTCGACCGACCACTCCTGGTGCCGCCCGAGGCCGGAGAGGTGGGCGACGAGACGCCCGTCGATCGGGCCGGTCCACCGCATCGCCTTGCGGATCGCCTCCATCACCCGGCTGCGCGGGCCGATCGGCAGCTCGCCGGCCGCGTAGACGGCCGCCAGGATGTGATGCGCCGGCGCACCCTTGTCGTCGAGCTCGAACGCCAGCTCCTCCCCTTCGCCCACCAGGCGGTGCACGCTGCGCTGCAGCCCGACGCGGTCGGTCTGCAGGCGGTGACGCAGGCGGGGCTGGGGGATGCGGTAGCCGGCCTCGAGGTGCCGGGTCAGCCGGTCGAGGTCGTCGAACAGGTCCGGGTCGAGGACCGGCATGTGGGCAGCGACGATGCCACCGAGCAGGATGCCGCCGAACCCGGGGGCCGGCGTGACCGGCAGCTCGCGGTCGCCGATCGCCACCCGTCGAGTCGGGGCGATGGCACGCGAGTGGAAGACCTCCAGCTCGGCGAGAAGCACGGAGGCAGCCTACTGGCGGGCGGGATCAGACGAAGGGCCGGAGGGCGTTGCGCAGGTCGCGGGCCGACTCGATGGCGGCCTCCTCGTCGAGCACGTCGGCCCGGAGCAGCTCGGCCAGCGCCTCCACGCGCTCGCACACGTGCTTCCACTCGGGAGTGCCCAGACCGTAGGGCGGGGCCTCCGGATCGAGCGCCTCGTCGATGTCGAGCAGCGACCGGGTGCCCTGCTTGTCGTCCGGGTCGCCCTGGAGGCGGTCGGCCGCCACGAAGATCTCCCCCATCGTCTCGCCGCCGGCGGCGCCGTCGTCGGCCTCCGCCGCCAGCTCGTGGGGATGGGAGACCTTGTCGAACAGGTCGTCGACGGTGTCCTCGTCCTCGCTGTAGACGTACATCTCGTCGCCGTCCCACGCGTGGGGCACGTCCGCCTTGCGCAGCGCGTCGACCAGCATGTCGATCTGGTCGTCCTCCCACTCGGACAGGTCGTAGGCGACCTGGTCGCGGTCGGCGTCGAGCGGCTCGCCGGCTGCGTCGTCGGCCTCGCCCTCGACGATGTCGAGCACGTTCTCGACGGCTGCCTCGTCGACCGCGGCCACCTGGAGGGCAGCGTCCTGCCAGCCGTGCGGGATGCCGGCCTCGGTCAGGCGGTCGGTGATGGCCTGGCGCTCGATCTCGCTCCAGTCGGCCAGGTCGTAGACGACCGCCTCGTCGGAGGCCTCGGGCTCGTCGGCCGGCTCTGGCTCCCCCTCGGGTTCGTGGAGCTCGCCCGGCAGGCCGGAGATGGTGATGCCCAGCTCGTCGTCGTCACCCTGCTGATACGGATCCGAGAGCTGGCCCATCGGCCACATCTAATCAGGTCCGGGCGGGCCGACTATCTTCCCGGCATGACCGACAAGCAGGCACCTGACCGCAACCTGGCCATGGAGCTCGTCCGGGTCACCGAAGCCGCCGCGCTGGCCGCCTCACGATGGATGGGCCGGGGCGACAAGAACGGTGCCGACGGCGCCGCGGTCGACGCCATGCGCATCGTCCTCGACAGCGTCCCGATGGACGGCATCGTCGTCATCGGCGAGGGCGAGAAGGACGAGGCGCCGATGCTCTACAACGGCGAGCAGATCGGCGACGGCAGCCCGACCCCCACCGACATCGCGGTCGACCCGATCGACGGCACCACCCTCACGGCCCTCGGGCGGGGCAACGCCATCGCGGTCATCGCCGTGTCCGAGCGGGGCACGATGTACGACCCGGGCCCGTGCGTGTACATGGAGAAGATCGCCGTCGGGCCCGAGGGTGTCGGTGTCATCGACATCGCCAAGTCGCCCGCCGACAACATCGAGGCCCTGGCCAGGGCCAAGGGCACCACGCCCCGCGACATCACCGCCGTCATCCTCGATCGGCCGCGCCACGAGGAGCTCATCGGCGAGGTGCGCGCCACCGGGGCCCGCATCCGGCTCATCCCCGACGGCGACGTGGCCGGGGCCATCTCGACCGCCTGGGACGAGTCCGGCGCCGACATCCTGCTCGGCATCGGCGGCACGCCCGAGGGCGTCATCACAGCCGCCGCGCTCAAGTGCATGGGCGGCGAGCTGCAGGGCCGGCTCTGGCCCCGCAACGACGGCGAGCGGCAGGCCGCGATCGACGCCGGCTACGACCTCGACCAGGTTCTCGGCACCGACGATCTGGTGCGGGGCGACAACTGCTTCTTCGCCGCCACCGGCATCACCGACGGCGAGCTGTTGAAGGGCGTGCGCTTCTCCCGCCGCGGGGCCTCCACCCAGTCGCTGGTCATGCGGTCCAAGTCCGGCACGGTGCGCCTGGTCAACGCCCAGCACCAGCTCTCGAAGCTGGCCGGCTTCTCCGCCATCGACTTCGCCTGACCCCGCTCAGTCCATGCGGGCTGCAGCGGCGAATCCGGCCAGTTCGTTGTAGCTGACCTCGACGCCGGCGGGGAGCTCCCGCTCGAACCGCTGGAGATGCTCGGTGAGCGGGGCGACCTCCTCCGGGACGGCGGCCCAGAAGCGCGTGGTCGTGTAGTAGGCGTCGGGTGACCGCCATTCGGCGACCGGGATCCAACCGTCGGGCACCTCGCTGCCGAGCGAGAACGAGTAGGTGACCACGACGGGAAAGCCCCGGCGCTGCTGCAGGCCCGCCCAGAACTCGGCGTCCGCATCGTCGTCCATGCGGGCATCGAGGACCTCACGGTCCGCGAGGCCGTACACGTCGGTGAGTGGACCCTCGTGGTAGAGGGAGATGTACCCGAGCTCGCCGATGGCGATGGGCTCGTCGCGGTAGGACTGCTCGAGGAAGCGGGCGACCTGGTAGCGCTGTCGCCACAGCACCGCGGAGTCGTTCGGTTGGTCCGCGGTGATGGCCACCGCCGGGAGCGCAGCCGGCAGGAACGCGAGCACGACCACCGCGGCGGGCACCGCTGGCCGGCGCGAGGCGAGAAGCGGGTGCAGGAGGGGGACCGCGCGCAGCAGCGTCCAGACGCCGAGCCCGTAGAGGTAGGCCTGATAGCGCAACGACGGCTCGACTGCCCCAAGCCACACCTGCGCGGTGATCGCCACGAGGGTCACGACGGCGGGGAACACCGCCGCGGCGACCACCCGCCGTGACGGCACCGCGCCGCGCCACGCCACCACGAGCACGGCGACGGCCACGAGCACGCACGCGACCAGCAGCGGGTCGTCGAGGAGACGCTCGATCGCGGCGGCCACCGAGCGCCGGGCGTCGCCCCGGTCGCCGAGGCTCTTCACCACGACCGAGTTCGGCAGGATCCGCTGGCCGTGCGCGAGGTTCCATGCCGCCGTGACGGCGATCGTCCCCGCCGCCGCGGCGGACAGGCCGACCAGCGGCCGCGCCCCGACTCGGCAGCCCTCGGCTGCGGAGCGCACGGGCGGGTCGGCCCACCGGGCCGCGGCGACGAGGGCGACAGCGCAGGCGGGGGCCAGCGCCACGGACTCGAAGCGGACTCCCGTCGCCACCGCCATCAGCGCGACGGGTGCCCACCACGGCGCGCCGGCCAACCACGGGGGCAGCGGATGCGGGGGGAGGCCCCAACGGGCCTCGACCGCCAGGCAGACGGCGAGCGTCGCGCCCATGTGGAGCGTGTGCTCCATGCCCATGACGCTCAACCCCGGCAGGAACAGCGGCCCGACGACGAGGCCGACCACCGCGAGGACGTCGAGCGGCCGCTGCCGCGACGGTCGCAGGACGGAGAGATCGGGTCGCAGGAGGCGCAACACCCACACGCCGGCCACGACGTTGAGGACCAAGGGGACGAGCTCTCCCCAGGCACCGCGCGCGACGAGCTGGGTGGGCGCGAGCAGCAACGTCCACAACGGCGACGAGGAGGCCGCCTGGTAATCGCCGGCCACGACGCCCCACGTCCCGTCGAACGCCAGCCGCCTGGCCACCGAGAGGTGGATCGCGGGATCGTCGAGCGGGTACGTGTGGTGCCCCCGGTCAGCGCGACCGTGGCGCCGACCAGCGCGACGACGACCGTCAGATGGGCGGCGGTCGCCGTCCTGACGGCCCCGGCGCCGGGCAGCGGGGCACGCCCGGGGGCATCACTCGCCATCGGTGCTTCCAGCTCGGTCTCGACCATCTCCCCCGCTCCTCGAGTCGACTCAGACCCGCGTGGCCACCTTGGCGGCGAGGCGCCGCTTGAGGCCGCGGGGCACCGGGCCGGCAGCGGCGACGAGCACCTTGTTGAACGCGCCCGGGACGAGCCAGGGCTTGCCCGCTCGGGTGGCCTCCAGCGCCTGGGCGGCGACGTCGGGGGCGTCCATCCAGGCCGGGCCGGGGATCGAGCGCCCCCCGATGCCGGCCCGCTCGGCGAACTCGGTGCGGGTGAAGCCGGGCAGCACGGTCGTCAGGGTGACGCCGGTGCCCGCCAGCTCGCCGGACACGGACTCCCCGAAGCTGGCCACGAACGCCTTGCTCGCCCCGTAGGTGGCGTTGCCCGGCGTGGCCTGCAGCCCGGCCACCGAGGACACGTTCAGCACCGCACCCCGGCCGCGGGCGACCATCGCCCCCACCGCCGCGTAGGTGAGGCGCACCACCGCGGTGACGTTCACCGCGATCTCCCGCGCCTCGGCGTCGATGTCGGCGTCGACCAGGTTGCCGTAGGTGCCGAAGCCCGCGTTGTTCACCACCAGGTCGACCGGGCGATCGGGGTCGATCACGCGCCGCTCGACCGCCGCGAGCTGCGCCGGGTCGGCCAGGTCCACCGCCAGGACCTCGACGGCGACCGGCAGCTCGGCCGCCAGTGCCTTCAGGCGCGCCTCGTCGCGGGCGACGACGACGAGGTCGCTGCCCTCGGCCGCCAGGATGCGGGCCATCTCGCGGCCGATGCCCGACGACGCACCGGTGACGAGCACGGTGCGCCACGTCGGCGCCTCGGGCGTGGTGGTCTGGTCGGGCGCGTCGGCGGCGGTCATGGGCGGCGAGCGTAGACCGCTCGCCGCTGTCAGGAGCTCAGCTGGACGGTCGTGCGGCCTTCCACCGCACCGGGGAGCACGCGCACGGCGAGCTGGCCGTTCGCCAGGCTGGCCTCGACCGAGCCGCCCCAGCCCTCCGGCAGGTCGATCTCGCGCTCGTAGCCGCCGTAGTCCCACTCGTGGACCAGGTACTCCTTCGGTGCCGCGGAGCGGAGCGACGCGGTGATGCGCAAACGACCGGGCCACAGGTCGATGTTGACGTCCTCGGGTTGCACGGCGGGCAGCGGCGCCACGATCACGAGGGCGTCGCTCGCCTCGAACATGTTGACCGGCACCTCCTGGGGCCGCATCACGCGCTCCGTCTCGACGGTCGCCTGGGTGACCTCGTCGTGCCTGGTCTGATCGGTGGCCATGCGCGGGAAGGTACCCGGCCATGCCGCCGCCCAATCGCCCGGGCACGGTCCGGGGTGGCGGCACCGCAGCCGGTGGCGCCGACGGCCGAGACGCTGCCGTCCGCGCTGCCCACGTAGAGCACGTCGGCCCACCTGCAGCCAGCAGCCTTGGGCGACCAACAGGGTCACCAGACCCAACGCTCGCCCGATCCTCGCCATCTCCGCCCCCCGCGGTCGACACCGATCGGACGTGACGCTACCCGATGGTCCGCTTCACCTAGCCGGGCACCCAGCGGCGGGTCATCCCGGCCTCGGCGATGGGCCGCCAGACCCGGCCACGTCCCTCCTCCAGCAGGTGCACGGTGTCGATGCGCACGTCGACGACGTAGTCGGCCAGGGCAGCTACCGCGGCGAGGATGCGCGCCGGCTCCATGTCGTCGGCCACGGTCACGTGCGGGACGAACGCGTGGGTGATCGGGCGGTCCAGCGGCGGGACGAGCACCCGCTCGCGCAGGGCCGCGAGGCCGTCGACCGCCCCGCCGACCTGCAGGTAGACGACCGGGTTGACCGGCAGGAAGGTCGCGGCGGGGCCGATCCGCAGGTCGAGCGGCGGCGTGCGGTCCGCCGCCGCCCGCAACACGGCGAGGGCGTCCGCGAGCGATTCCTCCGGGACGTTGACCGGCGGGACCAGCGTCACGTGCGGGGGGATGCGGGTCCGCGCCCCGTCACCCAGCGCCCGGCGCAGGCCGTCGATCTCGACGGCGGCCGGCGGGGGGATCAGGAGCGCGACACCCAGTCGCCGTCGGGACATGCGACGACGCTACGCGTCCCGTGGAGGCCGGTGGTGCGGCCCCGGGATGTCAGTGGCTGGCCGCCGCCAGCCCGCCGGCGGCGCTGAGGCGCACGTGGGCACGGCGGGCCGCACCCTCGGCCTCGGCGTCGTGGTTGGCCTGCAGCCGCTGGTCGGCCCTGTCCTTGGCTGCCCGCGCCCGCTCGACGTCGATCTGGCTCGACAGCTCGGCCACGTCGGACAGGATCGTCACGGTGTCGTTCGACACCTCGACGAAGCCCCCGTGCACGGCCACCAGCTCGTCGGCCCCACCCGAGCGGATGGTGACCGTCGCGATCTCGAGCGCGCCCACGAACGGCGCGTGGCCGGGCAGGAACGCGATGTCGCCGCCTCCCACCGTGCGGGCGATGACCATCTCGGCCTCGCCCGAGTAGAGGATGCGCTCGGGCGAGACCAGCTCGACCTGGAGGGCCACGGTGCCCTACTCCCCCGCCGTGCGGCGCAGCTCGTCGGCCTTGCGCCGCACGTCGTCGGCGCCGCCGACGTTGAGGAAGGCCTGCTCGGGCAGGTCGTCGAGGTCGCCGTTGACCAGGGCCTCGAACGACGCCACCGTCTCGTCCACCGGGGTGAACACGCCGGGCAGGCCGGTGAAGGTCTCGGCCACGAACATCG
The DNA here is from genome assembly GCA_036280455.1 of Acidimicrobiales bacterium. GTDB lineage: Bacteria > Actinomycetota > Acidimicrobiia > Acidimicrobiales > VFJN01 > ZC4RG19. The sequence continues at coordinate 19,343 of DASUQS010000165.1, forward strand.
GCTGCGACAGGAACCGCTGGATCTTGCGGGCCCGGCCGACCGTCAGCTTGTCCTCTTCCGACAGCTCGTCGAGGCCGAGGATGGCGATGATGTCCTGCAGCTCCTTGTAGCGCTGCAGGATCTCCTGCACCGAGCGGGCCACGTTGTAGTGACGCTCGCCGACCACGTCGGGCTGGAGGATGGTCGAGGTCGACGCCAGCGGGTCGACCGCCGGGTAGATGCCGAGCGAGGCGATGTCACGCGACAGCTCGGTGGTGCCGTCGAAGTGGGTGAACGACGTGAACGGCGCCGGGTCGGTGTAGTCGTCGGCCGGCACGTACACGGCCTGCAGCGACGTGATCGAGCGGCCCCGGGTCGAGGTGATCCGCTCCTGCAGCTCGCCCATCTCGTCGGCGAGCGTCGGCTGGTAGCCCACGGCGGAGGGCATGCGGCCGAGCAGGGCCGATACCTCGGAGCCAGCCTGCGTGAAGCGGAAGATGTTGTCGATGAAGAGGAGAACGTCGCGGCCCTCGTCGCGGAAGTACTCGGCGACGGTGAGCGCCGACAGCGCGACCCGCAGGCGCACGCCGGGCGGCTCGTCCATCTGGCCGAAGACGAGGGCGGCGCGCTCGAGCACGCCGGACTCCTCCATCTCGATGAAGAGGTCGGTGCCCTCACGGGTGCGCTCGCCCACGCCGCCGAACACCGACACGCCACCGTGCTGCTGGGCCACGCGGCGGATCATCTCGGTGATGAGGACGGTCTTGCCGACGCCGGCCCCACCGAAGAGGCCGATCTTGCCGCCCTGCTTGTACGGGGTCAGGAGGTCGATGACCTTGATGCCGGTCTCGAACATCTGCGTGGTCGGCTCGAGGTCGGCGAACAG
>DASUQS010000166.1:0-7687 GCA_036280455.1 Acidimicrobiales bacterium
GCCAACGCCTACGCCGCGGTCGAGGCCGGGGTCGACGCCCTCGACGCCTCGCTCGGCGGCATCGGCGGATGCCCCTTCGCCCCCAACGCCACCGGCAACATCCCCACCGAGGACCTCGCCTACCTGCTCGACCGCATGGGCATCGACACCGGGCTCGACCTCGACCGGCTCACCGCGTCGGTGCCGTGGATCGAGGCCCAGCTCGGCAAGACCGTGCCCGGTCTGCTGGCGAAGGCCGGCCGCTTCCCCGCCTCCACCGGCGCGTGAGCGAGCCCGTGAATGGCGCCACCGTGCGGGTGGCGTCAGTGCAGCTCGCCCGACTCAGGCGGCCGCCTGTTTGCGCGGGCCGACCCCAGATCCGAGCCCGAACCGGGCGGGTCACGACGCCGACCCCTGAGGCAATGACTCGCGCCCGAGCACTCTCGAGGCAACCACTTGCGGGGGCCGCACGTGATTGCCTCGAAAGTGAACGAACGACAGCCATTGCCTCGCCACCCGAACCCCGCGGTCACGACGCGGTGGGGTGCAGCACCGGGCGGTAGCCGTGGCCGAGCACGGCGAGGGTGGACGGCGGGGTGAGGACCGTGGCCCGGCCCCCCGCCGGACGGCGGATCGCAGGGCCGTAGCCCGCAGGCGACCAGGGGACGAGGCGGTCGGCGAGGACGAGCACCGCGGCGTCGTCGTGCACCGCGAACGCTCCGTCGGGCAGATCGCCCCAGGCCGCGGCGTGCGTGCGCTTGGCCCGGCCGTCGACCCGTTCGGCGTGCAGCCGCCGGTCCATCGGATCGACCCGCGGCCGCTCGCCGTGCGCCGCCTCCCAGGCGTCGAGCCAGCGCACGTGATCGGCGTGGCGGCACAGCGCGCACGGGCGGTGGCCGGCGGCCAGTGCGACCGCCTCGTCCCAGAAGAACAGGGCAGTCCAGCGCCCGGGCGCCCACACGGGGGCGACCCAGTCCTTGTACGACAGCACGCAGGTGATCCAGCGGCGGACCTGCCACGGACGCACGATGTCGCGGCCACGGTGGATGCTGCCCCGGTTGCCCAGGAACAGGCCCCGCTGGTCGATGGCGACGACGTCGCCGAAAGGCGTCACCCGGTTCTGCTCGGCCACGGCACCATCCTCGTCGTGCGCCACGAGGCGGAAGCCCCCGAGGCAAGAAGGACCGGCCCGACGAGGCCGAGGCACTAGGGACCGGGGGCCGGTCCCTAGTGCCTCGTGACCTCGAAGACGGTCCCTATTGCCTCGCGACGTCAGTCGGTGTGGGAGTCGACGAGCTCGGGCTCGCCCTCACCCTGCACCGCACCAGGCGCCGTGGTGTCGACCACGACCGGCTCGGCGTGACCCTCGACGTCGAGGTTGGGCAGGATGCGGTCGAGCCAGCGCGGGAGCCACCAGTTCTTGTCGCCGAGCAGCTCCATCGTGGCGGGCACGAGCAGCATGCGGACGACGGTGGCGTCGAGCAGGATCGCCGCCGCCAGACCGGTGCCCATCAGCTTCATGACCCGGTCGTCCTCGAGGATGAACGCACCGAAGACGAAGACCATGATCGCTGCGGCCGCGGTGATGACCTTGGCCGTGGCGGCCAGGCCGTCGGCCACCGAGGTGCGGCTGTCGCCGGTGCGCTTCCACTCCTCCCGCACACGGGAGAGCAGGAAGACCTCGTAGTCCATGGACAGGCCGAAGACGATCGCGAAGAGCATCATCGGGATCCACGGCTCGATCGGTGCCGGCTGCACCCCGGTGATGCCGCTGAGCCACCCCCACTGGAACAGGGCGACCACGATGCCGTAGGCAGCGCCGATCGACAGCATGTTCATGATGACGGCCTTCAGCGGCACGAGCAGCGACCGGAAGACGATCATCAGCAGCAGGAACGACAGCGACAGCACGGCGCCGAAGAAGTACGGCATCCGCGACTCGAGGTAGTTCGAGAAGTCGATGTTGACCGCGACGTTGCCGGTGACGGCCACGTCGACGCCGAGGTCCTCCTCGAGCGGCGGCAGCACGTCGTCCCGGAGCCGGCGGACGAGGTCGGTGGTCGCCTCCTCCTGCGGACCGGAGGTGGGAACGACGAACCACTGCACCGCGGTGGGATCGCTCTCGTCGTTGCCCACGGCCTCGGCCACGAAGTCGGTCGCCGGATCGGCGTCCAACGCGTCGGTGATCGGGCCCAGCGAGTCGACGTCGACACCGTCGGGCAGCTCGGCGGCCAGCAGCAGCGGGCCGTTGAACCCGGCACCGAAGCCGGTGACCATCAGGTCGTAGGCCTGCTTGGTCGAGGTGGAGTCCGCGAAGTTCGACTCGTCCGACTGGCCCAGCCGAAGTCCGAGCACGGGGATGGCGAGCACGATGAGCGCGAGGGCGCCGGCGAGAGCGGCCGTCCACGGGCGGTGCTGGATGACCCGGCTCCACCGGTAGGCGGCGGTCTCACGCAGCGGCTTCGGCGGCCGATGCGGCAGCTCCCGCCGCAGCGGGGCGACGAAGAAGCTGGCCACGAGCACGATCAGCGCCAGAGCGAAGCCGACCATGATCAGCGGACCGACCTTCAGGCCGACGCCCGCCAGCCCGACCGCCACGAACCCGGCGATGAGCAGGCCGCGCCACCGGGTGCGCTCGATCTTGTCGCCGGCGAAGCCCAGGAGAGCGGGTAGCAGCGTCATCGACGCCGCCACCGTGACGGCCACGACCAGTGCGGCACCGAGCGCCAGGCCGGTGACGAACGTGACGCCGATCAGCAGCATGCCGAGCAGCGAGATGACCACGGTCGTGCCGGCGAAGAGCACCGAACGGCCCGCGGTGTCATGGGCGATGGCGACCGACTCCCGCACGGTGTGCCCGGCATGGAGCTGCTCGCGATAGCGGGTGACGATCAACAGGGCGTAGTCGATGCCGACGCCCAGGCCGATCATGATGCCGATGAAGCTCGCCGTCTCCGGCACCGTCGTCAGGTGGCTGAAGGCGACGAGGAGGGACGTGCCGATGCCGATGCCGAACAGCGCGATGCCCACCGGCAGGCCCATCGCCAGCACCGACCCGAACGCCAGGATGAGGATGACGATGGCGAACGAGATGCCGATCACCTCGGACGAGGGCGCCTCCGCCTCGGCGAACATGAACCCGCCCATCTCGATGCGCAGGCCCTCGATCTCGGGCGCCTCGGCCAGGATCTCGTCCCGGATCTCGCCCGCCCGGGTCCACTCGACGTCGTCGGGCATCTCGACCGTGGCGTAGGCGATCTCCCCGGCGCGCGGCTCGAGGAAGGCGATCTGCTGATCGCCCCCGGGCGCGTAGGGGCTGACGACACGGGTGACGTCCGGGATGTCGGCGGTCTTCTCGAACAGCGCCTCCATCTCGCGCTGGATCTCGGGATCGTCGACGCCCTGGGGCGCCTCGAACACGATGCTGCCGGTCGCCCCGGTGCCCTCGCCGCCGAAGTGCTCGTCGAGGATGTCGAAGCCGTCGCGCGACTCCGAGTCGGGAAGGTTGAACTCGTCGCGGTAGGCGTTGCCGGCACCCTGTGCCGCGCCGCCTATGAGGAACAGTGCGACCCAGAGCCCGAGTACGAGCTTCCTGCGGTCGTGGCACCAAGTGCCTAGTCGAGAGAACACGGGGGCTGCCTCCTGTAGCTGCGTCTCACTTGCGTCTCCGGGGGTCCAGACCGTGAGATCGCCAAGGACTCATCGATCGTGCCCATCGCCACGACGATCGGGGGATGTCGGGATCGACACGAACGGTCAAGGTTTTCGCAACCTCGCCCGCCGACCCAAGTGAATTCCGGACGGGCTGGCGACCTGGGGGGATGCCCGCAGGGCTGATGCCCGCCGGGGTGATGCCCGCTCAGCCGGGGGGCTCGCCGCCGGGCAGGACGCCGAGCCGGCGCAGCACCTCGGGCACGCCCTCCGGGGGAGGCGGCGGGGTGGGAAGGTCACCGGCGGGACGGGGCCAGGCGATCGGTGTGACGTCGCTGGCGATCGCGGCGCCCACCGCGATGCCCGCCCGGTCGAGCGACGGATGCGCCCCCTCCGGACTGCGGGTGCAGCCGTCGCGGAAGTAGATGACCGTGTGCACCTCGCGGGTGGCGTCGGACTCGTTGGGCCTGGCCAGGTGGGCGGTCAGGCCGTGGTGGAACGCCACCCCGCCGCGGGGCACCTCGACGTAGACGGGCTCGACGGGCATCAGCTCGCGCGTCTGCTCCCGGATCTCCTCGGCGTTCGCCCGGAAGATGTCGACGAACTTGCGGACGCCCAGGCGGTGCGACCCGGGGACGTATCCCATGCACCCCGACCGCAGCGTCGACCCTTCGAAGGGCACCCAGGCCGTGAGCGTGTCGGGCTCGGCGATCGGCCAGTAGGGCAGGTCCTGGTGCGGGTCGGTCGGTCGGCCTCCCGGCTCCTTGAACAGGGCCTGGTCGTGGAAGAGGCGGACGGCGGGGGCGCCGATCAACTCCGCGGCCGCCTCCGCGAGGCGCGGGTGGAACGTCAGCGGGCGGACGTCGGGGAAGTCCTCCCACAGGTTCTGGCACTGGACGAACGACTGCTCGTACACCGTCCGCTCGGCGAGCGCCCGGCGGTCGCGGGCCTTGCGCCGCGCGACCGCGGCCCGGACCGCGGCCTGGTAGCGGGTGAGCTCGGTGGACGAGAGCAGGTCGGGCACCACCACGAACCCGTTCTCGGCGAACTCACGGATCAGCTCGTCGTCCACGACAGGCATGTCACGCTCCCGTTCGTCGCCCCCGCAGCACCCTACGTCGCCGACCGTCGTCGGACCACGCATCGACGCACCCGCCGTGGCGAGGTCACCGCGTTTCGGGCGCGTTACCCGGCGCTGGCAGGAGGTGACCCGCGCCGCGAGCGGGCCGTGCCGGACGCTTAACCGGTCGGTCGCATCCGCGACACGGACGGGGCGGATCCTCCTCCCATGACGGTCACCACCCGGCCCACGCCCACCGATCACCCGGAGGCCCCGCGCCGCGCCCGCACGCGCGGCGCGCACTGGATCGACCACTGGGAACCCGACGACGAGGAGTTCTGGGAGGCGACCGGGGCGAAGATCGCCCGGCGCAACCTGGGATGGTCGATGTTCTCCGAGCACCTCGGCTTCAGCGTCTGGGTGATCTGGACGATCGTCGTCATCAACCTCGGCAACGCCGGCATCGCCATGTCGGTGTCCGAGCAGTTCCTGCTCACGCTCGTGCCCAACCTGATCGGCTCGCTGCTGCGCATCCCCTACACGTTCGGCGTGCCCCGCTTCGGCGGGCGGGCGTGGACCGCGATCAGCACCGCGCTGCTGCTCGTCCCGACGCTGCTGCTCGCCATCGTGGTGCCGAGCGACTGGCTGGCGTCGCAGAGCCACGACGTCCAGCTGTGGGTGCTGCTGCTCTGCGCCGGCTCCGCCGGCCTGGGCGGCGGGAACTTCTCGTCGTCGATGTTCAACATCTCGTTCTTCTATCCGGAGCGGAAGAAGGGGTTCGCCCTCGGGCTCAACGCGGCGGGCGGCAACATCGGTGTGGCCGTCGCCCAGCTGCTGGTGCCGCTGGCGCTGATCGTCGGCCTGTCGTCGGAGGTCGCGCGGCAGCCGGTCCACCCGGTCAACCTGTCCTACGCCGGCTGGATGTGGGTGCCGCTGATCCTCGTCGCCACGGCCGGCGCGCTGCTGCGCATGCACAGCCTGACCCAGGCCAAGGCCGACGCGCGCTCCTACGTCGTGGCGCTGCGGGAACGCCAGACCTGGATCCTGTCGTTCCTCTACATCGGCACGTTCGGGTCGTTCATCGGCTTCTCGTTCGCGCTACCCCTCGTCATCAAGAACACGTTCCCCGAGTTCCTGGCGGACCATCCCTTCATCGCCACCTACCTCGCCGGCCTCGGCTTCGTCGGTGCGCTGATCGGCTCGGTCGCCCGGCCGCTCGGGGGCTGGATCGCGGACAAGGTCGGCGGCGCCCGCGTCACACTCGGGTCCTTCGTCGGCATGGCGCTCGCCACCGGCCTCGCCATCTCCGGCGTGCAGGGGCGGAGCTTCCCCACCTTCTTCGTGTCGTTCATGGTGATCTTCCTGCTCACCGGCATCTGCAACGGCTCGACCTACAAGATGATCCCGTCGATCTTCGCCCTCCTCGGCGTCACCCACGCCCGCGAGACGGGGGCCGACGCCAAGGCGACGACCCTCGAGTACAAGCGGCGCGCCGCGGCGGTGATCGGCATCGCCGGGGCGCTCGGGGCGTTCGGCGGCGTGCTCATCCAGGTTGTGCTCCGCCAGGCCAGCCTGGGGGTGTCGAACCTCGTGAAGGCGGCGGAGACGCCGGCCGAGAAGGTCGCGATCGCTGCGGCCAACGCCGACTGGTCCGTGCCGGCGCTCTGGGTGTTCCTCGCGTCGTACGTCGTCTTCGCCTCGACGACGTGGCTGGTCTACCTGCGGTCGAGTGCCCCCTACGTGCGGGCCGAGAAGTCGCTCCAGCCCGTGCCGGCGGTCAGCTGACCCGGCGGCCTCAGCGCGGCGTGCCCCGGCACGCCGCGCAGACGCCGGAGATCATCACGTGGGCGCGGTCGAGCGAGAATCCGGTCTCGGCTTCGACTTGCGCCGCGATCGGGGTGAACAGGCCTGCGGGCGCCTCGACCACCGAACCGCAGCGGGTGCAGACGAGGTGGTGGTGGGCGTGGTCGACGAGGTGGTACACCGCTCCGCCGACGCCGAACGGGATGCGGTGGAGCACGCCCAGCGCCTCGAGCGAGTCGAGGGTGCGGTAGACGGTCGACCGGTGCACGTCGGGGTGGTCGGCCTGCACCCGGGCGGCCAGGTCGTCGGCGGTGACGTGGTGGTCGCTCGCTGCGACCAGCGAGCGGACGATGGCCCGCCGCCCGGTGGTGACGCGGCCGCCCTCGGCCCGCATCTCCGACAGGATCGATTCGACGGTCGCCTCGACGTCCTCCGCGAGCGGCGAGCGTCCGGTTCCTGCCATGGCGCTCATCCTCCCATCTGCGTGGCGACGAACGGTTCTTGCGGACCAGTTCCAGGTGCGACTCTATTGCAGTAAGGTGCGCCTCCATGCACATCCCGGACGGGTTCTTCGACGGACCGACCTCGGCGGCGGCGGGAGTGGCGGCGGTCGGCACCGTCGCGGTCGCCGTCCGGAAGTGCCGCGACCAGCTCGACGACCGTCTGGTGCCGCTCGCCGCGGTCACCGCCGCCTTCGTCTTCGCCGCCCAGATGCTCAACTTCCCGGTGGCCGGCGGCACCAGCGGCCACCTGCTCGGCGGGGTGCTCGCCGCGGTGCTCATCGGGCCGTGGGCCGGCGCGCTCTGCATCTCGATCGTGCTCACGGTGCAGGCGCTGCTGTTCGCTGACGGCGGCCTCAGCGCGCTCGGGCTCAACATCGTGAACATGGCGCTGGTCGGCTGCATCGGCGGCTACCTGGTCTTCCGCGCCATCCGGGCCGTGCTCCCCGACAACCCGGCGGGGGTCGACGTCGCCGCCGGAGTGGCCGCGTTCGTGTCGGTGCCGCTCGCCGCGGGCGCGTTCGTCGCCGAGTTCGCCCTCGGTGGTGCCGCCCGGCTCGACCTCGGCACCGTGCTCGCCGCCATGGTCGGCACCCACGCGTTGATCGGCATCGGCGAGGGCCTCATCACGATGGCCGCCGTGGGCACCGTCCTCGCCACCCGCCCCGACCTTGTCCACGGCGCGGACGGCGCC
>DASUQS010000167.1:0-38005 GCA_036280455.1 Acidimicrobiales bacterium
GCTGCCGTCGTCGGTGGCGGTGCGCAGCTCGCGCCAGCCTGACGCGTCGACGGCGGCGTCGAGCTTGGCCGCCCGTTCGGCGTCGTCGAGCTCGCCGACCGCGCTCGGGCCGAGCCGGTCGACGACCTGGGCGGCGGAGTCCCGCAGCGCCTGCTGCTCGGGCGAGAGGCGGACGTCCATCAGGCGGTACCGCCCGACGCCGTCAGCAGCGGTGCCCACTCGTCGCGCAGCGTGCGGCGCAGCACCTTGCCCGACGGCAGCCGGGGGATGGCATCGACGGTCACGAGGCCCCGCAGGTGCTTGTAGGTCGCGAGGGAGTCGGCCACGAGCCGTTCGAGCTCGCCGTCGGCCACGGGGCGGTCGGGGTCGAGCTGCACGGCGGCGACGGGGACCTCGCCGGCCCGCTCGTCGGCGACGCCGAACACGGCGCAGTCGACCACGGCGGGATGGCCGTGCAGCACGGCCTCCACCTCGGCCGGCGCAACCTGGAAGCCGTTCACCTTGATCATCTCCTTGGAGCGGTCGGTGAGGTGGACCCAGCCCTCGGGCTCGAGCCATCCCACGTCTCCGGTGCGGTACCAGCCGTCGGCCGTGAAGGCGTCGGCGTTGGCGTCGTCGGGCAGGTAACCGGCCATGACCGAGGGGCCGCAGGCCTGGATCTCGCCGGTGGCGTCGGGTTCACCGGGAGGGAGCACCTCGCCGGTGACGAGGTCCACCACCCGCAGATCGACGCCGGCGGCCGGCAGCCCGGCGGAGTCGAGCCGCCAGGCGGACGGGTCGTCGACCGGGTTGACGGCGATGACGGGCAGTTCGCTGGCCCCGTAACCGGCGAGCCAGCGGACGCCGATGCGGGCGGTGACCGCCTCGGCCACGCTCGGCGTGACCGGCGTGGCGCCCCACATGATGTAGCGGAGCGACGAGAGGTCGTAGCGCTCGAGGTCGGGGTGGTTGGCGAGCGCCAGGGCGATGGGGGCGACGGCCATCTCGAGCGTGATGCGGTCGGACTCGATGCATCGCAGGATCTCGTCGAGGTCGAACCGCCGGTGCAGGCGCACGGCGGCGCCGGCCTCGGCGGCGGTCAGGAGGTTGAGGAGCCCGAGGATGTGCGACGGGGGCGTCGCCACCTGGAAGCGGTCGTCGGGGCCGAGGGCGAGGGCCGTGCACCAGTGCGTGGTGGCGTGCCCGATGGTGCGGTGGGTGTGGCGCACGGCCTTGGGCAGCCCGGTCGTACCGGAGCTGAACACGAGGACGGCGTCGTCGTCCGGGGAGGGTCCGGGCCCGGCCGGTGCGGCGGCGGTCGGGGTGTCGTCTCCGGTGAGCGGTCGGTCCAGGTCGGTGACCGCGTCGGCGCCGAGCCGGTCGGCCAGCAGCGCGACCGCCTCGCCGTCCGCCACGGCGTGGCGCGGTGCGGTGAGGCCGAGGGCGTGGTCGACCTCGGCGGCCTTCCACGCCGGGCTGAGCAAGACGGAGGCCGCGCCGAGCTTGGACACCCCGTGGACGGTGGCGACGAACTCGACCCGGTTCGACGCCATGATCGCCACGCGATCGCCGGGGGAGACGCCGCGGTCGGCGAGGTGCCGGGAGAACGCCCCGGCGAGGTCGTCGAGCGCGCGCCACGTCCAGCTCTCGCTGCCGGCGCGGATGGCCACCCGGTCGCCGAAGCGCTGCGCCGCCGCCTCGAGGCCGCGGTGCATCAGAGGTGGCGGTGGACCGGTGGACACGGAAACATTGTTCTCCGCACAGGAGATCGACGTCAACACGGACCGGGTGTACTGTTCGCACCCATGTCAGCGCCCAGTTCTACCCCAGCGGGCACCGATCCCGAGGTCCGCCAGGAGATCATCGGGACCGTCCGCCGCTTCGTCGAGCGCGAGGTCCTGCCGGTCGCCGCCACCTTCGAACGAGAAGATCGGTTTCCGGCCGAGCTCGTCGAGTCGATGCGCGACCTGGGCCTGTTCGGCGTCACCATCCCCGAGGCCTACGGCGGGCTCGGGCTCGACCTGCTGACCTACATCGGCATCATCGAGGAGCTGGCCGCCGGGTGGATGAGCCTCACCGGCATCGTCAACACCCACACGATGGCGGCCACGCTGGTCATGGCGCACGGCACCGACGAGCAGAAGCAGCGGCTCCTGCCCACCATGGCGACGGGGGAGCGCCGCGGCGCCCTCTCGCTGTCCGAGCCCGACGCGGGCAGCGACACCCGCAACATCGCCTGCAAGGCACAGCGCGACGGCGACGAGTACGTGCTCAACGGCACCAAGGCGTGGGTCACGAACGGCGAGCTGGCGTCGGTCGTCGCCCTCGCCGCCCGCACCGACGAGGGCATCTCGGCCTTCATCGTCGAGAAGGAGCCCGGCCCGACCTTCGAGGGGATCTCCGTCAGCAAGCACGTCGGCAAGCTCGGCTACAAGGGCGTCGAGACCGTCGAGATGGCCTACGTCGACCACCGCATCCCCGCCGCCAACCTCATCGGGGAGGCCGGCCGAGGGCTGCCGCAGATCCTGGGCGTGCTCGAGGTCGGTCGCATCAACATCGCCGCCCGCGCCACCGGAGTCGCCCGGGCGGCGCTCGAGGCCTCGGTGGCCTACGCGCAGCAGCGCTCCACCTTCGGCAAGCCCATCGGCGAGCACCAGGCCATCCAGCTCAAGCTGGCCGACATGGCCACCCGCGTCGAGGCCGCCCGGCTGCTCACCCGCAACGCCGCCGAGCGCAAGACCGCCGGCCTGCGCTGCGACGTCGAGGCGGGCATGGCCAAGCTGTTCGCCAGCGAGACCGCGCTCGAGGTGGCGACCGAGGCGATGCGCATCCACGGGGGCGTCGGCTACACGACCGAGTTCCCGGTCGAGCGCTACTACCGCGACGCCCCGCTGATGGTCATCGGCGAAGGCACCAACGAGATCCAGCGGCTGGTGATCGCCCGCGGCCTGCTGGCCCGTGCCCGCGGCTGAGCGCATGACCGTCATCGTCGTCGGCAACCCGAAGCCTGCGTCGCGCACCCGCCGGGCGGCCGAACTGGTCGTCGAGCGGCTGACGGGACAGCCGGCCACCACCGTCATCGAGCTGGCCGACCTGGGGCCGGCGCTGCTGGCCTGGGGCGATCCCGACGTCGCTGCGGCCAAGCAGGCCGTGGCCGACGCCGACCTCGTCGTTTTCGCCACGCCCACCTACAAGGCCACCTACACGGGCCTGCTCAAGCTGTTCCTCGATCAGTTCGGTGCGGGCGAGCTGCACGGCACCGTCGCCGTCCCGCTGATGCTCGGCGGGTCGCACCACCACGCGCTGGCCGGCGAGCACACGCTCAAGCCGGTGCTGTCCGAGATCGGGTGCAGCTGCCCGACGCCGGCCCTCTACCTGCTCGACTCGGCCTGGGACGACAGCCTCGACCTCACCACCTGGCTGGAGCGGGCTCGCGACATCCTCTCCCGGCCCGGCCCGCTCGCCGGCTGAAGGAAGACCGATGCGTCACTTCGTCACCTACCCGATGGTCGCCCACCCCTACAGCCCTGAGCTGGTCACGAAGGCGTCGATCGTGCGCTTCGCCACCCGCGCCGAGGAGCTCGGGTTCGACGGGGTCGGGTTCACGGACCATCCGGCGCCGTCGCACCGCTGGCTCCAGGCGGGCGGGCACGATGCGCTCGACCCGTTCGTGGCGTTCGGGATCGTGGCCGCGGTCACCGAGCGGCTGCACCTGATCCCCAACATCCTGGTGCTGCCGTACCGCAACCCGTTCCTCGTCGCCAAGGCCGCAGCGACCCTCGACGCGGTGTCGGACGGGCGGTTCGTGCTGTCGGTCGCCACCGGCTACCAGCGGGGCGAGTACCGCGCGCTCGGGGTCGACTTCGACGAGCGCAACGCGCTCTTCGACGAGGCGATCGCAGTGGTGAAGGGCATCTGGAGCGAGGACGACTTCGCCTACGACGGCCTCCACTTCACCGCCAAGGGCCAGACGGCGAACCCCAAGCCACGCCGGGTCCCCATCTGGATCGGGGGCAACAGCGCCCTGTCCCGCCGCCGGGTGGCTGCCGTCGGCGACGGATGGAACCCGTTCGCGGCCTCGGCGATGCTGGCGAAGACGGCGAAGACGCCGGTGCTCGAAACGCTCGAGGATCTGAAGCCGATGCTCGACCACCTGTGGCGGCACGTCGACGAGGCGGGCCGCGATCCGGCCGAGATCGACATCTCGCTGCAGGCGCTCGGCTGCGCGCCCCCCGGGGACGACGGGTTCGACCCGCAGCAGACGCTCGATTCGCTCGGCGAGCTGGCCGAGGTCGGCGTCACGTGGGCGAACACGAGCGTGCCGGGCGACAGCCTCGCCCACGCCCTCGACGCCCTGGAGCAGTACGCGACGACGGTGATCGTCCCGCAGCGCTGATCGCTCCCGGCTCCACGGACCCGCCTCACCAGGCGAGGCAGTGACTCGCGCTCGCGCACTCTCGAGGCGATGACATACGGCCCCCGCAAGCGATTGCCTCGAGAGCCGATCGGCGCGAGTCATTGCCTCGCCCCGGACCGTGCGGTGGGACGAGTGCGGCCGGTCAGGGAGCGCCGAGGAGGTAGTCGCCCGTGTCGGGGTGGTGGTACCAACCCGAGGCGGCGGACGTGCCGCCGTCGACGTGCAGGGTCTGCCCGGTGACGTAGGTCGACAGGCCCGAGGCGAGGAACACGGCGGCGCCGGCCACGTCGTCGACGTGCCCCAGGCGGCCGAGCGGCACCGTGAGCGCGGTGCGGGCCTTGCGGGCCTCGACGCTCGGCGCGTCGGAATCGGCCGTCGAGGCGGCGGCCGCGGACAGGCGTTCCAGGCCCTCCGTCCAGGTGATGTCCGGTGCCAGCGCGTTGACCCGGATGCCGTGCGGGGCCAGCTCCAGCGCCGCGGTCTTGGTGAAGTTGAGGACCCCGGCCTTGGCCGCGGCGTAGGCCGCGTAGCCCGGTGCTGCTCGCACGCCCTCGATCGAGGACACGTTGACGATGCTGCCGCCGTTGCCGGCCTCGACCATCACCCGGGCGACCCGCTGGGTGCAGACGATGACGTGCCGGAGGTTGGCCCGGTAGAGGGCGTCGATGCCCTTCTCCGCCACGTCGAGGATCGACGACGGGAACACGCCACCCGCATTGTTGACCAGGATGTCGACGCGGCTGTAGCGGTCGAGCGTCGCCGCCAGGGCGCTGTCGACCTGGTCGGTCTCGCGCACGTCGGTGACGACCCCGAGGCCGTCGACCTCGTCCGCCGCTGCTGCGCAGGTCTCCGGGTCGCGCTCCCAGATCGCGACCTCGGCGCCGAAGGCGGCCAGCCCGGCGGCGATGCCCCGCCCCAGCCCCGCACCGCCGCCGGTGACGGCCGCGACCTTGCCGGCGAGGGAGACGGCGTCGGGGGACAGCGCCATCAGGTGGCGGCCGACGCCAGCACCGCGCGGGCGCGGGCGGCGACGACCTCGTCGACCATCTGGCCCTCGAAGGCGATCGTGTCGCCGCCGGCGGCGTCGAAGGCGGCGAGCAGCCGGCCCGCCCAGTCGACCTCCTCGGCCGTGGGCCGGAACGCCTCGTGGGCGAGCGGCACCTGGCCCGGGTGGATGCACAGCTTGCCGGCGTAGCCCAGCGTGCGGGCCTCCCGTGCCTCGGCCGAGAAGCGCTCGCCGTCGCGGAAGTCGATCGTGACCATGTCGAGGGCGGGCACCCCGGCGAGTCGGGCGGCGACGGCGACGTAGGACCGGGCCCACGCCACCTCGGCGTTGCCCGGCGTGCGCGCGCCGCCGAGGTCGGCGATGTAGTCCTCGGCGCCGAAGTAGCAGGCGGCCACCGGGGGAGCGAGCACCTCGCGGGCATCCGCGACGCCGCGCACCGTCTCGAGCCCCGCGACGACGGCCCGGCCGCCGAGTGCGGCCGCGACCTCGGTGACCTGGACGGCCGACTCCAGCTTGGGGACGACGACGGCGAGCAGGTCGTCGGGCAGCCCGGCGACGTCCTCCGCGAACCACTCGGTGCCGGGCGGGTTCACCCGGACGCACACGGGCACGACACCGGCCAACCCGGCGGCCGCGTCGCGCACCGTCGAGCGGGCGGAAGCCTTGGCCGCCGGCGGCACCGCGTCCTCCAGGTCGAGCACCACGGCGTCCGGCCCCTGCCGCGGCGCCTTGGCCGCCAGTTCGGGCCGGTTGCCCGGCACGAACAGCAGGCTCCGCCAGCGATCCGCGGCGAGCGGCAAGGTCACGCGGGGCGACCGTTCATCAGCGCGGACCGACGGCAGCGGGCCACCAGCTCGTCTCGCTGGTTGTAGGCCCGGTGCTCGAACACGACGATGCCCTGGCCGGGCCGCGACGAGGACGGCCGCGCCGAGATGACCTCGGTCTGGGCGTGGATCGAGTCGCCCGGGATCACCGGCTTGGGGAACGCGATCTCCTCGAACCCGAGGTTGGCGACCGTCGTGCCGAGCGTGGTCTCGAACACCGACACGCCGATGAGCAGCGACAGGGTGAACAGGCTGTTGACGAGCCGGGTGCCGAACTCGGTGCCCTCGGCGAACGACTCGTCGAGGTGCAGCGGTTGCGCGTTCATGGTGAGGACCGAGAACAGCGTGTTGTCGGCCTCGGTGATCGTGCGGGTCACCGCGTGGTCGATGACCGTGCCCGGGGTCAGGTCCTCGAACCACTTGCCCATCACCGGTCGCGGCTCGGTCATGTCGCCTCCGTCATTCCTGCAGTATCGCCCGACCGGCGGGGGCGGCCGGCGACCTCCGCCAGCACCTCGTCGGTGTGCTCCCCGATCGCCGGGACGTGTCCGCCCTGGCGGGCGGGGAAGTCGGCGTAGGTGACCGGGCCGTTGACGGAGCGCAGCGCCCCGTCCTCCAGGTCGACGAAGCCGTCGTTGGCCGCGAGCTGGGGATCGGCGACGACCTCGGCCGGCGTCTGCGCCGGGGCCCACCAGACGCCCTCGGCCTCGAACCGCTCGGCCCACTCGGCCATCGGGCGCTGGGCGATGATCTCGTCGAGGGTGGCGATCACCTCGGTGCGGTGCTTGCGGATCTGGCGGGCGTCGGTGAAGCGGGGATCGTCGAACAGGTCCGGGCGGTCGAGCGCGCGCAGCACGGGCGGGATGTGGCGGGCCGCCTCGAGGCCGGTGAAGAAGAACCACTTGCCGTCCGAGGTGCGGTACGGGTTCATCAGCGGCGCCTGGTTGCGGTGCCGCGGCTCGGAGCCGGCCACCTTGCCGAGCGCCATCTGGATGCCGAGGTCCCAGCCGAGCACGTAGGCGCCGGTGCGCAGCAGCGACACCTCGACGACCTGGCCCTTGCCGGTGTGGCGCTGCTCCAGCACGGCGCCGAGGATGCCCGACAGCGCGGCCAGCCCGGTGATGTGGTCGCCGATGCCGCCCCGGGCGTTGAGCGGGTTGCCCTCGCCGTCGGCCATCTGCGACGCCAGCCCCGACCGGGCCCAGAAGGCGCCGATGTCGTAGGTCGGGCGGTTGCGATCCTCGCCGTGCAGGCCGTAGCCGCTGACGCTGCCGTAGACGAGCTGTGGATGGCGCTCGACGGTGGCGTGGGGCTCCAGCCCGAGCTTGTCGAGGGCGTCGGGCCGCAGGTTGGTGACGAAGACGTCGGCGGAGGCGAGGAGGTCCTCCATCCGGGCCCGGTCCTCGTCCTCGCGCAGGTCGAGCACGACGCTGCGCTTGCCCCGGTTGTCGAGGGCGAAGGCCGGGTTGGGCATCTCCTCGCCGATGCCGAGCGAGCCGAACACGCCCCGCATCGGGTCGCCCGTCGGCGGCTCGACCTTGATGACGTCCGCGCCCCAGTCGGCGAGCAGGGCGGCGGCTGCGGGCGCGGCCACCCACACGCCCATCTCGACGACCCGGAGGCCGGCGAGTGCGCTGAGGCTCACGTGGACACCGGTCGCGACTGCGCGGCCTGCTCGCGCAGCACGGTCTTCTCGACCTTGCCGGTGGCGTTGAGCGGCAGCTCGGCGACGACCTCGACGGCGCGGGGCACCTTGTAGTTGGCGATCTCGCCGCGGCACCAGGCGATGATCTCGTCACCGAGGCCGGGATCGCCCGACCGGGTCACGACGAACGCCATGCCGACCTCGCCGAGCCTCTCGTCGGGGATGCCGATGACCGCGGCCTGCTGCACCTCGGGATGCCGGAGCAGGTGGCTCTCGATCTCGGCGGGGTAGGCGTTGAAGCCGCCGACGATGAACATGTCCTTCGACCGCCCGACGATGCGCAAGGAGCCGTTCTCGTCGAGGACGCCGAGGTCGCCGGTGCGCAGCCAGCCGTCGGCGGACAGCGCCGCTGCGGTCGCCTCCGGGTCGTCGAGGTAGCCCTGCATCACGCTCGGGCCGCGCAGCAGGATCTCCCCCGGCTCGCCGGTCGCGACGTCGTCGCCGCCGTCCACGATGCGGATCTCGAAGCCGGGGCGCGCCCGCCCGACGGTGGTGGCGATCGTCGCCGGGTCGTCGTCGAGGTCGGTGGCGCTGGCCGTGCCCGCCTCGGTCAGCCCGTAGCCGGACACGACGGTCGGGAACGGCAGCTCGTCGACGATGCGGCTGATGAGCGTGACCGGGATGTCGGCGGCGCCCGTGACCGCCACCCGGAGGCTCGACAGGTCGTGGCTGTCGCGGTCGGGATGGTCGAGCAGCGACTGGTAGAGGGTGGGCGCCCCGGGCAGGACCGTGACCTGCTCGTCCGCCACGCGGGCGAGCGCGCGCCCGGCGTCGAACACCGGCTCGGGCAGCATCGTGGCGCCGGCGGTGACGCAGGCGAGGATGCCCGCCTTGAGCCCGAACATGTGGAAGTACGGGTTGACCATCAGGTAGCGGTCCCCGGCCGTGAGGCCGGTCATCGCCACCCAGTCGGTGGCGACGCACAGGGTGCGGCCGTGCGTCATCACGACACCCTTCGGCACACCGGTGGTGCCGGACGTGAAGAGGATGTCGGACGGGTCGTCCGGGCCGAGCGCGGCGGCGCGCCGGTCGACCTCGGTGCGGGCCGCGTCGGTGGCCTGCGCCGTGAACACGTCCCACGGGTCGCCGCCGTCGGGGGCGTCGCCCTGGGCGATCACCACGGTCTCGAGGTCGGTCAGCTCGGCGTCGGTGGACCGGAGCATGGCCAGGTGGTCGGTGCCGAGGAAGTCCGTGACCGTCACGAGGGCCCGGGCCCCGCTGCGGGCGAGGATGTCCGCGGCCTCGGCGCCCTTGAACCGGGTGTTCACCGGGACCAGCACGGCCCCGGCCCGCCACAGGCCGAGCACCGCCACGATCCACCGGGCGCTGTTGGGCGCCCACAGGGCCACCCGGTCGCCGGACGCGATGCCCGAGGCCACGAGCGCGGCGCCGAACGCCTGCGCCTCGTCGTGCAGCTCGCCCCAGGTGAGGCGGGTGTCGCCGTCGACGACGGCGAGGCTGTCGCCGTGGTTGGCGACGGTGGCGTCGACCAGGGCGGGGATGCTCCGCCAGCCGTGACCGCTCATCGAACCATCGCGTCGTCGACGCCCATCAGCCGGGCCAGGTTGCCGCCCATGATCTTGCGGACGACCTCGTCGGGCTGGCCCGCGAGCTCGGCGACGTAGCTGGCCGGCTCGGCCAGGCCCTCCGGGTGCGGGTAGTCGGAGCCGAACAGCACCTGGTCGACGCCGATCAGGTCGGCGAGCGCGCCCAGGTCCTCCTCCCAGAAGGGGCTGACGTGGATGTTGCGCTTGAACACCGCGACCGGGTCCTCCAGGAAGTCCTGCGGCATCTTCTTGTAGATGTCGGCGAGGTTGCGCAGCAGCGGCTCGACCCAGCTGCTGCCGTTCTCGATGACCGCCACCTTGAGCTGCGGGAAGCGGGACAGCGCGCCGTGGCAGATGAGCGCGGCCACGGCGTCCTCGACCGGCCGCCACTGCGACAGCATGCGGAACGCCTGGGGCTGGAACGGTAGGAACTCGGTGTCGCTGCCCATCCAGTCGTTGGTGTAGCGCTCGTAGCCGCTGTCGGAGCTGTGCATGGCGACGAGCACGTCGTGCTCGACGACCTTCTCCCAGAACGGGTCGAACTCGGGCAGGCCGAACGACCGGGGGCCGCGGTAGCCGGGCACCGGCGCCGGCCGGATGAGCACGACCTTCGCCCCGCGCTCGACGACCCACTCGAGCTCCTCGATCGCCCGGTCGACGATCGGGAGCGTGATCACCGGGGTGGTGAAGATGCGGTCCTCGTAGTTGAAGGTCCACGTCTCGTGGAGCCACTGGTTGAGGCCGTGGATCGCCGCGTGGGTGAGCTCGGGATCGTCGCGGAGGCGCTCCTCCAGCAGGCTCGCCAGCGTGGGGAACATGAGTGTGCGGTCGAGGCCCTGCTCGTCCATCAGCTCGATCCGCGGGGCCGGCTCCCGGAAGGCGGGGATCGACCGCATCGGCTCGCCGAAGATCTCGCGGCGGCTCTTGCCCTCGGGGTTGCCGACGCGGAAGTACTCCTCCTGCGCGCCCGGGCGGGCGACGACCTCGAAGGTGGGGTTGGGGATGTACTCGCTGATCTGGCCGCGGACGACGATCTTCTTCCGGCCCTTCACCTCGACGTACTGGATCGCCCCCTTGTACCGGTCGGGGAGGAACTTGGTGAGCGTCTCCTCGGTCTCGTACAGGTGGTTGTCGGCGTCGAACACCGGGATGTCGAGCTGTGATGTAACCATGGCTGTCTCCTCCGAGGCGAGAACCTCGTCATCGCTCCTGAGAACGGGTGTGCATCGGTCGGGCCGGAGCCCTCAGAACGTGGTGGCGAGCGAGCCGAGCAGCTCGCGGGTGCGCCGCATCGATGCCAGCCGCTCCTCGCGCCCGGCGCCGATCGGGACGACGCGCACCGACACGTCGGTGACCCCGGCGTCGGCGAAGGCACGCAGGCGCTTCTCGATGGCGACCTCGCTGCCCGCGGCGAGGATGTCGCCGACGCTGCGGGCGTCGCCCTGGTCGAGCAGGCGCTGGTAGTTCGGCGACACCTCGGCCTCGGACAGGAGGCGGTTGGCCCGATCGATCGCGGTGTCGACCTCGTCGTCGCGGCACAGGCAGACGGGGATGCCCGCGACGATGCGGGGCGCGGGCCGCCCCGCACCCTCGGCCGCCGCGGTGATGCGCGGGGCGATGTGGTCGGCGATCGCCCGCTCGTCGGCCAGCCAGAGGATGGTGCCGTCGGTGCGCTCGCCGGCGATGCGCAGCATGATCGGCCCGAGGGCGGCGATGAGGACGGGGGTGGGCGTGACATCGGTGATGTCGAGCGGGTTGTGCACCCGGAACAGGTCGTTCTCGACGTCGACCGTACCCGGCCCCGCGAAGGCCTGGTCGAGCACGTCGAGGTGGGCGCGCATGGTGGCGGCGGGATGCTCGTACGGGAGGCCGAGCATCTCGTCGATCACCCAGTGGTGCGAGACACCGAGTCCGAGCGCCAGCCGGCCCTTCAGCACGGTCTGCACTGACAGCGCCTGCTGGGCGAGCGCGATCGGGTGCCGGGGCTGCACCGGCACGACCGCGGTGCCGATCTCGATGCGGCTGGTCTCCGCCCCGATGATCGTGGCGGCGGTGAGCGCGTCGAACTCGTCGGGGATCTGCGGGATCCACACCGAGGCGAGCCCGGCCTCCTCGGCCCAGCGTGCGTCGGCCCGCATGCGGTCGACCTTGGTCGAGTACCGGCCCCGCTCCGGGCCGATCATCACCCCGATGCGCATGGCGCCTCCCCCTCTGGAACGAGTGCGACTGAGAACAGCCTTCTTGCCAGAGTGTAACGTTAGTCTCAGCACCCGCGAAGAAGTAGGCCGGAGGGTAAGCGGTGGACCACGACGGAAGCCTGTACATCGGTGGCGAGTGGACGGCGCCCGCCACCGACGAGGTGATCGAGGTCGTCTCGCCCCACACGGAGCAGGTCATCGGCCGGGCCCCGGTCGCCGGCCCCGCCGACGTCGAACGGGCCGTCGCCGCGGCCCGCGCCGCGGTCGACGACGGGCCCTGGCCCCGGCTCGACCCGGCCGAGCGCATCGCCGCCGTCCGTCGCCTGGCGGCCAGCTACGGGGAGCGCCGGCGCGAGATGGCCGCGCTCATCACGGCCGAGATGGGGGCGCCGATCAGCTTCTCCAAGCTCGCCCAGGCCTCGCTGCCGGGCGCGATCGCCGGCTCGTTCGCCGACGTCGCCGAGAAGCACCCGTGGGAGGAGGTCCGCACCGGCTACTACGGGCAGGACGTCACGGTGCGCAAGGAGGCGGTCGGCGTCGTCGCCGCCGTCATCCCGTGGAACATGCCGCAGTTCACCATCGCGGTGAAGCTGGCGCCCGCGCTGCTCGCCGGGTGCGCCATCGTGCTGAAGCCGGCACCCGAGACCCCGCTCGACGCCCAGCTGCTCGCCGAGATGATCGACGAGCTGGGCCTTCCGCCCGGCGTCGTCAGCGTGCTGCCCGGGGGCCGGGCCACCGGCGAGGCCCTGGTCGGGCACCCCGGTGTCGACAAGGTCACGTTCACGGGCTCCACCGCCGCCGGGCGCCAGGTCGCGGCCGCCTGCGCCGCCAACCTCACCCGCGTCAGCCTCGAACTGGGCGGCAAGTCGGCCGCCGTCGTGCTCGACGACGCCGATCCCGCGGCCGTCGCCGCCGGCGCCCGGGTGGCAGGGCTGATGAACAGTGGCCAGGCGTGCGTCGCCCAGACCCGCTACCTGGTGCCCGAGTCCCGCTACGACGAGATGGTCGACGCCCTCGCCGCCTCGCTGGCCGGGCTCACCGTGGGCGACCCCACCGACAAGGCGACCGAGGTCGGCCCGATGGTCACCCGCCGCCAGCAGGAGCGCGTGCGCGACTACATCGAGATCGGGCAGAAGGAAGGCGCGCGACTCGTCGTCGGGGGCACCGAGATGCCGGAGGGCGCCGAGCACGGCTGGTACGTGCGGCCCACCCTGTTCACCGATGTCGACAACGGCATGCGCATCGCCCGGGAGGAGATCTTCGGGCCGGTCCTGTCGGTGATCCCCTACCGCGACGAGGCCGACGCGATCCGCATCGCCAACGACTCCGACTACGGGCTGTCCGGCTCGGTGTGGACCGCGGACACCGATCGGGGCCTCGCCGTCGCCGCCCGCGTGCGCACCGGTACGTTCGGCGTCAACCAGCCCTACAGCATGGATCCGGCGGCGCCGTTCGGCGGCGTGAAGGCGAGCGGGTTCGGGCACGAGCTCGGGCGCGAAGGCCTCGACGAGTTCCTCGACACCAAGGCCATCTCGGTCGCGCCCACGCCGTGAGGCCGACCACATCACGACTTCGAGAGGGGAAGCCATGAGCGCGACCGACACCACCGACCTGTACTACGACCCGTTCGACTTCGAGATCGACGTGGACCCGTACCCGATCTGGAGCCGCCTGCGCGACGAGCAGCCCCTCTACTACAACGAGCGGTACGACTTCTACGCGCTCAGCCGGTTCGACGACGTCGAGCGCGGCCTCGTCGACTGGCGCAGCTACAGCTCGGCGAAGGGCACGATCCTCGAGTTGATCAAGAGCGGCATGGAGATCCCGCCCGGCTCGATCATCTTCGAGGATCCGCCCGACCACGACCTGCACCGCAGCCTGCTGTCCCGGGTGTTCACGCCCCGCAAGATGGGCGCGATCGAGCCGAAGGTGCGCGAGTTCTGCGCCCGGTCGCTCGACCCGCTCGTCGGCACCGGCGGATTCGACTTCATCCGCGACCTCGGCGCGCAGATGCCGATGCGGACCATCGGCATGCTGCTCGGCATTCCCGAGCAGGACCAGGAGGCCCTGCGCGACAAGATCGACGACGGTCTGCGCCTCGAGTCCGGAGAGATGCCCACCTTCGACCTCGACGTGGCCGGCGACCAGGCCAGCGCGTTCGCCGACTACATCGACTGGCGGGCGAAGCACCCCTCCGACGACCTGATGACCGAGCTGCTCCAGGGCACCTTCACCGACACAGAGGGCGTCGAGCGCCGGCTCAGCCGCGAGGAGGTGCTCGGCTACGTCAACCTGGTCGCCGCGGCGGGCAACGAGACCACCACGCGCCTCATCGGCTGGACGGGCAAGGTGCTGTCCGAACATCCGGACCAGCGGCGCAAGCTGGTCGAGGACCGCAGCCTCGTCCCCAACGCCATCGAGGAGCTGCTGCGCTACGAGCCCCCGTCGCCGGTGCAGGCCCGCTACGTCACCCAGGACGTCGAGCACTACGGGCAGGTGGTGCCGGAGGGCAGCGCCATGCTGCTGCTCAACGCCGCCGCCAACCGCGACGAGCGCAAGTTCGCCGACGCCGAGAGCTTCGACATCGAGCGCAAGATCGACCACCACCTGTCGTTCGGCTACGGCATCCACTTCTGCCTGGGCGCGGCGCTCGCCCGTCTGGAGGGTCGCGTGGCGCTCGACGAGGTGCTCCAGCGGTTCCCCGAGTGGGAGGTCGACACCGACAACGCCGTGCAGGCCCGCACCTCGACGGTGCGCGGCTGGGAGAAGCTGCCGGTCGTCGTCCCCTCCTGACGCCATGACGCGGGCGGCCCCCGGCCCGGCGGCATCGCCGTGGGACCGGGGGCTGTGTCGAGCCTGCTCATCGCGTCCACACCCCCACTGACGCCCCAGGTGCGCGAATCCTTGCACCCGTCAGCGGCGCGGGAGCGCACGGCCGACCGCACGGAGGGATGCCGACCATCCCCCCGGGGGTAAGGGAGGCACATGAACGTCGCGCCTTGCTTGCCGCAACCTCGCGGGCCTCTGTCCGAGCGCGTCCTGGGCGCCCTGGTCAAACGCCCTCGGAGCGGTGGGGAACCGCTGGTGGGACGGAGTGCCGTCGCCGGCGCCGACCCGTGGGGCGAGGACGTGCAGGTCGCCCTCTACACCCTGCTCGACCTGGGATATCGCGGCTTCGCGGACGTCGACCCCGCGTGGGAGACGGCGCCCGCCGCCGTGCAGGCGGTGAACCGGCTCGAAGAGCTGTTCCTCGGTGCGGTCACCGCCGAGGTCGGCCCCGTGGCCACCCCCGGCCCCGGCGAGGTGCGGGCCGAGCTCGACGCCATCGCGCACGGGGACGGCCCGTCGCTGTCGGCGTGGATCGACGAGCGCGCCACGATCCACCACCTGCGCGAGTTCGCGGTCCACCGCAGCGCGTACCAGCTCAAGGAGGCCGATCCGCACACCATGGCGCTGCCCCGGCTCGCTGCGGGGCGGGCCAAGTCGGCGTACGTCGAGATCCAGTCCGACGAGTACGGCAACGGCCGTCCCGGGCGATCGCACCAGGAGCTGTTCGCGACGACCATGCGGCAGCTCGGATTGGAGGAGCGCTACGGCGCCTACCTCGACCACCTGCCCGCCGTCACGCTGGCGACGGTCAACCTGCTCACGCTGTTCGGTCGCAGCCGCCGCTGGCTCGGTGCCTGCGTCGGCCACCTGGCCCTGTTCGAGATGACCTCGGTCGGCCCGATGGCGCGCTACGCCCGCGCGGTGCGCCGCGTCACCGGTGGCGACGAGGGCGCCGAGTTCTACGATGTCCACGTCGTCGCCGACGAGCACCATCAGCACGTCGCCCTCGACGCAATGGTCGTGCCCTTCGTCGCCGACGAGCCAGCCCTGGCCTCCGACGTCCTGTTCGGTGCCCGGGCGCTGACGCTGGTCGAGAGCCGCTTCACCGCCCACCTCCTCGACCGGTGGGCGACGAACAGCACCTCGTTGCGGCGGCCGGTCATACGGATCCGTCGCACGCACGCCGCGTGAGCGGGCGGTTTCCCCGGCGGTCGCCGGGGTAGGCGACGTTCATGACCGAGCTCGCCTACGCCCTGTCGAGCGAAGAGCACGACGCCCGCACGCTCGTCGCCATCGCCCAGCGCGCGGAGCAGGCCGGTTTCCGATCCATCTGGATCTCCGATCACTTCCACCCGTGGATCGACCGCCAGGGACAGTCGCCGTTCGTCTGGTCGGTCATCGGTGCGGTCGCGGCCACCACGAACCTCACCGTCACCACCGGCGTGACGTGCCCGACGATGCGGATCCACCCCGCGGTGCTGGCGCAGGCCACCGCCACGTCCTCGAACCTGCTGCCCGGGGGCCGCTTCCGCTTCGGGGTCGGCACCGGCGAGGCCTTGAACGAGCACATCCTCGGTGACCGCTGGCCGCCCGCGGACCTCCGGTTCTCGATGCTGGCCGAGGCGATCGAGCTGATCCGCGACCTGTGGACGGGCGAGCAGGTGACCCATCGCGGCGACCACTACACGGTCGAGAACGCCCGGATCTACACGGTGCCGGACAGGCCGATCCCGATCGTGGTCTCGGCCTTCGGGCCCCAGGCGCTCGAGGTCGCGGCCCGTCACGGCGACGGCTGGATGACCACCGGTCCGGACGCCGACATGCTGGCGGAGTACCGGTCGCTCGGGGGCAGGGGCAGCACCTACGCCAGCTTCAAGGCGTGCTGGGGCGAGGACGAGGAGGTCGCCCGCAAGCTCGTGCACGAGCTGTGGCCGACCAGCGGGGTCCCGGGGCAGCTCCACCAGGACCTGCCGACGCCTGCCCACTTCGAGCAGGCGGCCTCCCGGGTGACCGTCGACGAGGCCACCGAGGGCGCCCCCTGCGGCCCCGACCCGGAGCGGTACGTGTCCACCTTCCAGCGGTTCGCCGATGCGGGCTTCGACGAGGTGGCCATCACCCAGGTGGGTCCCGACCAGGAGGGCTTCTTCCAGTTCTACGAGCGCGAGCTGCGCTCCCGCATCGGCAGCTGAGAGGCGGCCGTGGCGACCGAGACAGGAGAACCATGCGAGCAGTGACCTGGCACGGCACCGAGGACGTCCGCGTCGACGAGGTGCCCGACCCGATCATCGAGGAGCCGACCGACGCGATCGTGGAGCTCACCTCCACCGCCATCTGCGGGTCGGACCTGCACCTGTACCGGCCGCTGACGCCGTTCATGGAGCCCGGCGACATCCTCGGCCACGAGCCGATGGGGCGCGTCGTCGCCGTCGGCAGCGAGGTCCGGCACGTGGCGGTGGGCGACCGGGTCGTCGTGCCGTTCAACATCTCGTGCGGGTCGTGCTTCATGTGCGAGCGCACCCTGTTCGCCCAGTGCGAGACGACCCAGGTGCGCGAGCACCACAAGGGTGCGGCCCTCTTCGGCTACACGAAGCTCTACGGCCACGTGCCGGGCGCCCAGGCGGAGCTGCTGCGCGTCCCGCAGGCGCACTTCGGCCCGATCAAGGTTCCCGAGGGCCCGCCCGACGACCGGTTCCTCCTTCTGTCCGACGTGCTGCCGACCGCGTGGCAGGCCGTGGCCTGGGCCGACGTGGCGCCGGGCGACTCCCTCGCCGTGATCGGCCTCGGTCCGATCGGCCAGATGGCCTGCCGCGTCGCCCGCCACAAGGGCATCGAGCAGGTCTTCGGCGTCGACCTGGTACCGGAGCGGCTGGCGATGGCCGAGCGCCACGGCGTCGAGACCGTCGACGCCCGGGAGATCGACGACGTGCCGGAGGCCCTGCGAGCCCTCACCGGGGGCCGGGGACCGGACGCGGTGGTCGACGCCGTCGGGATGGAGGCGCACGGGGCGCCGTTCGCGGCGGCGATGCAGCGCGCCGCGGGCATGCTGCCCCGGGCGGTGGCCGAGCCGCTGACGAAGAAGGCCGGCATGGACCGCCTATCGGCCCTGCGCACCTCGATCGACGCGGTACGGCGGGGCGGCACCCTGTCGCTGGTCGGTGTGTACGGCGGCGCCGTCGACCCGCTGCCCATGCTCGACATGTTCGACAAGGGCGTCCAGATCCGCATGGGGCAGGCGCACGTGAAGCGCTGGGTGCCGGAGATCCTGCCCCAGCTCGAGCGTGACGACGACGTGTTCGGGCTCGCCGACTTCGTCACCCATCGGCGCCCCCTCGGCGACGCCCCCGCGGCGTACGCCATGTTCCAGGCCAAGGAGGACGGCGCGATCAAGGTCGTGCTCGAACCCTGAGGCCTGCGCCCGGTCGCCGGGCGGGTGGCGTCAACGGCGCCGCCACCCGCCCCGGCCGGTCAGTCCTCGGAACGCCCGCGGTTGTGGGTCTCCATCCGCTCGACCTCAGCTTGCGCATCCTGTTCGGGGTCGTCGCCCTCCCGATCGCGGTCGAGCATCCGTTCGCCGTTGTCGGTCGTCTCGACGCCCTCGCCGGCGCTGGGTCCCGCGCCGGACGCGGCGCCGCCCTCCGGCTCGGCCTTGGGGTCGGGAACCGTGTCGTCGTCTGGTCGGTCGTCCATCGTGGCCTCCTGGGGTCGGCGATGACCGAGGGGTACCCCGACGGGCAGGACCACGAGTCCCGCGCCCGCCCGAACCGAACGAGCACGCGTGATCGCCGGTTTGGCCCGCCGGAATCGGGCTAGCGCACCACGTACCGCTCACCCAAAGGATGGTTGGCATGGCATTCGATCCGCTCGGCCAGAACGGCATCGCCGTCGAGGACCAGTTCCGCAACTGGTCGGAGCTCAACGTGGAGCCCTACGACAAGCGCACCGTCGATCCCTACACCCGCACGCGGGTGATCCTCATGAACGGCATCGAGGTCGAGTCGATCCTGTTCTCGCACCAGTTCGCCCGCCACACCGACAACCCGGAGATCAAGCGGGCCCTCGCCACCAGCCGGCGGGTCGACGCCCAGCAGCAGAAGGCGGTCAACGGGCTGAACCCCGGCGACCAGACGCCGATCGAGACGACCCTCGGCTACGAGCAGGTGGCGGTCGACCTGACGGCGTGGCTGGCCCGGCACGAGCCCGACCCGATGCTCAAGCAGGCGCTCGACTTCGCCCTGCTCGAGGACTTCGACCACCTCTACCGGTACGCCAACCTGTACGACCTGCTCTACGGGGGCCACGCCGACGACATCACCCAGCACCTGACCGAGATCACCCCGGGCCGGCCGACGATCCTCGAGCACCGCCATCCCGAGGACGACGTGCGCAAGCACTTCGAGACCCACGCGGTCGACCCGCTGTCACGGATGCACGTGATGACGATCACGGCGGCCGAGCAGCAGACCATGAACTTCTACATGAACCACGGCACCGACTGGATCGAGCCGATCGCCCGGGGCACCTACGCCGAGATCGCCCTGATCGAGGAGCAGCACGTGACCCACTACGAGTCGCTGCTCGACCCGCTCGACTCGTGGATCGCCCAATGGGTCTTCCACGAGTACAACGAGGTGTACCTGTACTGGTCGATGATGCAGCACGAGAGCGACCGCCGGCTCAAGGCCATGTGGGAGCTCAACTGCAACATGGAGATCGGCCAGCTCCAGGTGGCGTGCGACTTCATGCGCCGCTACGAGGGCCGCGAGCCCGCCGAGCTGCTTCCCCCGTCTCTGCCGGACACCGCGGTGACCTTCGAGCCGAACAAGGACTACGTCCGGGCGGTGCTCGCCGAGCAGGTCGACCTGCGCGCCGACGGCACCGACTACGTGAACGTCGACCAGCTGCCCTCCGACCACCGGTACTTCCAGTACCAGGCCATCGTCAACGAGGGCGGCACGCCGACCGAGATGGTCATCGACCAGACGCGCCAGCAGAAGGGCCGTGAGTACCGCGACGAGACCGAGGGCGCCCATCCGGTCCCGGACCTGCGCCCCCAGAACGCCTGACGCGCCGGACGCCCCGGACCGTCGCCCACCCGAGAACGCAAGGAGAACAGATGCCCATCCTGACCCCCACCGCCGCCACCGGCGCCCGCTCGACGCCGCAGACCATGACCTACGTCGACCCCGCCCGCACGATGCTGCCCGAGGAGAAGGACGCGTTCCTGGCGGACAGCGAGCTCAACGGCGGCTTCGTGGCCGACCTGCTGAGCGACATGCTGGCTCACGAGCGCTGCGGCGCCCAGCTCTACCGCTCGGTGGCCGGGCGGACGCACAACCCGATGCTCCAGAGGAAGTACGAGGGGTTCGGCGAGGAGACCGTGACCCACGTGGGCATCCTCGAGGACCTGATCGACGGGCTCGGCGGCGATCCCGGCTACGTGAGCCCCGCCGCCCGCGCCACCGAGAAGTCCGGCATGGGCCTGCTCGAGTCGACGTTCCTGCTCGGCGGGTCGGTCGACCTGATGACCCAGGAGCTGGTCATGCTCGACGCGGTCCTGCTGGCCGAGGCCAAGGACCACGCCAACTGGTCGTGCCTCTCCTCGCTCACCGACGAGCTGCCGACGGGCGACGTGCGCGCCGCCTTCGAGGCCGCCGTGGGGCAGGTCGAGCCCCAGGAGGACGAGCACCTCGAGTGGGCGCAGAGCATGCGCTGCCGGATGATCTCGATGCAGGCCAAGAGCAGCGCCATGCAGACCATGGGGGCCAAGGCCGAGGAGCTGATGGCCCGCATCAAGAGCATGTTCGACTGAGTGGCCGACGTCGCCAGATCGCTCCTGCGGCCCCCGGTTGGACCGGGGGCCGCAGGGGTAGGCGCGAGGCATGGTCACCCTTCGTGCCGTTGCATTGAACTGCTCCCTCAAGTCGGGTGAGGAGGAGTCGAGCACCGACGTGCTCCTCCGCGAGATGCTCGACGCCCTGCGAGCCCACGGGGTCTCCGCGGGTGATCCGGTGCGGATGGTCGAGCTGGACGTCAAGGCCGGCGTCACCTCCGACGAGGGCGACGGGGACGAGTGGCCGGGCGTGCGCAGCCAGATCCTCGACGCCCAGATCCTCGTGCTCGGCACCCCGATCTGGATGGGCCAGCCGTCGTCGGTCGCCAAGCGGGTGCTGGAGCGGCTGGACGCCTTCCTCGGCGAGCAGGACGACCAGGGTCGCATGATCAGCTACGACCGGGTGGCGGTCGTGGCGGTGGTCGGCAACGAGGACGGTGCCCACCACGTCTCGGCCGAGCTCTACCAGGGCCTGAACGACGTCGGCTTCACGATCCCCGCCGGCGGGGTGACCTACTGGGTGGGCGAGGCGATGGGCAGCGTCGACTACAAGGACCTGAGCCCGAAGCCGGACACGGTCACCTCGACCACCGCCACCGTGGCGCGCAACGCCGCGCACCTCGCCCGGCTCCTGGCCAAGGACGGCTACCCGGCGGGCTGAGCCACCGCGCCGCTCCGGGTCGTCAGCCGGCGGCCGCGTCCCGGGCGAGCGCCAGGTCGGCGACGAGGCCGCGGCGCAGGGCGGTGCGGTCCTCGCCGTCGCGGGCTCGCAGCACGGCCGACGGGTGGATCGTCACCACGGCGGGGGTGCCGTCGGGTGCCTCGATCACCTGCCCGCGCACCGACGAGATCGTCGTGGGCCGGCCGAGCACGGCGCGGGCCGCGGTGGTGCCCAGGCAGACGACCACGTCGGGCTCGACGAGCCGCAGCTCCTCCTCGAGCCACAGGTGGCACGCCTGGATCTCGACGGCCGACGGCTTCTTGTGGATGCGGCGCTTGCCGCGGGGCTCCCACTTGAAGTGCTTGACCGCGTTGGTGACGTACACGTCGCGCGACCCGAGGCCCGCCTCGTCCAGCGCCGCGTCGAGCAGCCGGCCGGCGGGGCCGACGAACGGGTGTCCGTCGAGGTCCTCGCGGTCGCCGGGCTGCTCGCCGACCAGCATGATCGGCGCGCCGACGCGGCCCTCGCCGAACACGGTCTGGGTGGCCCGCCGGTAGAGGTCGCAGCGGGTGCAGTCGGCGGCCTCGGCGGCCCGGGCTTCGAGCCCCGTGGTGCGGTCGTCACGGCTGGTCGGCATGGCGGCGTCCTCCACGCGGTGCGTACCCGACGGGCCGCCGCGGCAACCGCAGCCGGGGTCCTCACCGTGCGCCCAGGGGCACGGAGAGGAGCGCCTCCGGCATAGCGGTGCTGTGCACGGGGTAATCGATGCCCAGAGGAGGTGACATGCGCGACGACGCGGGCGCCGGCCCGGTGAGGAGCGCGGTGGGGAGGTGAGCTCCGGAGCCGCGCGCGTGCGACGCGTCGACGTCAACGAGCCGGGGTTCGGTCGACGCGGCGCAGGTCGGGGCTTCAGCTACCTCGATCGCGACGGCGAACGGATCACCGACCGGGAGGTGATCGACCGGATCAAGGCCCTCGCCATCCCGCCCGCCTGGCGCGACGTGTGGATCTGCCCCGATCCCTGCGGCCACATCCAGGCGGTCGGAACCGACGACCGGGGCCGCCGCCAGTACCGCTACCACGACGCCTGGCGCAAGCGGCGCGACAAGGCCAAGCACGACCGCCTGCTCGAGGTGGCCCGCGGGCTGCCGCGGCTGCGGGCCCGGCTCGAACGTGATCTCGGGCGGGAGGGGATCGGCCGCGACAAGGTGCTCGCCTGCGCCGTCCGCCTCATCGAGCTGGGCCTGTTCCGGGTCGGAGGCGAGACCTACGCCGACGACAACGGCAGCTACGGCCTGGCGACGCTGCGCAAGGGGCACGTGCGGGCGCACGGCGACGAGCTGCGGTTCGACTACCCCGGCAAGTCGGCTCAGCGGCGGGTGGTGACCATCGGCGACCCGCAGGTGGCGGAGGTGGTGCGGGCCCTCAAGCGCCGCCGCCGGGGCGGCCCGGAGCTGCTCGCCTACAAGGACGAGCGCGGCCGTTGGGTGGACGTTCGCTCCTCGGACATCAACGAGTACCTGCACGAGGCGCTGGGCGCCGAGCTGACCGCCAAGGACTTCCGCACCTGGACCGCCACGGTGCTCGCCGCCGTCGGCCTCGCCGTCGAGCAGGACGCCGACACCGAGCGGCAGCGGCGCTCAGCGGTGGCGCGCGTCGTGCGCAGCGTCGCCCACCAGCTCGGGAACACGCCGGCCGTCGCCCGCGGTTCCTACGTCGACCCGCGGGTGATCGAACGGTTCGAGGCCGGCCGCACCCTCGCCGACGACCTGGCCGACGGCGAGATCGCATCGATGGCCGAGGACCTGGGGCTGACCGACCCGGACCGGGCCGACGGGGCCGACGCCGGACAGGAGCCGACCGAGCCCGACGACGAGGTGGCCGTCGACGCCATCCCCCCGGAGGTCCTGGCCGAGGTGGAGCGTGCGGTCGTCGACCTCGTCGAACGGTCGCCGCGCCGGCGCGCCCGTCGCCGAGGGTGAGAGTGAGGACGAAGGTCCCGGCTCGTCGGGACCCTCGTCTCTGCGGGGTCACCCGGGCCGGTCCCTACCGTCGTAGGTGCGGAAGACCCCCCTAGGAGGCCGGGCACATGGACGCGGTGGACCTCGCGCGCTGGCAGTTCGGCATCACGACCGTCTACCACTTCCTCTTCGTCCCGATCACGATCGGGCTGAGCTTCATCGTGGCCGGCTTCCAGACCGCATGGCACCGCACGGGCGACGACCGCTGGTACCGCCTCACCCGCTTCTACGGGAAGCTCTTCCTCATCAACTTCGCCATGGGCGTGGCCACGGGCATCGTCCAGGAGTTCCAGTTCGGCATGAACTGGAGCGACTACTCGCGCTTCGTCGGCGACATCTTCGGCGCACCGCTGGCCATCGAAGGCCTGCTCGCCTTCTTCCTCGAGTCGACGTTCCTCGGCCTGTGGATCTTCGGGTGGGACCGGCTCCCGCGGCGGCTCCACCTCGCCACCATCTGGGTCGCCGCCATCGGCACGATGCTGTCGGCGTACTTCATCCTCGCCGCCAACTCGTTCATGCAGAACCCGGAGGGCTACGAGATGAACGCGGCCGCGGGGCGGGCTGAGCTCACCGACTTCTGGGCGGTCCTCACGAACCGGGTGCTGCTGGTCACGTTCCCGCACACGATCTTCGCCGCCTTCATGACCGCGGGTGCGCTCGTGCTGGGCGTCGCGCTGTGGCGCCTCATCCGGCGGCCCGGCGTCGACGACGTCGCGTTCCACGGTGCCGCCCGCGTCGGCGCCGTGGTGGTGCTGGTCAGCGGCCTCGGCGTGGTCGTGAGCGGCGACCAGCAGGCCAAGGTCATGACCGAGGTCCAGCCGATGAAGATGGCGGCGGCAGAGGCCCTCTACGACTCGTCGGATCCGGCGCCGTTCTCGGTGTTCACCATCGGCACGCTCGACGGCAGCGAAGAGGTGTACTCGTTGCAGATCCCGCACCTGCTCACGTACCTGGCCACCGGCGGCTGGGACGGGGAGGTCGAGGGCATCAACGACCTCCAGGCGCAGTACGCCGAGACCTGGGGCGAGGGCGACTACGCCCCCAACATCCCGGTCACCTACTGGACGTTCCGCCTGATGATCGGCACGGGCATGCTGGCGATGGCCGTCGCTGCGTGGGCGCTGTGGGCGACGCGCAAGGACCGGCGGCCGCGGTCGCGCTGGCTGGTGCGGGCGGCGGTGGTCCTGCCGCTGCTGCCGCTGGCGGCCAACAGCTTCGGCTGGATCTTCACCGAGATGGGCCGCCAGCCCTGGGTCGTGTTCGGCCTGATGCCGACCGTGGCGGGCGTGTCGCCCGGGACGACCGTCGCCGAGGTCGCCTTCACGCTCGCCGGCTTCACCGTCATCTACGGGTTGCTGGCCGTGGTCGAGGTGCGGCTGCTGCTCAAGGCGATCGCCGCCGGCCTGCCCGACACCCCGCCGCCGCCCGACCCGGGCGCCGACGACCCGACCGCCGACGACCTCGACGACGACGAGCGCGAGCTCGCCTTCGCCTACTGAGAGGCACCCGCCATGGAGCTCACCACCATCTGGTTCGTCCTCATCGCCGTGCTGTGGGTCGGGTACTTCGTGCTCGAGGGCTTCGACTTCGGCGTCGGCATCCTGCTGCCGGTCCTCGGCCGGACCGACCGCGAGCGCCGGGTGCTGATCAACACCATCGGCCCGCTCTGGGACGGCAACGAGGTGTGGGTCCTGGTCGCGGGGGGCGCTACCTTCGCCGCCTTCCCCGAGTGGTACGCCACGCTGTTCAGCGGGTTCTACCTGCCACTCTTCCTGATCCTCGTCGCCCTGATCTTCCGCAACGTGGCCTTCGAGTACCGCGCCAAGGGCGAGGGCGGTCGGTGGACCGGTCGGTGGGACGCGGCGATCTTCCTCGGCTCGCTCGTGCCGGCGCTGCTGTGGGGCGTGGCCTTCGGCAACATCGTCCGCGGCGTACCGATCGATGCCGACAAGGAGTTCGTCGGCACCTTCTTCGATCTGCTCAACCCCTACGCGCTGCTGGCCGGTCTGGTCATGTTGTCGCTGTTCGTCACCCACGGCGCGGTGTTCCTGGCGCTGAAGACCACCGGCGAGATCCGCACCCGGGCCCGCCACGTGGCGTTGCAGGTGGGGCCGATCGCCGCCCTGCTGGCCGTCGTGTTCCTGGGCTGGACGTACGCCGAGCGCAGCGACGCCCGCCACGCGGGCTGGTTCGTGGTGCTGGCGGTGGTGGCGGCGGTCGCGCTCGTGGGAGCGCTGGTGGCGGCCCTGCGGGGGCGGGAGGGGTGGGCCTTCGTCGGGACGGCCGCCACGATCGCGCTCGCCGTCGCCGCCCTGTTCGTCGCCCTGTTCCCCGAGGTGATGCCGAGCTCGCTCGACCCGGCGTGGTCGCTGACCACCACCAACGCCGCCGCGACCGACTACACGCTCACGATCATGACCTGGGTCGCCGTGCTGTTCACCCCGATCGTCCTCGGCTACCAGGGCTGGTCGTACCACGTGTTCCGCCGGCGCATCGGCGTCGACAACATCCCGGCAGGCACGCCCGCCGCCCCGGCGCCGCGGGACGAGGCGCGGGCACCGTCGTGAAGCCGCTCGACCCCCGGCTCCTGCGCTACGCCCGCGCCACCGTGGCGCACCTGGCGTTCGCGGTCGTGCTGGGGATCGTGACGGCGCTGCTGGTGATCGCCCAGGCGGACCTGCTGGCGCGGGGCATCGCCGGGGTCGTCGAGGCGGGCGGCCGGACGGCGGAGCTGACCGGCATCCTCGGATGGCTGGCGCTGGTCGTGGCCGCGCGGGCCGCAGTGGCGTGGGCCCGGGACGCCGGCGCCCACCGGGCGTCGGCGCGGGTCAAGTCGCAGCTCCGGCGACAGATCGTGGCCCGGGCCGCCGCGCAGGCGCCGGGCGGCGGCGGACCCGGCCGGGCCGAGGTCGCCACCCTCGCCACCCGGGGCCTCGACGCCCTCGACGCCTACTTCGGCACCTACCTGCCGCAGCTGGTGCTGGCGCTGATCGTGCCCGTGGCGGTGCTGGCCCGGCTGGCCACGGCCGACACGACCGCGACGGTCACGGTGGCGCTGACGCTGCCGCTCATCCCGGTGTTCATGGTGCTCGTCGGCCTGGCCACGGAGGCCGCCAGCCGCCGGCGGTGGCGTGCGCTCGAACGGCTGTCGCACCACTTCCTCGACGTGGTCGCCGGCCTGCCCACCCTGAAGGCGTTCGGTCGGGCCAAGGCGCAGGCCGAGGCGATCCGCCGCAGCACCGACCGCTACCGCACGACGACGATGGGCACGCTCCGGATCGCCTTCCTGTCGTCGCTGGTGCTGGAGCTGCTGGCCACCTTGTCGGTCGCCCTGGTGGCGGTCGGCGTGGGCCTGCGCCTGGTCCACGGCGACCTCGACCTGCAGACCGGCCTGCTCGTCATCGTGCTCGCCCCCGAGGCCTACCTGCCGCTGCGGCAGGTCGGCGCCAGCCACCACGCCAGCGCCGAGGGCCTGGCCGCGGCCGAGGCGGCCTTCGGCGTCCTCGATCAGCCCGTGCCGGCCCCCGGCGGATCGACCCCCGTGCCCGACCTGCAGGCCGGCGCCGAGATCTGGCTGGACGACGTCGGCGTGCGCCACCCCGGCCGGGCCGGCCTGGCGCCGGCGGGAGCCACGTTCCGGGCCGGGGTGGGCGAGGTGGTGGCGCTCGCCGGGCCGAGCGGTGCGGGCAAGTCGACGCTGCTGCGGGTGCTCCTCGGGTTCACCCGGCCCGACACCGGGCGGGTGCTGGTGCCGTCGCCCGACGGCACGGTCGACCTGGCCGACGTCGACCCGCGGGCGTGGCGTCGCCAGATCGGCTGGGTCGACCAGTCGCCGTACCTGTTCGCCGGCGCGGTCGCCGACAACGTCCGCCTCGGCGACCCGGAGGCGTCCGACCTGCGGGTGGGCGAGGCACTGGCGGCCGCCGGCTTCGATCCCCACCGGGCCGGTCACCCGGTGGGCGAGTCGGGGGCGGGCCTGTCGGCGGGCGAGCGCCGTCGCGTGGCGCTGGCGCGCGCGCTGCTGCGGTGCCCGTCGCTGCTGCTGCTCGACGAGCCGACCGCCGGCCTCGACGAGGACACCGAATCCGACGTGCTGGCCGCGGTGCGGCAGGCGGCCGCCCGGGCCGCGGTCGTCATGGTGACGCACCGGCCGGCGGCACTGGCCGTCGCCGACCGGGTGGTCGAGATCGTTCCTGCTGCGGCATCGGAGCCGGTCCCGTGAGCGGGCTGCGATGGGCCGCACGCTTCGGCCGGGGACGGCGGCTGCGCCTGCTCGCCGGCGTCGCCCTCGGGGTCGGGGCCGCCGGCTGCGCCATCGGGTTGACCGCGACCTCGGCGTGGCTGATCGTGCGCGCCAGCGAGATGCCTCCGGTGCTGCACCTGATGGTCGCCATCGTGGCCGTCCGAGCGTTCGGCCTCGGTCGGGGTGTCGTGCGCTACCTCGAACGCCTCGTCGGGCACGACACGGCCTTCCGGATCCTCGGCGAGATGCGCGCCGTCGTCTTCGCCCGCCTCGAGCGGCTCCTGCCCGGACGGGTGGGTTCCCTGCCCTCGGGCGAGCTGCTGGCCCGCTTCGTCAACGACGTCGACGGACTGATCGACCTGTGGGTTCGGGTGGCCCTGCCGTACGCCGTCGCGGCGGTGGCGGGTGCAGCCGGTGTCGCCCTCGTCGGCGCGCTCGTCCCGGGCGCCGGCGCCGTGCTGGCCCTCTCGCTGGTGGTCGCGGCCATCGGCGCCCCTCTGGTGGCGACGGCCGTGAGCCGGCGGGCCGACCGGTCGGTGCAACCGCTGCGGGGCGAGGTGCAGACGGCGGTGGTCGACCTCCTCGACGGTGCCGCCGAGCTGGCCGCCTACGACGCCCTCGATCGCCGCCTCGACGCCCTCGACCGCCTCGATGCCTCGCTCGTGCGCGCCGAGCGTCGCTCGGCGTTCGCCGCCGGCCTCGGCGCGGCGGTCGCCGCGCTGGCCGCCGGTGGCGCGGTGTGGGCCGCTCTGACGCTGGGGAGCGACGCGGTGGCGGCCGGCACCCTGCAGGGCGTCGCCCTCGGCGTCGTCGTCCTGGTGCCGATCGCCGTGCACGAGGTCGTCGCCGGGCTGGTCCCGGCCGCCCACGCCCTGCCCCGCCTGGCGAGCGCCGCCGACCGGGTGGCCGAGGTGCTCGACGAGGACGACGCCGTGGCCGAGCCCGACGATCCGGCGACGGTGCCCGCCGGCCCGTACGGGATCGAGCTCTGTGGCCTGCGGGCCCGGTGGCACCCTGACGGCCCCGACGTGCTGCGGGGCGTCGACCTGCGGATCGATCCGGGCGAGCAGGTGGTGATCGTCGGGCCGAGCGGCGGCGGCAAGAGCACCCTGGCCGCCGTGCTGCTGCGCTTCCTCGACCCCGCCGGCGGCACCGTCGAGCTGGTCGGAACCGACGGCCGCGCGGCCATCACCGACCTCGCGGGCGACGACGTGCGCGGCGTCATCGGCTGGTGCGCCCAGGACGCCTACCTGTTCGACTCGACCATCGCCGCCAACCTGCGCCTGGCCCGGCCGGACGCGACCGAGGCGCAGATCGCCGACGCGGTGTCCCGGGCCGGCCTCGACCGGTGGGTCGCGTCGCTGCCCGACGGTCTCGACACCTTCGTCGGCGAGCACGGCACGGCCATCTCGGGCGGCCAGCGCCAGCGCATCGCACTGGCGCGGGTCCTGCTGGCCGACCGCCCGGTCGTCGTGCTCGACGAGCCGACCGAGCACCTCGACGACGAGACCGCCCGCACGCTCACGGCCGACCTGCTCGACGCCACCCGTCATCGCACGACGATCCTCGTCACGCACCGACCCGACCTGGTGCCCGGATCGCCCCGCGTCGTCGCCCTCGACGGCGGGCGGCTGACCGAGTCGGCGCCGCGCTGAGGGTCAGACCGGTTCGATGTGGGCGATCGAGCCCATGCCCGCCATGTCGATGGCGTGGCGGGCTGCGGTGTGCTCCGGCGCCACGATGCGGAGGTCGATCTGCAGCCGCCGCAGCTTGACGGTGAGCGAGAACACGATCTGGAGGCCGGCGCTGTCGAGGTAGGTCACCTGGCTGAGGTCGAGGGCGAC
Organism: Acidimicrobiales bacterium; assembly: GCA_036280455.1. Taxonomy (GTDB): domain Bacteria; phylum Actinomycetota; class Acidimicrobiia; order Acidimicrobiales; family VFJN01; genus ZC4RG19. The sequence goes on from DASUQS010000167.1 coordinate 29,105, forward strand.
GGTCGTCGCGCGGTTCGTGATCGCGGCCAGGACCTTCGCTTCGACCTCCGACGCGTTGGCGAGGTCGACGTCGCCGGAGAGGTCGATGTGCACGTGGTCGCCGGAAGCTCTCACGCTGACGCGGGCCTCGTTCACGGATGCTCCCCGGTGTTGCGGAAGACCAGGCGGACCTCTGTGCCCGCCTCGGTCGTGTCGACTGTCATCTCGTCCGAGCAACCCTCCATGATGGCGATCCCCCGGCCCCGGTTCTCCCCCCGGGGCAGCCGCCACGTGCCCGTGTCCTTGACCGTGGCCTGGATCACGCCCCCCGTGGACGACAGCTCGATGCCGATCGTGCCTCCGCCCGGACCGTAGGCGTGGGCGATGGCGTTGGCGGCCGCTTCCCCGACGCCCAGCAGCACGTCGAAGCCGAGCTTGTCGCTCGCGCCGAGGCTGCCCAGCCAACGGCGGAGACCGGCGCGCACGAGCCCGAGCGACGTCGCCACGGCGGGCACGCGGAGGCGCAGCGGAGGACCGTCGCCCTCTTCCTCGCGGTGCAGGACCAGCAGGGCCACGTCGTCCTGCGGGTCGGTCTCGCCGAGCAGGCGGCGGATCACCTCGGAGCAGCGCTGCTCGGCGGTGCCGGTGCCGAGCGCGGCGCGCAGCCGGGTGAGACCCTCGGTGATGGGCTCGTTCCGCCGCTCGACGAGCCCGTCGGTGAAGAGCGCGAGCATGGTGCCCGGCGCGAACGGCAGCGTGGTGGTGCGCCGCTGGATGCCGCTGTCGACGCCCAGGGGTGGGTCCACGGGCGCATCGACGATGGTGACCTCGCCCCCCGGGAGGGACGTCATCGGCAGCGGGTGGCCGGCCGACGACAGCCGGAGCGTGGCGAGATCGGCGTCGAGCACGGCGTAGAGCACCGTCGTCATCTGCCCGGCCTCGAAGTGCTGGAGCTTGCGGTCGAGGCGTTCGAGCACGATGCCGGGCTCGGCCGTGTCGAGGGCGTAGGCCCGCAGGGCGCTGCGGAGGCGCCCCATCACGACCGCGGCGGCGAGGCCGCGGCCGATGACGTCGCCCATGACCACGCCGATCCGCCCGGACGGCAGGGTCAGCACGTCGTACCAGTCGCCGCCCACACCGCCGGCCCCCGCGGGCAGGTAGCGCGCCGCGAGCTCGAGGCCGGGCACGGTGGGCAGGCGACCGGGGATCAGGCTGTGCTGGAGCGCCGCCGCGGCCGCCCGCTCCACGTTGGAGCGTCGGGCCACGATCGCCAGCGCCACCCGGTCGGCGACCATCTGGATGAACTCGATGTCGACCGGCTCGAACGTGCGCTTCGCCTGCGACCCCACGTGGAGCACACCGATCACGCGGCTCTCGTGGAGGAGCGGGACGCCGACGAGGGTCGTGATGCCGCGGGACTTCAAGATGGGGCTGAGCACCTCGGCATCGTGCTCGACGTCGTCGATGACCACGGGCTTGCGCTCGGCAGCGATCCGGCCGGCGAACCCCTGCCCGACCGGGATGCGCACCCCCTGCCGGACCTCCTCCTCGAGGCCGCTGGTGGCGGTGGCCACCAGGTCGTCGGTGGCGGGGTCGTGCAGCAGGACGGCGGCGGTGTCGACGTCGAGGAGCTCGCGCACGCGCTCGAGCAGCTCGACGAGCAGGTCGTGCACGTCGAGGTGCATGAGGGCGGCGTCGGTCACGGCGTCGATGCGCCGGAGTCGTTCGGAATCGGCTGCGTTCCGCCCCGCTCTGGTCGCCATCTCGGCGAGGCTAGCGTCGGACTCCTGGCCCGAAGACGTCCTGGTAGCCGGCCCGCGAGACGTCATGGGGGTGCGTGGGAGCGGGCAGGCACGGCCTAGGGCTATCCCGTCGGGCCCGGCCTCAAACCGTCGAAACCATGACATTTCCGTGTCACCCCACCGGGGTGATCCGCTCCAAGGCGGGTCTCCCGTACAACCGGGCGGCGTGCAACCACCCTCGGTAGGACAGGAGCCGGACACGATTCGGCCGCCCTCGCTGCTCGACGCCCTCGTGCCGCTCGGCTCCCTGGTGCTCCTCATCGGGGGCAGCCTGCTGCTGTTCGGGCTCGACGCCCTCGACGGCCCGGTGCAGGTCGCGTTGATCCTGTGCACGATGGTGGCGGCCCTCGTCGCCATGAAGAACGGGTACACCTGGGCGCACGTGGAGCGGGCGGCGCAGGGGTCGATGGCGTCGATCGCGAGCGCCATCCTCATCCTGCTGTCCGTGGGTGCCCTGATCGGCGTGTGGTGCCTGTCGGGGACGATCCCGACTCTCGTCTACTACGGCATCCAGATCCTCTCCCCGGGCTGGTACTACGCCGCCACCGCGGTCATCTGCGGCGTGGTCGCCATCAGCATCGGCAGCTCGTGGACGACCGCCGGCACGATCGGCGTCGGCCTCGTGGGCATCGCCACCGCCCTCGGCGTCTCGCCCGAGATCACCGCCGGGGCCGTGGTGTCGGGTGCCTACCTCGGCGACAAGCTGTCGCCGCTGTCGGAGACGACGATCATGGCGTCCCAGCTCGTGGAGGCCGACGTCCACGAGCACATCAAGCGCCAGGCCTGGACCTCGGTGCCCGCGTTCGCGATCGCGGTGGGCGTCTTCCTGCTGCTCGGCCTCGGCGCCGGTCCCGAGGTGGACGACGCGGTGCCCACCACCGTCGAGCTCGACGCCCTCGACGGCGTCTACAACATCACGCCCGTGAACCTGCTGCCGCTGGTGCTGCTGGCCGTGCTGTCGGTCCGCAAGGTGCCGGCGACGCTCGCCCTCCTCGCGGCGACGCTGTTCGGCGGGGTGGTCGGGGCGTTCACCCAGCCCGACATCGTGCGCGGGTTCGTCGACGAGGAGCGGGGCCCGGTGCTCGACTCGATCACCGCGGTGTGGCAGGCGGCCGCGACCGGGTTCTCGATCGACACCGGGGTGGCCGAGATCGACGGCCTGGTGTCGCGGGGCGGCATGAGCAGCATGTTGCTGACGGTGTGGTTGATCATCGGCGCCGTCACCTTCGGCGCCCTGCTCGACGAGATGGGGCTGCTGGCCCGGCTGATCGACCCCCTGATCGCGGCTGCCCGCAGCACCGGGCGCCTGTTCGCCACCGTGCTCGGCTGCGCACTCGGCCTGAACATCGTCGCCGGCGACCAGTACATCGCCCTGGTGCTGCCCACGCGGCTGTTCCGGTCGGAGTTCGCGCGGCGGAGACTGCACCCCACGATGCTGTCGCGCCTGACCGCCGACAGCGGGACCGTGACCTCACCGCTCGTGCCGTGGAACTCGTGCGGTGCGTTCATGAGCGCGGTGCTCGGGGTGTCGACGCTTCTCTACCTGCCGTACGCGGTGTTCAACATCGTCAGCCCGCTGCTCAGCGTCGTCTACGGAGCGACCGGCTTCACGATCGAGAAGGTCGCACCGGCAGGCGTCGTCGCCGGGGTGGATGACCGGGCGGGCACCGATCCAGCAAGGGAGGAAGCGTGAGCGACGTGGGAGACGCGGAAGAGGTGGGAGTCGTCGCCCAGACCGAGGGCGCGGAGCCGGCGGGGGGACTCGAACGGGTCACTCTCGTCACGCTCACCGCCATGGTGGTCGGGGGGATGGTGGGTGCGGGCGTCTTCTCGCTGCCCCGCCGCTTCGCCACCGAGACCGGCGTCTACGGCGCCCTGATCGCCTGGGCCATCGCCGGCACCGGCATGCTGATGCTCGCGTTCGTCTTCCAGACGCTGGCGGTGCGCAAGCCGACCCTCGACTCCGGGGTGTACGCCTACGCCAAGGCGGGATTCGGCGAGTACCTGGGGTTCTTCTCGGCGTTCGGCTACTGGGCGAGCGCCTGCGCCGGCAACGTCACCTACTGGGTGCTGATCATGTCGACGGTCGGCGGCATCGCGAGCTGGCTCGGCGAGGGCGACACGCTTCCTGCCTTCCTGCTGTCGACCGTGGGCATCTGGCTCTTCGCCGCGCTGATCCTCCGGGGCGTGCGCGAGGCGGCGACGATCAACAAGATCGTCACGGTCGCCAAGGTCATCCCGATCCTGGTGTTCGCCGTCGTGTGCCTGTTCATGCTCGACCTCGACGTGTTCCGCGACAACGTCAGCGGCGGCGACGGCGTCGGCTCGCTGCTCGATCAGGTCAGCGGCACGATGCTGGCCACGGTGTTCGTGTTCCTCGGGGTGGAGGGGGCCAGCGTCTACTCGCGGTACGCCCAGCGGCGCGAGCACGTGGGCCGGGCCACGGTTCTCGGATTCCTGAGCGTGCTCAGCATCTTCGCCACGGTGACGATCGTGAGCTACGGCATCCTGCCCCGCGAGGAGATCGCCGAGCTGCGCCAGCCGTCGATGGCGGGGGTGTTGGAGGAGGCGGTCGGCGCCTGGGGCGAGGTGTTCGTCAGCGTGGGGCTGATCGTGTCGGTGCTCGGCGCCTACCTGGCCTGGACGCTCATGGCCGCGGAGGTGCTGTTCGTGGCAGCCAAGGACCGCGACATGCCCCGGTTCCTCACGAGGGTGAACGGGGTGGACGCGCCGGTGACGGCGCTGGTCATGACCACCGTGCTGATCCAGCTCATGCTCGTGGTCACGCTGGTGTCCGAGGACGCGTTCAACTTCGTCCTCAACATGACGAGCGCGCTGACGCTGATCCCCTTCGTGCTGTGCGCCGCCTACCTGCTCAAGCTGGCCGTGACCCGCGAGAGCTACGACGACCGGCCGGAGGGGCGCACCCGCGACCTCGTCGTCGCCGGCGTCGCCACGCTCTACACCCTCTTCCTGCTGTACGCGGCCGGACCCCGGTACATGCTCCTGTCGTTCGTGATCTACGCCCCAGGGACGGTGCTGTTCGTGATGACCCGCCGGGAGCAGGGGCGCCGTCTGTTCAGCCCGCCGGAGCTCGTGATCCTCGGGATCACGATCGTGCTGGCGATCGTCGGCGTGGCGGGTCTGGTCGGCGGATGGATCACGGTGTGAGCCGTGGGAGGGAGAGCCATGACCGCTGAGACGACCCGCCCCCCGACCCCCGCGGCGATCGCCGCGGTGCTGGCCGCCGTGCTGGCGCTGGGCGGCTGCACGGACGAGGCCGACAGCCGCGCCGAGACGGCCGGGATGCCGCTGCTGCGCGAGCACGCCGAGGCCAGCGACTGGGTGCTCGACGTCGGGGCGAGCACGCCGGCGGTCGAGGACGCCGAGGGGTTGATCACGCTGACCGTCGAGGAGGGCCGGGTGTCCGGCCAGGGTCCGTGCAACCGCTACCACGGCACGATCCACATCGACGGCGACGACGTGTCGATCACCGATCTCGCCTCCACGATGCGGGCCTGCGAACCGGCCGCGACCGACGCCGACGCCGTGTGGTTCGCGGCGCTCGAGGACGTCGAGGAGGGCGAGATCGTCGACGACGAGCTCGGCGACGAGGGCCGGCTCGTGCTCAGCGGCCCCGACATCCGGCTGGAGTTCGACCACGAGACGGAGGACGACGAATGACCGACGACGACGCGCCCGCCTACGGCGTGCATTCCGAGATCGGCACGCTGCGCAAGGTGCTGGTGTGCGCCCCGGGGCTCGCCCACAAGCGGCTGACGCCGACCAACTGCCACGACCTCCTGTTCGACGACGTCATGTGGGTGCAGAACGCCCAGCGCGACCACTTCGACTTCATGGCCAAGATGCGCGACCGCGGCATCGAGGTCGTCGAGCTGCACAACCTGCTCGCCGAGACGATGGACATCCCCGAAGCTCGGGCCTGGCTGCTCGACCGCAAGATCACGGCCAACGAGGTCGGCCTCGGGCTCGTGGACGAGACCCGCTCGTTCCTCGACGGCCTCGAGTCGCGCCCGCTGGCCGAGCACCTGATCGGCGGACTCGCCACCGACGACCTGCCGGCCGAGCTGCGCTCCGGGTACGTGGCGCTCGCCCGCGAGACCGCCGGGCTGCGCGACTACCTGATGCCGCCGCTGCCCAACACCCTCTACACCCGTGACACCACGTGCTGGCTCTACGGCGGGGTCACCTTCAACCCGCTGTTCTGGCCGGCGCGGCACGACGAGACGCTGCTCATGAAGGCGATCTACGAGTTCCACCCGGACTTCGCCGACGCAGGGGTCGAGGTCCTGTGGGGCGATCCCGAGCGGGACTGGGGCCTGGCCACGTTCGAGGGCGGCGACGTGATGCCGATCGGCAACGGCGCCGTCCTCGTCGGGATGAGCGAGCGCACGTCCCGCCAGGCGATCACGCAGGTGGCCGACGCCCTGTTCCGGGCGGGCTCGGTCGAGCGCGTCGTCGTGGCCGGCATGCCCAAGCTGCGCGCCGCCATGCACCTCGACACCGTGTTCACGTTCGCCGACCGCGACGTCGCCACCGCCTACCTGCCGATCGTCGACGGCATCGAGACCTTCTCGCTGCGGCCCCGGGACGACGGCGGCGTCGACGTGACCACCGAGTCCGCGCCGTTCGTCGACGTCGTCGCCCACGCCCTCGGCCTCCCCGAGCTGCGGATCATCGAGACCAACGGGGACGTGTACGCCATGGAGCGCCAGCAGTGGGACAGCGGCAGCAACCTCGTCGCGCTCGCCCCGGGCGTGGTCGTGACGTACGACCGCAACACCGCCACGAACGCCGCGCTGCGCCGGGCGGGCATCGAGGTCGTGACGATCGTCGGGGCCGAGCTCGGCCGGGGCCGCGGGGGCGGGCACTGCATGACCTGCCCGCTGATCCGCGACCCTGTCGAGTTCTCCTAATTACTCCAGGTCGCGCAGCTCCTCGATGTCGAGGCGGACGTTGTCGATCACCCAGTCCTCGACGCAGCCCCGGAACTGGCGCCGGTCTGTCTCGTCCATCGCGGGGGCCAGCACCCCGCGGTAGCGGCCGTCGCCGAGGGGCTCCATCCGGCCGACCAGGTCGGACGCCACCTCCAGCCGGCAGGCGCGGACCTGGGCGTCCACCCGTTCCTCGACCGTCTGCGACGAGTCTCCGCCGCGGCTCTCGGCCGCGACCACCAGCTCGACACGCGAATCGGGGGGCACCGGGTTGTGCGTCGACATCGTGGCCTCGCGCAGGGCGATGACGCCCAGGCCTCCCGCCGCCAGCCCGACGACACCCAGGGCCGCGGTGGCGAGGCGGGCGGCGGTCGTCCGCTCGGTGTCCGGTGTGGCCGTCACCGGCGCCCCGAGCCGCGCAGGAGCATGCGGATGCCGGCGTCGTCCGTGCCGGGGACCTCCTCGGCCAGCGCCGTCGCGTCGTCGACCACCAGGCCGTCGGCCGGGTAGGCGATGGCGGTCAGCCGCCGGGCGAGGCGCCGCTCACGGGCCGGCGCGGCCGTCACCGACGCCGCCCGGTCGACCACCCAGGCCGCCCCCGAGAGGAGGACGCCTCCGCCCACCAGGAACGTGACGAACACGTTGGTCTGCGAGGGCAGGTCGCGCAGCCAGGCGAACCGGTCGCGCGCCGGCGGCCGGCTGGCCCGCAGCGCGGCCAGCACCGCCGGGTCGAGCTGCTCCTGGCCCGTCCGCTCGGCGCGCGCCAGCCGGCGCAGCACCAGGGCGGTCGCCAGGCCCACCTCGGCGATGAGGACGATCAGCCCGAAGAACAGCGCCCGGTTCCACTGCCAGCGGTTGAGCGAGACGACCATGTAGACGGCGGCGGCCACCAGGGTGCCGACACCCGTCAGCCAGGCGATGACCTTCACTGGAGCTCCTCCTCGATCGTGATCCGCCCCGTGGTTCCGTCGACCTCGACCACCGTGCCCTCGGGCAGGTCCTGCACGGCCCCCGCGACGCCCACGACGGTGGGCACCTGGCTCTCCCGGGCGAGGATCGCCAGGTGCGAGAGCACCGAGCCGGTCTCGGCCACGAGCCCGGCCAGCCGCGGCAGCAGGGGCCCGAGGCCCGGGGTCAGCGTCGTCGTCACGAGGATCGAGCCGGGCGGTGGATCCTCCGCGTCGTGGGTGACCGGGCCGCGGGCGGTCCCGCCGCCCGCGCCGGTCCCGTCGCCTCCGCCGTCCTTGCCGTGGTGGACGGGTATCGGCCGGCCGCGGTCCGAGATCTGGAAGCGGGCCGGCAACGGCTCGCCCTCGGCGTGCGCGTGCCCGGTGGCCAGTGCGGGCACCACGGCGGCCCGCAGGGTCACGACCGCGTCCAGCTCGTCGAGGCGCAGGTGGCGGACGAGCTCCGGCTCGGGCAGGGTGCCACTCGCCGCCAGCCGTCGGCCCAGCTCCCACGCCGCCCGTCCCGTCAGCTCCTGCAGCCAGCGCACGCGCAGCCGCAGGGCCTCGCGCAGCGCGGCGGACTCCGCCGCCGGTCCCGGGGCAGGGGTCGGGGGTTCGCCCGCGGCGGCGCCGGCCGAGACACCGCCGGGCGGCAGGGCGCCGGGCGCCACGCTGGGCGGCAGCTCGGCGCGGGGCGCCACGTGCGGCGGCACCAGCGCCAGCACGACCGGGCTGCGCCGCACGATCTCGCCGTCGTCGAGCCCCGCCTCACGTCCCTGGACCAGCACCCGGAGCGCCACCGACGCGCCCGTCGTCATGTCCGCACCCGTGTCGATGAGGAGCCCCATCAGGATCTCGTGCGCGTGCAGGGCACGCAGCGCCGCCATGCCCCGGTGCAGCAGGCCGAGCAGCTGCCGGCTCGTCTGGTCGGTGAGCGGCGGGACGTTCTCCAGGTCGGCGTCGACCCGGTCGACGAGGGCCCCGGCCAGCTCGGGGAGCGCCGCCCGCAGGCGGCCGACCCGCCAGGCCCCCCGCAGCCGGCCGACGGCGGGGACCGGGTTGAGGCGCTGCCAGCGGCTCGGGCGGGGCAGCCGCTCGCCGGTCAGCGCGAGGTCGATGGCGACGTGCCCGGCGATCTCGACCACCGCGGCGGTGTCGTCCGCTTGCTGGCGCGACGCCGCACCGGCGAGCACGACCGCCTCGCGCACCGCGGCGCGC
>DASUQS010000168.1:0-9886 GCA_036280455.1 Acidimicrobiales bacterium
GCGGGACGGCCGGTCCGGGGCCGCCCGACTGGACGGCGAGGACGGCGCCGAAGGTGTCGCCGATGAACCCGGTCACGCGGGCGGTCGCCTCGCGTGCCTCCCGCCGCCACACGCGGAGCCGGGGTCCGAGGTACGAGGTGCCAGCCATCGCCAGGACCACGGGTACGGCGACGGCCAGTGCCGCCGCCGGATCGATCGACACGAGCACGACGAGGGCCACCACCGAGGAGACGAGGGCGCCCGACAGGTCGAGCCACACGTCGAGCACCATCGCCACGTCCTCGACGTCGTCGCGGAAGCGGCTGACCGCCTCGCCGGGCGCGCCGGGCAGGCGGCCCGCCGCGGGCCCGGGCTCCTCGGCGAGCGACCGCAGCAGGTTGACCCGGGGGACCGTCTGCCAACCCACCCAGCAGCCGTGCCACTGCACCGCGATGACGACCAGCCAGGCCCAGCGCACGGCCTCGATCCCCACGATGGCGGCGAGGAGGGCCCACACGCCCGTCGTCGTGTCGTCGGCGACGCGGTCGAGCACGACCTTGACCAGCAGGCCCGTCGCCAGCGGCACGGAGAAGAACACGACCCACCCGAACCAGGTGGCGGCATAGGCGACCGGCTCGTTGCGGACGAGGCGCAGCGCGACGCGGGTCATCGACTGGCCGCGGCGGGACCGCCGGCGCGCGTCGGCGGGGGAGTCCGCGACGGGTCCGGTGCCGGCGGCGTCGACGGTCAGGTCGTCGGTGGTCGGTGCCGTGGCTGCTGCCTTCCCGTGCTCGGTGCTGGCGGCGTCGGATGGCAGGTCGTCGGTGGATTCGGGGGGCGGGGTCATGCGGTCGCCTCCCCGGCCAGCGCGGCGTCAGGTGTCAGCACCGGGTCGATCGCACCCGCGGCATCCCCACGGCCTGCCGCCCGGCGCAGGCGCGCGTAGTGGCTCGCCGGCGTGCGGGCCAGGTCGCGGCGCCGGCCGTGCTCGACGATGCGCCCGGCATCCACGACGGCGATCTCGTCCACCCGATCGAGTGTGTCGAGTCGGTGGGCGATGATCACCGCGGTCCGCCCGGCGAGCAGGGCATCGGAGGCGTCGGCGACCCGTGCCTCGGTCTCGGGGTCGAGCCGGCTCGACGCCTCGTCCAGCACGACCACCGCGGGGTCGGCGAGGAACGCCCGGGCGAACGCCACGAGCTGGCCCTCCCCGGCCGAGAGCCCCTGGCTGCCGTCGAGGTGGGTGTCGAGCCCCTCCGGCAGGGTCGAGAGCCAGTCCCCGAGGCCGACGCGCCGCATCACGGCGTGCAGCTCCTCGTCGTCGGCCGCTCGGGTGCCGAAGAGGGTGAGGTTGTCGCGCACCGAGGCGCGGAACAGCTCGACGTCCTGGGTCACGACGGCCACCCGCGCCCGCAGGGCGGCCGTCGTCAGGTCGCGCACGTCGACGCCACCGAGCCGGACCGCGCCCGTGCCGGCGCCGGCTCGCCCGGCGGTCGCCGCCTCGGCGACGCGTGCGCCTGCGGCGTCCGGCGCCGACGCCGACGCAACCGCCGCGCCGTCGGCACCCGTCTCCGTCCCCGTCCCCGGATGACCGGCGTGCCCACCGCCCGGCACCTCGGCGACGGCCGCGGCCCGCGGACCGGGGGCGCTCGCCGGCTCGGCGGCAGGACTGGCGTCGTCCACCTCGCGGACGGACGGCCGGCCGATGTCCCAGGTACGGGCGATGAGCCGCCCGATCGTGGTCTTGCCGCTGCCCGTCCGCCCGACCAGGCCCAGGTGGGTGCCCGGCGCCAGGTGGAGGTCGACGTCGCGCAGGGCCGGCTCGCCGTCGGGGCTGTAGGAGAACGTGACGTGGTCGAGATCGACCCCCAGGCCGCCGGTGCCGAGCGCTCTGCCGTCGTCCGGGCCGTCCGCGATGGCCGGCTCCGTGGCCAGCAGCCGCGCCGCGCGGCGGGCGCCCGCCATCGCCTTCTGGAACTCCTTGAGCTGCTCGGCGATCTGCTCGAGCGGCCGACGCAGCATGTCGGCGTAGCGGTAGAGCGTGAGGACGGCCCCCACGGTGATCACGCCCCGCTGCTGGAGGACGATGCCGGCCGCCAGCGTGCCTGCGGTGCCGACGGCGAACACGACGGCGGCCATGGCGTAGGCGCCGTCGCCGATGAGCGAGGCCCGCCGCGCCGCGCGCCACGAGCGGGCGCTGTGGCTGTGCAGCCGGTGCACGGCGTAGCGACCGGCTCCGTTGGCCCGCAGGTCCTCCAGCCCGCCGAGTCGCTCCTCGAGGTCGCCGTAGAGCTGGGCGTTCACCTCGCGCTCGGCCTCGCGCGCCCCGACGGCGGCGACCCTCAACCGGATCAGCGTCGCCGCGCCCGCGACGGCGGTGACCGTCAGCACCATCCCGGTCACGGGGTCGATCGTCGTGGCCACCACGAGCATGCCGGCGATGAGCGCGACGTTGCCGGCGATCTGGACGGCCATCCCCGCGAAGAACACCGCCATCGCCTCGACGTCGCCGTCGATGCGTTCGATGAGCTGGCCCGGGCTGTGCCGGCCGTGCCAGGCCTGCTCGAGGCGCAGCGCGTGCGCGGCGAGCTGCTCGCGCAGGCGGTTGCCGGCCCGCCACGAGACACGCGCCGACCACCACACGACGACGAGGTCGAGCGCGGCGCTGCCGAGCGCGGCGGCCACGTAGAGCAGCGCCAGGGAGGTGAGCGCCGACGCGGGCCGGCCGGCGAGGGCGTCGTCCGCGAACCGGCCGAGCAGCAGCGGCAGGGCGAGGCGCAGGGCCATGGCGGCGCCGAGGATCGCCAGGATGCCGGCCATCGGCCGGGCCTCGGGCCGGAGCGTCGCGGCGAGCAGGCGCGTCGCCCGCCCGTCGGGGTGGGAGAGTGGACGCGGCACGGAGAGACGACTGTACGACCCCTGACCTGCCCGGCCGCAGCGAGTTTCGGCCCGACGAACCTCGGCTCAGCCGGGTGGGCCCGCAGGTGGTGGCCGCGCATCCACCGGCCAGGGCAGGACGGTGAGCCGCGGCCACAGCCGCGCCCAGCGGGCCGACTTGGTTTCGTAGACCTCCCGGGGGGCGACCACGGTGTTGGGTCGGACGACGAACGCGAACAGGTCGTCGAACCCCGACGGCGCGTACACGTCGTACCCATGATCGGAGCCGTGGTCGGACCCGTGGCGAGGCGCCGCTGACGACGTGCGGACCGCGACCCGGCAGGCGTGGGCGGCGTACCGGTCGACCGCCTCGGCGCTCGACCGCAGCGGTGCGTACGGCACGCCGAAGTGGTCCTCGTACCAGAGGTGCACGCGTGCCTGGTTGCGCACCTCGACCTCGACGCCGAGGTCCCCGAACGCCTCGGCGCAGCGGCGGATCACGACGTCTTCCGCGTCCCACGACAGGTCGGAGCCGTCGTGGTAGATGAGGTCGTAGTCGTTGATGCCGTGCTCCGGATCCCGCCCGTCGAGCACGTTCCAGACGGTCTGGAACAGGCAGCCGGCGGCGAGGTACCAGTCGGGCAGGTCGAGCGCGGCAGCCCGTCCGAGCACGTCACGCACCCGCGGGTTCTGGAGCACGGCATCGAGGAACCGGCTCTCGCCCGGTGATGCGGCCATCGACGCATCCTGACATGACCGCAAACCGATGGTCGACGGTCCGGTCGGGCGCCGCTACGCTCGACGGGCCTCGGGCTGACATGGGTGGTGCTGGATGCACCCAGCCCGATGACGGAAGACGGCCGTGACGGTGACACCGCCACGGCCCACCATCGACGTCATCAGGGAGAACCCATGACCACCCTCAACGAGGGCGACTTCAAGGTCGCCGATCTGTCCCTCGCCGATTGGGGCCGCAAGGAGATCCGCCTCGCCGAGGTCGAGATGCCCGGCCTCATGGCGCTGCGCGCCGAGTTCGCCGACAGCCAGCCCCTCGCCGGCGCCCGCATCATGGGCTCGCTGCACATGACCATCCAGACGGCCGTGCTCCTCGAGACCCTCACCGTGCTCGGCGCCGACGTGCGTTGGGTGTCCTGCAACATCTTCTCCACGCAGGACCAGGCGGCGGCTGCGGTCGTCGTCGGCCCCGAGGGCACGGTCGACGCCCCGAGCGGTACCCCCGTCTACGCCTGGAAGGGCGAGACGCTCGAGGAGTACTGGTGGTGCACCGACCAGGCGCTGCGCTGGCCCGACGGCGATGGCCCCAACATGATCCTCGACGACGGTGGCGACGCCACCCTGCTCGTCCACAAGGGCGCCGAGTACGAGAAGGCGGGGGCGGTCCCCGACGCCACCGAGGCCGATCCCGACGAGTGGCACGTCATCATCGACACCCTCAAGCGCACGATCGCCGAGAAGCCGGGTCGCTGGACCGCCACGGCCGCGGGCATCAAGGGTGTCACCGAGGAGACCACCACCGGTGTCCATCGGCTCTACCAGATGTTCGAGGCCGGCCAGCTGGCCTTCCCGGCCATCAACGTCAACGACTCGGTCACCAAGTCGAAGTTCGACAACCTCTACGGCTGCCGCCACAGCCTGATCGACGGCATCAACCGCGCCACCGACGTGATGATCGGCGGCAAGGTCGCCGTCATCTGCGGCTACGGCGACGTCGGCAAGGGCTGCGCCCAGTCGCTGCGCGGCCAGGGTGCCCGCGTGATCGTCACCGAGATCGACCCGATCAACGCGCTGCAGGCGGCGATGGAGGGCTTCCAGGTCGCGACGCTCGAGTCGGTGATCGACACGGCCGACATCTTCATCACGACGACCGGCAACAAGGACATCATCTCGGCCGAGCACATGGGCCGGATGAAGCACAACGCGATCGTCGGCAACATCGGCCACTTCGACAACGAGATCGACATCGCCGGGCTGGAGCGCCTGAGCGACGTGCAGAAGATCGAGATCAAGCCGCAGGTGCACGAGTTCGTGTTCCCCGACGGGCACTCGATCATCATGCTGGCCGAGGGCCGCCTGCTGAACCTGGGCTGCGCCACCGGCCATCCCAGCTTCGTGATGTCGATGAGCTTCACCAACCAGGTGCTCGCCCAGCTGGAGCTGTTCGGCAAGGCCGACAACTACCCGCTCGGCGTGCACGTGCTGCCCAAGCAGCTCGACGAGAAGGTCGCCCGCCTGCACCTCGACAGCCTCGGGGTGAAGCTGACCAAGCTGACGACCGAGCAGGCCGACTACATCGGTGTGCCGGTCGAGGGCCCCTACAAGGCCGACCACTACCGCTACTGATCCCGCGGCCCGCACGGGCGAGGGACAGGAACTGAACGGTGGCGTGGGCCCACGGGTCCACGCCACCGTCGCGTCCGGCGTCCGGCGTCCGGCGTCGAGCCGGCGTCCCACGCCTGGCTCGGCCGTACGGCGCCGCCGGGGCCGTCAGCCCTCGGGCACCCGGTAGGCGACGACGCCGCCCAGGCCGAGCGGGTCGGTGCCGAAGAACGAGAAGCCGTGGGGCGCCAGCACCGTGCCCTCGTGCACCCGCACCCCGGCGCCCATGTTGCCGCCGGGCTGGTCGCTCCACAGGACCTCGCCGGTGGCGGCATCGAGGGCGAACAGGGGGCCCGGCACGGAGGGCCGGTAGAGCACGCCGTCGGCCAGGGTGAGCGACCCGAACGTCGCGCCCGGTAGGGACACCTCCCACAGCACGTCGCCGGTCGCCGCATCGAGGGCGAACGCCGCCGTCGTGTGCGACTCGCCCGCGGTGTCGGTGAGCCCGGCCGGATCCATGACGTTGGAGGCGACGTACACGACACCCTCGTCGTCGCCGGGACCGCCGCTGCCCGGCTCGCCGTAGGCGGCCGTGACCATCACCCCGCCGAGAGGGCTCCCCTCGGTCAGCTCGGTGCCCCACACGCTCTCGCCCGTCTCGCGGTCGAACACGGCGAAGGTGCCCGCCTTGTCGCCGGCGCCCACGAGGTCGCGCCCGTCGACGGTGAAGAGCGTGGGCGTGGCGCCGATGTCGGCATCGACCCCGTTCGGGCCGGGCGAGAAGTAGGTCCACACGTCGTCGACCGTGTACTGCCATGACCACGCCAGCTCGCCGGTCTCGTAGTCGATGGCCAGGAGGGAGTCGGACAGCGGGCTGGCCTCGTGCTCGTAGGCCTGACCGGTGCCGATGTAGGCGAGCCCGCGGTCGCGGTCGATCGCGGCGCTCGACCACACCGAGACGCCCGCGCCGTAACCCTCCGGGGCGACCACGAGACGCCACCGCTCCTCGCCGGTGTCGGCGTCGAGGCCGACGACCGCGCCCCGGAACACGAAGTCGTCGAGCGGGCGCCGCAGCTCGCTGGAGGACACGCCGATGACGATGGTGTCGGCAGCGGCCGGGTCCGGACCAGGGGCCAGGACCGGGCTGGAGTACATGTTGGCGTCCGGGTGCTCGTCCAGCACCTCCGTCCAGACGAGCTCGCCGGAGCGACGGTCGAGGGCGTTGAGGCTGCCGTCGTGATCGGCGAGGTAGACGCGGTCGTCGGTCACGAGCGCGGTGCTGGCCATCTCCTTGGCGGTGACCTGGGTCTCCCAGACGACCTCGCCGGTCGCCAGGTCGAGAGCGACCGCTGTGCCCTTCCAGGTGCCGACGTAGACGATGCCGTCGCGGACCGTCGGCGTGCCGCTGACGCCGAGCTGGTCGTCGAGGCGCCAGGCCTCGGTCAGCCGGGGCGCCTCCGCCGGGGTGATGACATGGTCGGGCGGCGCCTCGCCGCTCGTGGTCGCCGCGTCGTCGCCGGCGGCCTCGCCGCCGTCTCGGGACCCGCTCGCCCCGGTCGTCATCAACACGACGATGCCGGCGAGCAGCACCACCACCAGACCCACCGCCCCCGCGATCGTCTTCCTGGACACGCGCATGATCAGAACCCCCAGCTACCGCCGAACCTGGCTCCTCCCCGGCGGGGAGATTAGCCGCGTTTCGTGCGGGCGCTTGCGCGGTCCGTAGCGTCCTGGGGGCCGTCAGGTGTCGAACGCCATCGGGGGGATGTCTGGGTCGGCGGGCGGGATCACGTCCGCCGTCCGGGCACGATCCGCCACCGTGAGCCGCGGCAGGAAGAACTGCACGTTCGGCCCGATGGTGACCGCGAACACCACTGTCCCGAGCCCGACAGACCCGCCGAGCAGCCACCCCGCCACCAGCGCGGTCAGCTCGATCCCCGTGCGCACCAGGCGGATCGAGCCGACGCCGCGGGCCGCCAGCCCGGTCATCAGCCCGTCGCGGGGGCCGGGGCCGAGCCCCGCACCGATGTAGAGGCCCGAGCCCGGGCCCCACAGGAGGGCGCCGACCGCCAGGTAGCCGAGGCGGGCCGCCATGGCGTCCGGTGTCTCCAGCACGAGCAGTGCCGCGTCGATCGTGAGGCCGATGAGGAGCACGTTGAGCACCGTGCCGAGCCCCGGCCGCTCGCGCAGGGGCAGCCAGGCGAGCAGCACCAGCGCCCCGACGATGATGCTGACCGTGCCGATGGGGATGCCGGTGCGGTCGGAGATGCCCTGGTCGAGCACCGACCACGGGGCGAGCCCGAGGTCGGCGGCCACCATGAACGCGATGCCGAGGCCGCACAGCACCAGCCCGGCGACGAGGCGGGGCACGCGGCGCCGTGCGTCGGTCACCGGCCGGAGGAGCTGCATGGTCGAGCACGCTAGGGACGCGGCGGGCCACCCCCACGGTCCAATTCGACCGGATGTGGCCTGGCCGGCGCGGCCGACGCCGCCATGAGGAGCAGGCCGGTCAGGTCGTGTGGCGGGCGGTGATCACACCTCCCGCGACCTCCGTGATGTCGGTGCCCCGGGGCCCGGGCAGGACCGTCACGTGGGGGAGGCCGGGCTGCCAGTCGCAGTCGACGAACGTCGCCCGGGTGGGAACCGACCCGCCGTCGTTGCCGGCGTCGTCGACCACGGAGGCCGTGCGAGCGCCGCGGAAGCGGCAGTTGCGGAAGGCCACGGGCTGGCCCCGCAGGCTGTGCTTCGTGATCCACACCGCGGCGGCGCCCCCACTGACCAGCTGGATGTCGAAGTTCTCGAACCGCAACGGCGGATCGGCGATGTCGCCGAGGGCGTGCAGGCGCACCCCCTGGTCGACCCCGGTGTAGACGTGGTCGTGGTAGTGGTACCGGTTGAGGTAGGCGCCGTGGTTCAGGCCGACCGGGGTGTTGTAGACGACGGTGGAGCCCACGTCGTGGGTCGACGGCGTGTTCTGCCATGTGAAGATCCCCGAGCCGCGGCAGTTGTGCGCCACGTTGTCGTGGAACTCCCACACGCCCTCGGTGGCCTGCACCTCCTCCGGCCACCCGAATCCGGCCGAGTCGCCGAACGCGGGGTTGTCCACGTCCTCCGTGTTGGCCTCGGTGCCGACGGCCACGCATCCGGTCAGCTTGTTCAGCACCGACTGGCGGTTGTCGTCGCGCATCAGCAGGAACGCCGAGAGGCGGTACGCCCGCTCGACGGGCGAGTACTGCGTCTTCGAGGCCACGCAGTCCTTCCACCAGACGCGGTTGGTGGGATCACCAGGGGTGGTGTTGCCGGGGATCGGATCCCACCAGAAGGCGTCGTCCCAGGTGTCGTGGGCGACGCACCGGTCGAAGGTGATGCCGTGCGACGTGTGGGGCACGAACACGTGGCTGCCGATGTGGTGGGCGGCGATGCCCGTGTAGCGCGACCCCGCGCTGGCATCGCCGGACCGATGGTGGTGCAGCGCGTAGCGACCGAACGCGCCCTGCCGAGGTCCGAGATGGGCGAGCTCGACGTTCTCGACGACCTGCGGCTTGCGCGTCATCAGCATCATCACGTGGGCACGCCCACTCTCCGTGCCGGTGATGCGGACGTTGCGGGTGAGGTTCAGCACCTCCGCCGTGTGGGTGCGACCGCGCTGGTCGAGCACGGACGGGTGGGTCTCGGCGAGCGCGGCGACGGTCAGCCGGCCCCCGTCGATGCCGGTGATGCGCCGCTCGTCGTACCGTCGCCAGAAGCCGGATGTCGACACGGGCGCCGTCGGGGTGACGACGACGGTGTCGCCGACCCGCCAGCCCGTGGCGTCCGCGACCTGGATCGTGGTCGCGCCGGCCATGAGCGCGCCGCTGGCAGGGGACCACGACCGCTTGGCCGAGCCGACCGCGTCGAGCACGCCGTCGCCGGTCACCCACAGCCCGACGTCGGAGGCGAGCACCTCGTGGCCGCCGCCGACGAAGCGCGACTCGTCGACGTTCTCGAACACCAGGTGATGGATGACCTGCGGGTTCGCGGGCCGCATCCGGAGAGTGCCGGCGACGATGACGTTGCTGCGCACGCGCACCGTGGTCGACACGTTCGGGTCGAACGACCACACCTCCCCGGCCGCCACGGTGAAGCCTGCGGCGATCGTGACGTCGCCCGACAGGGTGCGGGTCGGCGCGACGGGGTCGCAGGCGCTGAGAGCGCCGACGAGTGGGCCGGCGGACCCGAGCGCGAGCGCGCCGCTGATGAACTGACGACGAGTCGCCACGATGCGAACCTCCGGTTGGGCATGGCGAGGCTCACGCACCCGTCCCGGGTGGACGGGCGCGCCGGAGAGCGGCGGTGCTGGTGCCGGGGTGAGCGGCGGGCTGCCGGCGACCGACCTGGGGGTGAACTCGCCAGGTGCCCGCATCCATACCCACGCACAGTGGTGATGAAGCAACGTCTTTCGACGAGATGTGGCGCGCACGTCAGAAGCGCGTCGCTGCGGCGTGGCTTCGCTGTCACACCGCGTCCTTAGGGTGGCGCCCATGTTGCTGAGCGTGCTGCTGCCCGCACGGTGCCCCGGGTGCGGGGTGCACGGCCCGGTACCGTGCGACCGGTGCGCGGCGGGGCTGGCGGCGGCACCCGCCGGGCCGGTGCCCACGGGCCTCGTCGCCTGCCGGGCGTTGCTGGCGTACGAGGACCTCGGCCGCGAGCTGGT
>DASUQS010000169.1:0-8778 GCA_036280455.1 Acidimicrobiales bacterium
CTGCGCCACTACGACGACTCGCCACTCGCGGCGTGGGGCGAAAAGGAGTGGCGGGCGTTCAGCGTCGAGATGCAGACCGGCGTGCTGTCCCAGTTCCTCCACGGCGAGCAGGGCGCCCTCGTGTGCACGGGGCTCATCACCGCCACGGTGCCGTGGATCGACGCCAAGTACTACGCGGCGACCCAGGTCATGGACGAGGCCCGCCACGTCGAGGTCTTCGCCAAGTACCTGCAGGAGAAGCAGGACGGCTTCTACCCGATCAACGCCCACCTGAAGCTGCTGCTCGACGACATCATCAACGACAGCCGCTGGGACATGACCTACCTGGGCATGCAGATCATGGTCGAGGGCCTGGCGCTCGCCGCCTTCGGCTTCATGCAGCAGATGACCCCGGACCCGCTGCTCAAGCAGCTGCTGCGCTACGTCATGAGCGACGAGGCCCGCCACGTGGCCTTCGGCGTGCTGTCGCTGAAGGAGTACTACACCGAGCTGACCGACGCCGAGCTGCGAGAGCGCCAGGAGTTCGCGTTCGAGGCCGCCGTGCGCATGCGCGACCGGTTCCTGCAGCAGGAGGTGTGGGAGCGCATGGGCATCAAGCCGAGCGAGATCCTGCCGCTCGTCGTGCAGGACCCCGGCCGCCAGATGTTCCAGCAGATGCTGTTCAGCAAGATCGTGCCGAACTGCAAGAAGCTCGGCCTGCTCGACGCGGGCGACGGCTGGCTGCGCACCAAGTTCACCGAGATGGGCGTGATCCAGTTCGAGGACTGGCAGGACACCGGAGCGGAGTACGAATCGCTCCAGGTCGAGACGGCCTGACGCCCGTTCTCAAAGATCCCGCCTCAGGGAAGGAGGCCCGCACCGCACGGTGCGGGCCTTCGTCGTTCTCGGACCGGACAGCGGGGCTCAGCGCTGCCATCGCTTCCGGCGTTGATCCGTTGCGCCTGCCGCAACGCAGCCACGCCGGAACGGCTGCCGGGCCGGCCCGCGGCGTCAGCGGAGCGGGAAGCCGACGACCGCCTCGAGCTCGGCGATTGCCTCGTCGGGGTCGACGACCTTGATGGTCGTGATGCCCATGGCGCGCGCGGGCTTGAGGTTGATGCCGAGGTCGTCGAGGAAGACTGCCTCGGCTGGCTCGATGCCGAGCTCGTCGCAGACGAGGCGGTAGATGGCGGGGTCCGGCTTGCGCAGCGACACCCGGCTCGACTCGACCACGACGTCGAAGTGGTCGAGCACCTGGCCCACCAGCCCTGCGCGCCGCGTGGCGTCCCGCGGGGCGTCGAGCGGGACGAAGTTGTTCGTGAGCAGTGCCGTCTTCAACCGGTCGTGGCACCGACGCAGCGCCTCGATCATCTGGGGGCGCAGATCGCCGCCCAACAGGCCGAGAACGGCGGCGCCGTCGACCGTGTGGCCGGCGGCGAGCGCCTCGGTCTCGAACAGCTCGGCGAAGCCGGCCAGGTCGACCTCGCTGCGTTCGAGCTTCGCCCACGCGTTGGCGTCCGGGTTCGTGGCGTTGAGCCGGCGGATCAGCCCCTCGGGCAGGCCGTTGTCGCGCTCGTAACGGGTGAACGCCTCGAACGGGCTGGTCGACAGGACCCCGCCGAAGTCGAAGATGACGGCACGCACAGACATGGTCGGTCGAGCCTACGGGCGTCCTCGGGCGAGGGCGAAGTGGCGTCGCCGGCCGCGGCCGCGGGGGACGGCTCGGCCCACCGAGCCGTCGCTCAGCCCGCCAGCAGGTCGTGGGCGACGGCCTGCCACATCTCGGTGGACAGCCGGAGCGATTCGACGTCGACCCGCTCGTCGTCGCCGTGGAACATGCGGCTGAAGTCGTCGACGGTGAGCTTCTGGCTGAACAGGCCGAACCCGTACGCCGTCGTGCCCAGCCGGCGGAAGAACCGGGCATCGGTGGCGCCGACGCTGAGCATCGGCACGATGTGGCTGCCGGCGTAGAACGCCTGCGTCACGCGACCGAGCGTGTCCCACAGCGGGGTGTCGACCGGTGACCCGGTGGAGGGGTCGTCGTGCGCCTCGAGCATCTCGACGCGGTCGGCCAGGTCGCCGAGGGCGTCGTCGAGCAACGTCAGCACGTCGGGCAGTGTCTCGCCCGGCAGGGTGCGGATGTCGAGCTGCAGGTCGACCTGGTCGGGGATCACGTTCGTCTTCGTGCCGCCGTGGGCGATCGTCGGCGCGATCGTGGTGTGGGTGCAGGCGTGGAACTGGCGGGCCGTGCCGAGGGGCAGGTCGGCGAGGGCGTCGTCGAGCCGGTCGGGATCGAGCAGCGGTGCGGTGATCTCCTCGGGAAGCGCCATCGCATCGAGGAAGCGGCGCCACGTGTCGTCGATGCGGGCCGCCGGGTGGTGGTCGGCCAGCCGCTGGACGACCCGGGCCGCCGTGACCAGGGCGTTGTCGGTTCCGTACGGCAGGGAGGCGTGGCCCGGCGTGCCCGTGACGCGCAGGGTGCACCAGCAGGAGCCCTTCTCGGCGACCTGCACCGGCAGCCGCAGGTCGCCATCGGTGCCGACGACCGGGATGCCGCCAGACTCCGTGATGACGAAGTCGGCACCGACGGCGTCGGGCTCGTGGCGGGTCAGGTGGTCGGCGCCCCAGGTGCCGAGCGCCTCCTCGTCCGCGACCGCCAGGAAGACGAGCGTGCCGTCGGGTCGGAAGCCGTCCACAGCGAGCCGGCGCGTGGCGACGGCCATCGACGCCGTGAGGTTGAGCATGTCGATCGCGCCCCGACCCCACACCTCGCCGTCGACGAGCTCGCCACCGAACGGATCGCGCCGCCAGCGGCTCTCGTTGGCCGGCACCACGTCGGTGTGACCCATGAGCAGGAGCCTCGGCGCATCGGCGCGACGGCCCTCGATGCGGCCGACCAGGCTGGTGCGCCCGGGCGATGGTTCGTACCGCTCTGTGTCGATGCCCGATCCGTCGAAGTAGTCTGCGAGCAGGTTCGCACTGCGAGCCTCGTACCCCGATCCGCGAGCGCCGTCATTGACACAGGCGTTGCGGATGAGGTGCTGCAGCAGATCGGTGACCTCGGCGGCCGGGTCGCTCATCGCTCGGCACGGTAGCGGGGGCGTCCCCCGGAGTCGCCCGCACGTTTGGTTGAATGCAGGCTTGCCATGAAGGTCTCCCACGTAGTCGTCGACGGTTCCAACATCGCCACGGAGGGCCGTGACGCGCCCAGCCTGGCGCAGCTCGACGAGGCGGTGCAGGCCTTCCTCGAGGAGTACTCGCCCGACTTCGTCACGGTCGTGGTCGACGCGACGTTCCCGAATCGCATCGACCGCAAGGAGCGGCAGACCTACGAGGACGCCGTCAACGCCAACGAGCTGATCACTCCGCCCGCAGGCGCCATCGGGCGAGGCGACGCGTTCATCTTGCAGATCGCCCGCCGCGCCGGGGCAGCCATCCTGTCGAACGACTCGTTCCAGGAGTTCCACGGTGAGTACCCGTGGCTGTTCGAGAAGGGGCGGCTGATCGGCGGCAAGCCGGTGCCCCACGTCGGCTGGGTGTTCATGGACCGGGCGCCCGTGCGCGGGCCCACGAGCCGCCGGGCCGTCAGCGAGGCCCGCAAGATGGCGAAGTCGGCCGAACGGACGGCATCGCGCTCCAAGGACGGCGACGACACGCCGACGGCGACTCCCCGCAAGCGGCGCTCGCGGGCCAAGGTCACCACCTCGGCGTCCGGCGCGGGCACCACGCCGGCGACCACGGACGTGGCCACCGTGGCCGCAGCGGCGGCGGAGCTGTCCGACGACGGCCGCTCCGGGGGCTCTGGCCGGTCCGGCAAGGGTCCCGACCCCTACAACGAGGCGATGCCCTTCATCGACTTCGTCGCCCAGCACCCGGTGGGCAGCGAGGTCGACGCGGTCATCGAGAAGTTCAGCTCGCACGGCGCGTACGTGATGGTCGGCGAGGCCCGGGGCTACCTCCCGCTGCGGAACCTGGCCGATCCGCCACCCCGCAGCGCCAAGGAGGTGCTGAGCGTCGGCGAGGACGGCCGGTTCGTCGTGGTGGCCATCGATCCGCCGCGGCGGGGCATCGACCTGGCCGTCCCGGGTGTGGTCGACGTGCCGGCGCCGGATCAGGCCGCGGCCGACGAGATGGCCGAGGCCGCAGCCGCCGCCGAGCCGGCCGACACCGGGAAGGCTGCTGGGCGGCCCGCCAAGGCCACCGGTGCCGCCAAGCGGGGGAGGGGGCGCAAGGCCGCGGCCGACCATGATCTCGACGATGCCTCCGTGCCGGGTGCGGCTGCCGAGGCTGCGGTCGCCGCCGAGGTGACCGCTCGCCGGGCGGCGACGAAGAAGGCAGCCGCCGCGCAGCGGTCGGGCGCCTCGAGGCCGGCCCCGGGCTCGACGGCCGACGCCGGTGAGGCCGCCGAGGTACCGGCTCCCGAAGCTCTTGCTGCAGACACGCCGGCGACCGAGGCGCCGACTCCGGCGAAGGCGACGAGGAAGCGGACCGCGGCCCGCAAGAAGCCCGCCACACCGGACGGAGGCGAGGGTGCAGCCGCCCCGGGCGCCCCGGACGAAGCCGCGACGGCCGAGGCGGCGCAGCCCGCGACGAAGCGGGCCGGTGCCCGCAAGGCGGCCGCGAAGAAGTCGCCCGCCAAGTCGGCTGCGGCGAAGAAGACCACCACGGGCACCGAGGGGCATGCGGCGAGCGACGCCCCGGCGACCGTCCCCGCCGACACAACACCGGAGGCCACGACCCCGGGCAGGAAGGCAGCGTCCGCGAGGACGGCGGCGAAGAAGGCGGCGGGGGAGGACTCGTCCGCCGACGAGGCGGCCGCGAAGAGGGCCCCGGCCAAGAAGGCGCCCGTGAAGAAGGCCCCCACGAAGAAGTCACCGGCGAAGAAGGCGGCCGCTGGCAAGGCGGCCGCCAAGAAGGCCACCGCCAAGAACGCCCCGGCCAGGAAGACACCGGCCAAGAAGGCCGCGGCGAAGAAGGCCGCGGTGAAGAAGGCGCCGGCCACGAGCGCGTCGGCCGATCCCGCGGCCGATCCGGTCGTCGATCCGGCCGTGCCGCTCGACGCTGCCGGCTGACGCCCGGACGCCACCTCCCACCAGGGAACGAGCGACGCACCGGTGCCGTGAGAGGTGCCCGCCGGCGAGAGCGTCCCGCCGGGCGACGGATCGGTCGCCAGGCGTCGACGGCCATGTGTCCACGGACCACAGGTAGGTTGCGGCACCGTGCGCATCGCCACCTGGAACGTGAACGCTCTCACCGCCGAGCGCATCGACCGTGTCGTCGGCTGGCTCGACATGGCGCAGCCCGACGTGCTGTGCCTGCAGGAGACCAAGCAGACCGACGACGCGTTCCCGGCGCTCGACTTCCACGCCCGCGGCTACGCCAGCGTCCACCACGGCGAGGGCCGGTGGAACGGCGTGGCGATCCTCAGCCGGGTCGGCCTCGAGGACCCTGTCTCCGGGTTCGCCGACGGCGAGCCCACAGACGACGAAGCCCGGCTGGTGACCGCCACGTGCGGCGGGGTGCGGGTGTCGTCGGTCTACGTGCCGAACGGGCGGGCGATCGGCCACGAGCACTTCGCCTACAAGCTGCGCTGGCTGGGTCGGCTCAAGGCGCACCTGGAGGCCGACACGGCGGGACTCGCCGGGCCGGACCCGCGGGTGGCGGTGTGCGGGGACTTCAACGTGGCGCCCGCCGACATCGACCTGTGGGATCCCGCGATGTTCGAGGGTTCGACGCACGTCACGCCCGAGGAGCGGGCGGCGGTCACCGCGATCGAGGAGATGGGCCTGCGGGATGCGTTCCGCGAGCAGTATCGGGGGGTCGACCGCCTCTTCAGCTGGTGGGACTACCGGGCCGGGGCGTTCCACAAGCACCAGGGCATGCGCATCGACCTGCTGCTCCTGTCGCCGCTGCTGGCCGACAACGTCTCCGCTGCGCTGATCGATCGCAACGCGCGCAAGGGAAAGAAACCGAGCGACCACGCGCCCGTGATCGTGGACGTGGACGTCGACGTGCCCGTCGGGTGACGGCGCGCTGTGGTCCGGTCGGCGACGGTGCCGCGGCGCGCCCGCGAGATCCGTCCGGGCCGCTGTGCGTGCCGGCCCCGCACGTGCCCGCCCGCGGTCTCCACTCGCCCGCGGGGTGCGTGCTGCGCTAGGACGGCGCCATGCCCGATCTCCCCGCGAGTCCCCCTCCCGGTGGCGACGACACCGCCGTCTCCCCGCCTGGCGCCGATCTCGACGCGATCGCCGCTCCCGGTTCGTCCGCCTGGCCCGACTTCCTGAAGGAGTTCGCCACCGCCGAACCGTCGCCTCGTCGGGTCGAGCTGCACCGCACGGGGGAGGCGTTGCGGCGCATCGTGCACCGGCTGCACGGGAGCCCGGCCCCCGACGAGGAGCTGGCCGCGGTGGCCGACGAGCTCGAGCGCCTGGCCGGACGGCTCGACGCCTTCCCCGGCGGGTCGCTGTACGAGGGCTTCAGCGAGTCGCCGCTCGCCGGACGTGACCCCCATGCGTTCTTCGACCACAGCCCCATGTTGGGGCGGGCGAACCCGTTGGCGCCGCCGATCGAGCTGTGGGCCGACGGCGACGTCATGCGGGCGCGAGCGACCTTCGGTTCGGCGTATGAGGGTCCGCCCGGCTGCGTGCACGGCGGTTACGTCGCCGCGGCGTTCGACGAGGTGCTCGGCTCCACCCAGTCGTTGGAGGGGCGACCGGGCATGACGGCCCGCCTCACGGTCAACTACCGCAGCCCGACCCCGCTGCACGAGGAGCTGGTGTTCGCCGGCCGGGTCGTCGAGGTGTCCGGGCGCAAGACGTTCACCGAGGGCACGCTCCATGCGGGCGACCGGCTGTGCGCCGAGAGCGAAGCCCTGTTCGTCGCCATCGACTTCGTCAACGTGGCGGAGATGAAGGCGCGCCGCGACGAGGCGTTCGGCCCCCGGGCCCACGACGACGGCTGACCTCGGACGGCTCGCCGCCCGGACGTGCCGCGCTCGGGCGGCCGGTCAGCCAGGCCCGTCGGACAGGGCGGTGCGCAGCTTGTCGAGCCCGTCGGAGAGTGTCCGACGGGTGCGGTCGCGCGACAGCCCGAGGGAGCCGCGCAGCTCGACCATCGAGAGGGGTTCGGCCCCGTCCAGGCCGAAGCGCCCGGCGATCGCCGCACGTTCCGCGGGGGAGAGCGACGCCAGCGCCCGCGGGGTGAGGGCGTGGAGGGCGATCATGTCCTCGTCGGCGTCGGATCGCAGGTCGATCGGCTCCGGTGCTCGGGCGTCGACGACGTCGTCGGGGTAGGGCCAGCCACCTTCGTCGATGAAGTCGAGAGGATCACCCATGGGACACTTGTCGCGCTCTCAGTGGCCAATAGCAAGGCCCGACGCGCGCTCTGTAACGGCGTCTCAGGCGGTGCGCTCGGCGATGTAGCGGTCGACCACGGCGACCTCGTCCGCGAGGTGCTCGCGGAGGCCCGACACGATCGCCCGTTCGACCGCACCGCCGACCACCAGCGCCTTCACCGTCAGCCGACCCGTCACGGTGCGCGTGGAGCCGGCTCCCGACGGCTCGATCGTGCACGACCCCGACGACTGGAGCCGATCGGGATAGTGGTCGGGCACCAGCCGGTAGGTCACGGTGCGCTCGGTCAGGTCGTGGGAGCTGTGCTCGACCCATGTCAGCCGGCGGGGATCGATGACCGCGGTGACGGCGGGGGACAGGTGCCCGACGAACCGGTAGCGCACCTGCAGCTCGACCCGGTCGCCGTCGACCCGATGGTCGACCACCTCGGGCTCGCCGAGCTTCGGCAGGCCCGTGAGCCGGGGGTAGAGGTCGGGCGAGGCGTACGCGCGGGCGACCGCGTCGGCGTCGGCGGCGAAGTGCTGGGTGACCGTGAAGTCCATGGGGGGTGCGCTCTCGATGGGGGTCGGGCCGGCGCCAGGGCGCTCAGGTCGAGTCGTCGGGGCCGTGCAGGGCGGCGAGCAGGTCGTCGCCGACCCGGGCCGCCAGCAGCGGCCCCATGCCGGGGATCGAGACGAGCTCGTCGTGGGACTCCGGCCGGCGCTCGGCGATGATCTCGAGCAGCCGGTCGTCGATCAGAGCCGCGGGCTCCACCCGGGCGGCGCGGGCCTGCTCCTCCCGCCAGGTGTGGAGCGCGGTGAGCGTCGGCGACAGGGGCTGGACCGCCTCGGCCAGGAGGGCCCGCTGCTCGGCGAGCCGGGTCTGCCAGTCGGCCGGAGGGCCGGTGGGCGCCGGCGGCCGGACGCGCTGGCGCGTGGCGAGGCCGTCGAGCCACGGCGTCAGCCGCCGCTCCACGGGCTTGCCGCCGAACGTGCGCGACGCGGCCCACGTGCAGCGCAACTCGTCCTCGGCCCGGGTCATGGCGACGTACAGCAGCCGGGCCTCCTCGCCGCGCTGCGCCCGGTTGCGGGCGTAGGTGATGGGCACCAGGCCCTCCTCCAACCCGGCCAGGTGCACGATCGGCCACTCGAGGCCCTTCGCCGCGTGGAAGGTCGCGATCGTGACCGCGTCGCGGTGCTCGTCCGCCCCCTCGGACTGCAGGGTGGCGATCAGCCACGACACGAAGCCGATGGCGCTCGCGCCCGGGTCGAGGCGCAGGTGATCGTGCGCCAGCCGCACGACGAGCGCCACGTCGGTGGCGGCCGCGGCCTCCGCCGCGGAGTCGCCCGAGGGGTCGGCCGCACGGTCGCCGGACACGTCTCCCGCCCGCGCGGCGGCGTCGTTCGCCTGCGCCCACGCGTCGGCGGCCAGCGCCTCGACGTCGGGCAGGCACGCGGCGAGGGGGCCG
>DASUQS010000170.1:0-15899 GCA_036280455.1 Acidimicrobiales bacterium
CAGGTTGGCGTTCTGCTCCACCACCAGCACGGTGAGTCCCTCCTCGCGGTTCAGGTGGCCGAGGCGGTCGAACACCTCGCGGGTGACCAGCGGGGCCAGGCCCAGCGACGGCTCGTCGAGCAGCAGCAGGCGGGGCCGCGCCATCATCGCCCGGGCGAGGGCGAGCATCTGCTGCTCGCCGCCGCTCATGCTGCCGGCCTCCTGGCTGCGGCGCTCGCCGAGCCGGGGGAACATCTCGTACCAGCGCTGGAGGTCGCGCCGGACGTCCTTGTCCTTGCGGTTGATCGCCCCGATGCGGAGGTTGTCCTCGACGCTCAGCTCGCTGAAGGTGCCGCGGCCCTGCGGCACGTGGGCGATGCCGAGGCGGGAGACGGCCTCCGGGCTCTTGCCGACGATCGACGTGCCGTCGAAGCGGATCTCCCCCTGGACCGGGATGACGCCGCTGATCGCCCGCAGCGTCGTGGTCTTGCCGGCGCCGTTGGCCCCGAGCACCACGGCGACGTGGCCCGGTTCGACGACCAGGTCGATGTCGTGCAGGACCTTGCTCTGCCCGTACCCGCCGGAGACGTCGCGCAGCTCGAGGAGGCTCATCGGTGCGCCCTTCGGGACGCACACGCTGACCGGTCGGCACTCCGTGCCGAGTAGGGCACTGCGTCCATGGTTCGCTCGCTCCGCTCGCTCACGTCGGCGCACCCAGGTAGGCCTCGATGACCAGCGGGTCGTTGCGGACAGCCGAGGGCGGCCCCTCGGCGATCTTTCGACCGAAGTCGAGGACCACGATGTGGTCGGAGATGGTCATGACCATTGCCATGTGGTGCTCCACCAGCAGGATCGTGAGGTCGAACTGGTCGCGGATCGACCGGATGGTGTCGCCGAGCTCGTCGACCTCGCTGTGCGTCAGGCCGTTGGCCGGCTCGTCGAGCATGAGCAGGCGGGGCTCGGTGGCGAGCGCGCGGGCGAACTCGATGCGCTTGAGCGTGCCGAACGGCAGGCCGGCGACCGGCCGGTGGGCCAGCGGCGCCAGGTCGAGCCGCACGAGCAGGTCGAGGCACCGCTCGCGCAGGGTGCGCTCCTCGCGGGCGGCGCCGAGATGCAGGATCGACCGGCCGAAGCCGACCTTGCCCAGGGAGTGGGCGCCCGTCATGACGTTCTCGAGCACGGTGAGGGCCGGGAACAGGGCGACGTTCTGGAAGGTGCGAGCCAGACCGAGGCGGGCGATCTTGTGGGCGGGCACCGACAGCACGTCGGTGTCGCCGAAGCGCACCCTGCCCGTCTGCGGCTGGTACAGACGGCTGAGCACGTTGAACAGCGTGGTCTTGCCGGCGCCGTTGGGGCCGATGAGTGCGCAGATGTTGCCGGGCTGGACGTCGAACGACAGGTCGTCGAGTGCCACGACACCGCCGAAGCGCACTCCCACGTTGTTCACTGTCAGAAGAGACACGCGCCCACTCGTCCCCGGTCGTCGATGGCCAACTTCGGATCCCCGGTTGTAGCACCGGCTCGCCAGCCGCGCCTGGTGCGCCGCGCTTCATGCACGGCCAGGCGAGTTGGCCACCCCCCTTCCCCAGGCGGGCCAAGCGGCTGTGCGACAGTCAAGCACAACTGCGGGACGTCAGAGTAAACGCACCCAGGGCGGGCATCGTCGGACTCGTCGGTCGCCGTGGTGCCGGCAGCCGACCGTCGAATCCCACCCGCGACCCGGGACGACCGCCGCCCCTCGGCCCGTCCTCAGCCGGCGACAAGCGTTCCGGCCAGCCGGAGATCGAGGTCGAGCAGCGACCCGACCACCAGGTGCGCAGCGCTGAAGTCGAGCGGCGCGGTCATCGGTCCCGGCACCGCCACGACGGCCATCCCCGCGGCCCGACCCGCAGCCACACCGTTCGGCGAGTCCTCGAGCACGACGCAGGCCGACGGGGCGGCGTCGACCGCGGCCGCGGCCAGCAGGAACAGGTCGGGCTCGGGCTTGGTCCGCGCCCCGTCGCCGCCCACGTCGTCGCGGGTGATCACCGCCTCGAAGCGGTCGCGCAGGCCCAGGCGCACGAGGTGGCCGTCGACCCAGTCGGCCGACGACGACGACGCCACCGCGGCGGGGACCCCGGCAGCCGAAGCAGCGTCGAGCAGCTCGACCACGCCCTCGCACACCGGCTGCGCGTGGAGGGCCGGCAGCCGCCGAGCCTGCCGGCGGGCCGACAGCGCCTCCCGGTCGACCGGGCGGCCCAGCTGCTCGGCGAGCATCTCGCTCCAGTGGGGGTGGCCGCCGTTGCCGAGGATCGAGTGCCACCAGGCCAGATCGAGGGTGACGCCGTGCTCGGTGAAGATCTCGCACACCGACTCGTACGTCGGGGTCTCGGTGTCGAGGATCAGCCCGTCGAAGTCGAACAGCAGGGCACCGGGCAAGGTCACGATCGCCGGTCCCCCTCGGGCGGCACCCCGGACGGCTCGGCCGAGGACGGGGACGGCTCCCCCGACGGCGAGGACGAGGACGGGGACGGCTCCCCCGGCGGCGAGGGCGGCTCCCCGGGCGGCGCAGCCGGCTGGCGGGGATGGTCGGAGGCCCAGGCGCACAGCGCGTCGACCAGGCCGTCGATCGTGTGCACCTCGGCCTCGACCTCGACCCGGAGGCCGTGCTCCCGGGCGGTGGCGGTGGTGATCGGCCCGATGGCCGCCACGACCGGTGGCACCCCATCCGGGCCGACGGCGGCCAGGAAGTTCGTCACGGTCGACGACGACGTGAACGTGACGATCTCCGCTCCGGCGAGCGCGTCGACCTGCTGCTCGTCGAGCGGCGCCCGGCGGGTGCGGTACGCATCGACGACATCGACCTGCCACCCCTTGGCGGCGAGGCCCTCCGGCAGCACGTCGCGCGCCACGGCGGCTCGCACGAGCAGCACCGGCCGTGGCTCGCCACGAAGACCGACCGTCGCGGCGGAGCCGTGCTCGCTCCGGCCCTCGGGGACTCCGGCTGCGGGACCGGCCTCCGCAGCGTCCGGGAACGCCTCCAGCAGCGACTCCGCCACGAACCGGGGCGGCACCAGGTCGGCCACCAGGTTCGCGGCGGCGAGGACGTCCGCGGTGCCCGGGCCGATCGCTGCCAGGCGCACGCCCCCGAGCGCCCGCGCGTCACGCCCCGCGTCGCGCAGGGCCGCCAGCAGCCGGCGGGCACCGTTCGGCGAGGTCAGCACCAGCCACCCGTAGGCGCCGGCGGCCAGTCGCTCGACGGCCGCGGCCAGCGCCGCACCGCCGTCGTCCGGGTCGCCGATCTCGATGGCCGGAACCTCGACCGTCGCCGCACCCAGGGCGGCCAGGCGGTCGACCAGCTCGCTCGCCTGCGCCCGCGCCCGGGTGACCACGATGCGCCGGCCGAACAGGGGACGCGACTCGAACCACGCCAGGTCGCAGGCGGCCACGTCGCCCACCACGATGGTGGACGGCGGGTGCAGCACCTCCTCGCCGATGGTGGCAAGGGTGGCCCGCACCGTGTGCTGCTCGGGCCGGGTGCCCCACTGCACCGCCGCGACCGGCGTGTCCGGCGAGCGCCCCGCGGCCATGAGCGCGGTGGCGATGCGCCCGATGCGGGCCACGCCCATGAGGATCACGATCGTGCCCCCCACCCGGGCGACGGCCTCCCAGTCGACGGTGCCGTCGTCTCCGGCCGCCGGGTCCTCGTGGCCCGTGACGATGGTGACGCTGGTCGACGAGTGCCGCAGCGTCACGGGGATGCCGGCGTACGCAGGGGCGGCGATGGCGGAGGTGATGCCCGGCACCACCTCGAACGGCACGCCCGCCTCGGCGAGCGCGGCGGCCTCCTCGCCCCCACGGGCGAAGACGAACGGGTCGCCGCCCTTCAGGCGCACGACGCGCTCACCTCGCCGGCCGCGCTCGACGAGGAGGGCGTTGATCCCCTCCTGGGGCAGGCGCACGTGCCCGGGCGCCTTGCCGACGTCGATGCGCTCGGCCGTCGCCGGGGCGAGGTCGAGCAGCGATTCCTGCGACAGCCGGTCGTAGACGACCACCTGGGCGCGGCGCAGCACCTCGAGCGCCCGCACGGTGAGCAGGCCGGGGTCGCCCGGACCGGCGCCGACCAGGTGGACGGTCACGCGCCCCTCCGGCGGGCGGGCCCGGCGCTCACGACCTGCCCAGCAACCCCGCGCCACCCTGCTCGTCGAGCAGGTGGCGTGCGACCGATCGTCCCATCGCGGCGCCCGCGGTGGCGGGGCCGGAGACCTCGTGGCGCACGACGGTGGCGCCGTCCGGCGTGGCGACCAGGCCGCGCACCCGGATGCTGTCGCCCGCGAGCGACGCGTGCGCCGCCGCGGGGAGCGAGCAGTCGCCGCCCAGCTCCGCCAGGAAGCCTCGCTCCGCATCGACCGTGCGGCGAGACGGCACGTGCTGGATGCGCCCGAGGGCGAAGCGGGTCTCCTCGTCGTCGCTCCGGCACTCGACGGCCAGCGCCGCCTGACCCACCTGCGGGAGCACGACGTCGGTGTCCAGCCGTTCGGCGATGCGGTCGCCCCAGCCGAGGCGGTCGAGGGCGGCGGCGGCGACCACCACGGCCGCGATGTCGTCCTGGCCGACGCGGTCGAGCCGCGTGGCCATGTTGCCCCGGAGCCCCTCGAAGTGCAGGTCGGGGCGCCGACTGGCGAGCTGCGCCCGGCGTCGCAGCGACCCCGTGGCCACGATCGCGCCCGGGGCGAGATCGGCCAGCGTCGACCCGACGAGGGCGTCGCGGACGTCGGCGCGCTCCGGGACCGCCGCGATGACCAGGTCGGGCGGGGTGTTTGAGGGCAGGTCCTTGGCTGAGTGGACCGCGAGGTCGGCCCGCCCGTCGAGCACGGCCGCCTGCACCTCCTTCACGAACACGCCCTTGCCGCCGATCTCCCAGATCGGCACGTCGAGGCGGCGGTCGCCGCTGGTCTCGACGACGACGACCTCGGCCTCGATGGTCGGGTCGACCTTGTGGAGGAGGGCGACGACGTGGTCGGCCTGCCAGCGGGCGAGCGCCGAGCCCCGGGTCGCGACCCGGAGGTGCACTACAGGTGCGTCGCCGAAAGGGCGGCGCGGTCGAGGCGGGCGACGGACGGTCGCATCACGGCGCGTCCTGGCCCTCGATCTCGAACAACTCGCGGAGGGCGGCGACCAGGCGGTCGCCCCGGGAGCTGCCGGCCGCGTCCTTGAGCACCACGGTCGGCTGGTGCAGCAGCTTGGCGACGACGCCCCGCGTGACGGCTTCGACCATGTCGAGCTGGCGCGGGTCGAGGTCGTCATAGCGGGTGCGGAAGCGGTCGAGCTCCGCTGTGCGCACGGACTCGGCCCGCTGGCGCAGCGCCACGATCATCGGGGCGACCTCGCGAGCCGAGGTGGCCCCGAGGTAGCGCTCCAGCTCGTCGGCGAGGATGGCTTCGACCGCCGCGACCTCGCGCCGTCGCTCGGCGATGCCCGACGCGGCGAAGCGCCGCAGGTCGTCCATGTCGAGCAAGGTGACGCCGTCGACGTCGGCCACGGCGGGGTCGACGTCGCGGGGCACGGCGATGTCGACCACCAACAGGGGGCGACCCGCGCGACCGGCCATGACCTCGGTCATGTCGGCCTTGTCGAGCAGCGGCACCCGAGAGCCGGTGGAGGTGAGGAGCAGGTCGACCTCGGCGATGCGCTCGGGCACGTCGAGCAGCGGGACGGCGGAGCCGCCCACGCGTGCGGCCAGCTCCTCGGCGCGAGCCGGCGTGCGGTTGGCGACGAACACGTGGTCGACACCGGCGCCGGCCAGCGCGACGGCCATGCCCTCGCCCATCTCCCCGGCGCCGAGCACCAGCACGGACCGCCCGGCGATGCCGTCGAGCCGGTCGCCGGCCATCGCCACCGCGGCCTGCGAGACCGAGGCGATGTTGCGGGCGATGCCGGTCTCGGTGCGGGCCCGCTTGCCGGCTTCGAGCGCGTGGCGCATGAGCAGGTTGAGTGACGGGCCGACCGCGCCGGCCTCGCGCGACCGCTCCCACGCCAGCTTGATCTGGCCCTGGATCTCGCTCTCGCCCAACACCGCCGAATCGAGCCCGGCGGTGACCGACAGCAGGTGGGCTGCGGCCGCCGAGTCGTAGTGGACGTAGAGGTGGTCGGAGAAGTCCTCCGGCGGCAGGTACGAGAAGTCGGCGAGGAAGCCGCGGATGTCGCTGTAGGCCCCGTGGAAGCGCTCGGCGACCGCGTAGACCTCGGTGCGGTTGCACGTCGACAGGACCAGCGCCTCGCTGATGTTCTCGCGCGTCGTCAGGTCGTGGAGAGCCTTGCCCATGTG
The DNA here is from genome assembly GCA_036280455.1 of Acidimicrobiales bacterium. Classification (GTDB taxonomy): domain Bacteria; phylum Actinomycetota; class Acidimicrobiia; order Acidimicrobiales; family VFJN01; genus ZC4RG19. Next base: position 6,287 of record DASUQS010000170.1, read on the forward strand.
GCCCTCACCGATCGCCATCCGCTCGAGCAGGTCGAGCGGAGCCGTGCGGTGGTTCAATCCGATGACGACGACAGACACGCGCGCAAGCGCTCCTTGGCATCTTCGAGCCGGCCGGCCCGGACCAGATCTAGGATTCCCGAATCCAGCGCCGCCCGCCAATCGAGTTGCTCGGTCGAGTGACCCTGGGCACGCACCTCTTCTCTCGCCTCCGACAACAGCCCGATGAGGTCGTCGTATTCCGGCCCGAGCTCGTCCGCGAGGCGGGCGCGGAGCCATGACGCCACCGCCGGGCTGTGCCCCGCTGTCGACACCGTGACCGTCAGCCGACCCTGCCGGACGCGGGCCGGGAGGATGAGGCTGCACCGCTCGGGATCGTCCGCGCTGTTGACCCACACGCCGGCGGCCTCGCCGTCGTCGTAGACCCGCTGGTTGACCGCGGGGTCGCCGGTGGCGGCGATGACCAGGCGGTGCCCGGCCACCTCGCCGCGCCGGTAGGCCCGCCGCTCGACCACGACGACGCCCCGGCCGCCGTCGGGAGCGCCGACGGCGGCCATCGCCAGGATGCGGTCGTCGACCTCCGGGGCGACCACCGTGACGTGCGCGCCGGCCTCGACCAGCCCGCGGACCTTGCCCACCGCCACGCGCCCCCCGCCCACCACCAGGCACGATCGGCCCGTCAGCAGCAGGTTCACCGGGTACAGCGGCTCGTCGACCGGCATGGCGGCGCGGGCTCGGCTTCAGCCCGCGGGGGCCGTCTCGGGCGGCAGCGACGACGAGCCGGCGTCTCCCCCGCCGCGGCGCTGCTGGTAGAAGCTGAGGATCTGCAGCTCGACCGCGAGGTCGACCTTGCGGAGCGACACCTCGGGCGGCACGGTCACGATCGTCGGCGCGAAGTTCAGGATCGAGCTCACCCCGGCGGCGATCATGCGATCGGCCACGTCCTGGGCGGCGCCCGCAGGGGTGGCGATGATGCCGATGGCGATCTGGAACTCGCCGGCGATGTCGGCCATCTCGTCGATGTGGCGGACGGTCACGCCGTTGATGACCGTGCCCACCACCTTGGGATCGGCGTCGACCAGCGCGGCGACCGGGAACCCCCGGTCGGTGAACCCGCCGTAGTTGGCGAGGGCGTGGCCGAGGTTGCCCAGTCCGGCGATGACGACGTGCCAGTCCTTGGTGAGGCCCAGCTCGCGACTCATCTGGAACTGCAGGTACTCGACGTCGTAGCCGACCCCGCGCGTGCCGTAGCTGCCGAGGTAGCTGAGATCCTTGCGCACCTTGGCGGCGTTGAAGCCCGACAGCTCGGCCAACCGCTCCGACGAGATCGTCGGCATGCCGTCGCCGGAGGCCTCGAGCAGGCTGCGGAGGTAGATCGGCAGCCGGGCCACCGTCGCCTCGGGGATCTTGCGCGCCTGCCGCTTGGTGCCGTCGACCATACGCCGGGATGCTACTTGCGCTTGTTCACGTGCTCACAAGCGCGGGGGCGTGACCTGCACTTCTCCTGTTTCGGCACGGTCTGCGGCCGTGGCAGCACGCTCGCAGCTCATCCGGCCGACCGCGGGCGGCACTGGGGCAGCGACGAGATGCCGCGCGTCAGCGCAGGGCGCGCCGGAGCACCTTGCCGGTGACGGTCTGCGGCAGCTCGTCGACGAAGGAGACCGACGACGGGCACTTGTAGCGGGCGAGGTGCTGGCCGGCGAAGTCGACCAGCTCGTCCGCGTCGACGTGCGCGCCGGGCTCGACCACGACCAGGGCGCGCACGGCCTCACCCGAGTGCGGGTGCGGGACGCCGACCACGGCGGCCGCCGCCACTGCGGGATGCCGGCCCAGGACGTCCTCCACCTCGGCGGGAAAGACGTTGAACCCGGACACGATGACGACGTCCTTCGCCCGGTCGACCAGCGACAGGAACCCGGCGTCGTCGACGACCGCAACGTCGCCCGTCCGCAGCCAGCCGTCGTCGGTCAGCGCGGCGCGGGTTGCGTCCTCGTCCTGCCAGTACCCGGGGAAGACGTTGGGACCCTTCACCCAGATCTCACCGGGGTCGCCCACCAGTGCATCCTCGCCGGAGACGTCGACCAGCCGCACGGAGACCCCCGGGAGCGGCACACCGATGCTGCAGTCCGGCGCGTCGTGGCCGAGGCCGCTCGTCACCGCGGGCGACGCCTCGGTCAGGCCGTACCCCTCGGTGAGGTCGACGCCGAACCGCTCGTGCACCCGCTCCCGCACGCCGGGTTCGAGCGGGGCCGCCCCGGACACCGCCAGGCGGACGGTCGCCATCGCCTCGGGCGGCGCATCGCGCAGCTCCGCCCAGGCCGTCCACATGGTCGGCACCCCGCTCACGACGGTGACCCCGTGCTCGGCCAGCACGGACAGGGTGGTGTGCGGGTCGAACCGCTCGACCAGCACCACGGTGCCACCGACGTGCAGCGCGAGACCCAGCGTGGCGTTGAGCCCGTAGACGTGGAACAGCGGGAGCACGGCGAGCACCACCTCGTCGGCTCGCGCGGGGCGCTCCGGGTTGGCGAGGATCTGCTCGATGTTGGCGAGGAGGTTGCCGTGGGTCAGCATCGCCGGCCGCGGTGCACCGGCGGTGCCGCTCGTGAACAGCAGGACCGCCACGTCGTCGGAGCCGCGCTCGACGAGCGGGGCGGGCTCGCCCTCCAGCAGGTCGGCGACCGGCACCGCGCCGAGGTAGCCCGGCAGCGACGCGACGTCGACGGCGTCGCTGACCCGGCGCCCGGTCGGCCCGATCAGCGCCAGCCGGGCGCCGACGACGCGCAGCTCGCGCTCGACCTCGGCGGGCGGGCTCTGCGGGTTGAGCGGCACCGCCACCGCGCCGGCGCCCAGCACGGCCAGGTAGGCGGCGACGAAGTACCAGTTGTTGGCGGCGATGATCGCCACGCGGTCTCCGGGCTCGATGCCGCGGGCCGCGAGGGCGCCGCGCATCTGCGCCGCCTGCGTGCGCAGGGTCCCGTAGGTGGTGACCCGACCGCGGCTGACGAGCGCGGGGCGGTCGGCGTCGTGCTCCTCGATGACGGTCGCCAGGTTCATGCGGCCGAAAGTCTTGCAGGCAGGCGGCCGGTGGGCGCGTCGGTTCCGCGGAGCGGGCGGCGACGGGCTACGCCGCCGCGGGTTCCCGGTCGGTCAGCGGGCGAGGAAGACGAGCTGGATGGCCGACGCCCCCAGGATGAGCGCGAGGAGGATGGCGAGGACGATCGTCGTTCCGGGTCTCATGACGGCCTTCGGGGCTGGAGGGTGACAGGTGAGGTGACGCCACGGCCGCCGACGCCGTCGCCCGCGTCGGACCCGTCGGCACCGTCGGTGCCGTCGTCGACGAGGGGCACCAGCGACAGCTCGTCACCGGCGACCAGGCCGAGGGTGTCGGCCGCGGAGCCGCGGGGCACGCTGACGGCCAACAGGCCGTAGCTGTCGACGATCAGGCCGACCTGGCTGGCCCCGAGCTCCGCGAACGTCGCGGCCCGCACGGCGGTGCGGACGCCCTCGCGTGGCTTGGTCCAGCGGAGCTGCACCCGCCCGCCCCAGGTCTCGACGGCCTCGGGGTCGATGTTGAGCTGGCAGTTGCCGTAGCGGTCGACCCACAGGATCTCCCCGACGATGGCGTCGCCGTCCTCGCGGGGCAGGGGCACGATGCCCGGCACGAGCTCGGCGGGATCCACCCGGGGCCCGAGCGCGTCGAGCGGCACGCCGGCACACAGGTGGGCGGCAGCGGGGCCGAACACGTCGCGCCCGGCGAAGGTGGGACCGGGCGCGGGGAGCTGGTAGTCGGGGGCGGTGAGCTCGACAGCTGCGGTCGCGCCCCCGACGAGGCCGACGGCGGAGGCCAGGAGGCCGTTGTCGGGGCCGACCAGGTAGGACTGCCCGTCGCCCACCTCGATGGCGACCGCTCGGCGGTCGGTGCCGACGCCGGGGTCGACGACCGCCAGCACCACGCCCGGGCACAGGTACTGCACGCTGCGGGCGAGCGTGAGCGCCCCGCCCTTCAGGTCGTACGGCCGGATGTCGTGGGTGATGTCGACCACCGCGGCGTGCGGCGCGATCGACCGGATCACCGACTTGACCACGCCCACGAACTCGTCGCTCGTGCCGTAGTCGGACAGGAAGCTGATCGTGTCGAGGGTGGGCGGCATGCGGTGACGAGTGTGCCGGAGGACGGGCGTGCCGGGCGAAACGTAGGTGGACGGCGGAACCAGCTGGGCGCGCGGCCGGCCTCACCGGCGTGGCGGCGGTGCGCCTCTCAACCCGCCTGGGTGAACCGGCCGGCGAGGTAGGCGTCGACGTCGTCCTCGAGGATGCGGTACGCCTTGCCCACACGGACCGCGCGCAGGTCTCCGGCCTTGATGAGCCGGTAGACGGTCATGGATGACACCCGCAGAAGGTCGGCGACTTCCTGCGGGGTGAGGAATCGGGCGCGCGAGAGTGCCATGTGGAAGACCCCTTCCAACTCCGCTGGGGTCACTGTATGCCACCGTTGCTGGTGGGGCGAGTGGGCGCCACGGGCGTCCGTCCGTCGCCGTCGGACGCGGTCAGGCTCCAAGCTCGCGGCTGCGCTCGGTGGCCGCCATGATCGCGTCGAGGAACGCGGCCCGCACCGAGGCCGACTCCAGTGCCCGCAGTCCTGCGGCCGTGGTGCCGCCGGGCGAGGTGACCGCGGCGCGGAGAGCCTCGGGCCCCTCGGCCGACTCGTCGAGCAGGCGGGCCGCGCCGAGCAGGGTCTGCGTGGCGAGCGTCGTGGCGACCGGGCGCGGCAGCCCGGCGAGCACGCCGCCCTCGATCATGGCCTCGACGACGAGGAACACGTAGGCGGGGCCGGAGCCGGACAGCCCGGTCACCGCGTCGAGCAGGGACTCGTCGACGCGGACGACCTGTCCGACGGCCCCGAGGATGCGCTCGGCCCACGCGACGTCGCCGTCGTCGGCGGCGCTGCCCGGGGCGACGGCCGCCGCGCCGGCGCCCACCAGGGCGGGCGTGTTGGGCATGGCTCGCACGACCGGAGTGCCCGGCGCCAGCGCCGCCTCCAGGCGGTCGACCGTCACCCCGGCGGCGATCGACAGCACCGGTGCGGCCGCGCCCACCTCGGCCAGCGCCTCGCAGGCGGTCTCGACGTCCCCCGGCTTCACGGCCAGCACGTGGCCCTCCGCCGGGGCGACCGTGTCGCCGATCGCCACACCGGGGAACCGGTCGGCCAGCTCGGACGCGCGGCCGGCCAGGCGCTCGACGACGCGCAGCTCCTCGGCCGGCGCCCACCCCCCGGCCACGAGGCCGGCGAGCAGCGCCTCCCCCATCTTGCCGCCACCGATCACCTGGAGCCTGGGCATCGCCATGCGGCGACGTTAGAGGGCGAGCGGACGGGCCGTTCGCCACGACCACGCCGTTCGCGATCCGCGTTCGACCACGAGACCACCGCGAGCCCGACGGAGTCGGGCGCAGTCGGGGCGGGAGCGGACAGGCGGGAGCGGACAGGCGGAGCGGGTCCGCAGGCCCGGTGCGCAGCCCGACGACTTCCCCGATCGCGGCGCGCACCGGACCTCGGATCCGGGAGTCAACCTACACGATCGTGCATCGAAAGGCAACGAAAGTTCGACGACCGGGGATCAACCCGAGAACCGGGAGGCGAACCCGATGCGCAGGGCCGGCTGGAAGAACCGCTCGACCCACATGTAGAGCGACCCGAGGACGCGGTCGAGCTCGTCGTCGTCGATCGCGTCGTTGCCGAGCTGCCCGATCAGGAAGACGGCGTCCTCCACCCCGATGGCGAACGCCGCACCGTAGAGCTTGGCGTTCTGGCGCAGCAGGTACTCGTAGAGCACGCCCTGGTTCTCCTCCGGCGCCGGCATCACGTAGGTCTCGTAGTGGAGCGTCCGCTGCCCGAGGCGGAACCAGATCGTGAACACGTCCTTGGCCTCGCCCCGCACCCGCACGAACCAGCGCCGCTCCCCCGAGGTCTCGTCGCGCTCGACGGCCGCCACCACCGGGTTGTCGGTGCGCTGGCGGTCGAGCCAGGCCTCGATGCGGTCGGCCAGCTCGGCGAGCTCGGGGTCGGACGACGGTCGCTGCGTCATGACCGCGCACGCTACCGGCGCGTTGCCGCCCGACCGGCAGCGGGGCCGCGTCCCGACCCCCGAACGGCCACACCTGGACCGGGACGACCGGCGAGCCGCCCGGCACCGGTCGCCGGCAGACCCAGGCCGTCCCGTCAGGGACGACCTGCCCGGCGGCCAGCACTAGTCGTCGCAGGTGGCAGGCGCCCGGGCGGTGAGGTCGGCGTAGATGCGGCGCAGCCGCGCGCCGGCGGTCGACCAGGTGAAGTCGCGGGCCCGCAGCGCTGCCCGAGCGGAGAGGGCCCCGGCGAGCACCGGGTTGCCGAGGATCTGCTCGGCGTAGGAGGCGTACACCCGCGGGTCGCGCCCCTCGACCAGGAAGCCCGTCCGGCCGTGGTCGACCAGCGTGCGCAACCCGCCCACCGCGGCAGCCACCACCGGCGTGCCGCACGCGGCGGCCTCGAGTGCGACCAACCCGAACGACTCGCTGCGGCTCGGCACGAGCACCAGCTCGGCCGCCCGGTAGAAGGACGACAGCAGGTGGTGGGGCTGCGGGGCGGCGAAGCGCACCCGGTCGCTCACGCCCAGGCCCGCCGCCAGCTTCTCGATCCGCTCGACCTCGAGCCGGCCCTCGGCGCCGCTGGCGCCGCCCACCACGACCAGCACGGCGGTCGGGTCGTCGAGCTCCGCCAGCGCCCGCACCGCCACGTCGAGGCCCTTCAGCGGCTGGATGCGACCGACGAACAGCAGCATCGGTCCGTCACCCGGCGCCAGCTGGGGCAGTGCGGCCCTCGCCCCGGCGCGGTCGCCCGGCGAGAAGAAGGCGTGCACGACGCCCGGCGACACGATCTCGATGCGGGCCGGGTCGGCCCCGTAGAGGCGTTCGAGCTGCGCGGCCTCGGCCGGGCAGTTGGCGAGGATCGCGTCGGAGCACCCGATCACCGCGGTCTCGGCGTCGACCCGGCGCTGCGGCTCGGGATCGCCGGTCTCGGCCTTGACCCGGGCGAGCGTGTGGAAGGTCGACACGAGCGGCAGCTCCAGCTCGTGCTTCAGGCGGTGCCCGGCCACGCCAGACAGCCAGTAGTTGGCGTGGAGGGCGTCGACGCCGAGCAGGTCGTCGCTGGTGAGCAGGTGGTCGAGCACGCCGTCGGCGAACTCGTCGACCACCTCGGGCAGCGCCTCCTTGGGCAGGTCGACGGGCCCGGCCGGCACGTGCACGACCCGGAACCCCGGCTCGACCTCGACCACCTCGGGCAGGTCGTCGGTCCACCGTCGGGTGTACACGTCGCTGGTCACGCCGGCCTGCGCCAGCGCGGACACCAGCTCGCGCACGTAGACGTTCATACCGCCACTGTCGCCCGCGCCCGGCTGGGCGAGCGGCGACGTGTGCAAGGAGAGAACAGCGAGTCGTCGCACCATCGGTGAACGAACACCTTCTTCGGGTCGGAGATTCCCGTGCAAGTCGGTCGGGTTCGTCGGGGTTCGACCGACAACGCCGGGGAGCACGTGCCACCGGCGCGCGGCCCGGGTAGGTTCGGACCCGTTCGCCCACAACCCCAAGGAGTGCCGATGGCATTCGAGCTGCCGCCGCTTCCGTACGCCAAGGACGCTCTCGCTCCGCACATGAGCGAGCAGACGCTCAACTTCCACCACGGCAAGCACCATCAGACCTACGTCACCAACCTCAACGGCCTGATCGAGGGCACCGAGAACGACGGCAAGTCGCTCGAGGACATCATCCTCGCCGCCGAGCCGGGCGGCCTGTTCAACAACGCCGCCCAGGTGTGGAACCACACCTTCTTCTGGAGCTCCCTGTCGCCCGGTGGCGGCGGCGAGCCCGACGGCGACGTGAAGACCGCCATCGAGCAGGCCTTCGGGTCGGTCGACCAGTTCAAGCAGACCTTCACCGACAAGGCCAAGACGCTGTTCGGCTCGGGATGGACCTGGCTGGCCAAGGGCGACGACGGCGGCCTGGAGATCCTCCAGACCAAGGACGCCGACCTGCCGCTCAAGCACGGGAAGACGGCGATCCTCACCCTCGACGTGTGGGAGCACGCCTACTACCTCGACTACCAGAACGCCCGTCCGGCCTACATCGAGACCTGGCTCGACAAGCTGGTCAACTGGGAGTTCGCAGCGGAGAACCTGGCCAAGGGCTGATCCGCGCACACGTCGGGCCGCCGTCTCCGGCGGCTCGGACACCGGGCCCGGCACCACGGTGCCGGGCCTCTGCGCGCACCGGCCCGACATCGGGAGCGGGTGCCGATGCCGGGCCCCGCGCCTCGGCGTTCGCGAGAACGCCTCGGCGTGGCCCGGCGCCCGGGCTGCGACGGGCGCGCGGACGCGCCCCGCGGTGCTGCCCGGCGCGTGGCCAGGTCCCGCAGCGCGGCGTTCGCTAGAAGGCGCCGGCGGCGGCCGCCCACAGCGGCGCCAGCACCAGCAACGTGTCGATGCGACGCAGCGCCGGGGCGTGGGCCCCCGCGCCGGGCAGCACCGCGGAGGCCACCACCTGGCCGAGCGGGCAGGCCAGAGCGGTGAAGGCGATCAGCGCCATCCCGGCGTCGTTGTACGGCTCGACCAGGATGATCGCCAGCGGCAACGACACCAGCGTGGCCGTGGTGACACCGGCCAACGGCCCCTCGACCGGGTTGGAGGCGCCGGATCCGACGATGTAGTCGCCGACCTCGTACGCGCTGGCCAGCACGATCAGCACCACCGCCGCGATCACGGACTCCTTGCGCACCAGTACGACGCAGGCCGCGCCGAGCGCGGGGACGACGGCCAGCACGAGGATGCCCGCCGCCGCCAGCCGGCCGCCGCTGCCGGGCAGGCGCGGGCCGTCGGGAGCGAAGGACGCCCCCACCGCGACGAGGAGAGCGATCACCGCGGCGGCGACGATCGCCTTGGTGCCGAGAAGGGCAGCCAGCACAGGCACCGCGCCGAGGCCGGCAGCGAGATCGGCCTGCCACTGGATCGAGCCCCAGGCCCGCACGATCTGGCGCCCGGCGAAGCCGGCAGCGACAGCCAGCACGACCGCGATGGTGAACGGGGCGAGGACCGTCGCCGCGATCGCCCCCACGAACCACGCCACGCCCAACCGCACGCGCGGGCCCTCGACGTCGTAGACGACGGCGATGCGGCGCCGATCGATCGGCTTGCGCTCGGACGGGGCGACGGCGCCGGCGGACCCGGCGACGCGGGGACGGGACAGGTCGGGGGCGGGGGGCGGCTCGTCGCCGGGCACCAGCACCGGCGGCGCAGGCACGCCGCCGTCGTCGAAGGCGTCGGGCCCGGGCCCGGGGTCGGGCACCACGACCGACTCGCGGCGCGGGTAGATCGGTTCGACGACCTCCTCGAACGGGGGGAGGTCCTCCGGGGCGGGGATGAAGACCTGGGGGGCGGACGGCCGCGACGGGGGCGGGGGTGCGATGCGGTCGGGTGGCGGCGGCCCGAGGGCGCCGGACGACCGGCCGGGGGGCGGCATCTCGTCACCGCGCCCGCCGTCGCGCACCGTCCGACCCGAACCCGGCCCGTCGACATCACGCCCGCCG
>DASUQS010000171.1:0-2403 GCA_036280455.1 Acidimicrobiales bacterium
GACCGGGTCGGCACGATGCGCGGCGCCGTCGCACTCGCCGCCGACTACGCCAAGGAACGCCGCCAGTACGGCCGGCCGATCGGCTCGTTCCAGGCGGTCCAGCACCTCCTGGCCGACGCACTCGTGGCGGTCGAGGGGGCATCCAGCACCGCACGGCACGCCGCCTGGGCGGTCGACGCGCTCCCGGCCGACGAGGCGCTCGCCGCCGGCGCGGTCGCCAAGGCCTACGCCGCCCGGGCCGCCCGTTCGGTGTGTGAGACCGCCGTCCAGGTGCACGGCGGCATCGGCAACACCTGGGAGTGCCTCGCCCACGTCCACCTGCGGCGGGCGCTGCTGTCGAGCGACATCCTCGGCGGTGCCGGCGCCAGCCTGGCCCGGGTGCTCGACCACCACGGGATCGGAGATGCGCATGGACTTCGGTGACTCGCCGGAGGAGGCCGCGTTCCGCGCCGAGCTGCGCGAGTGGCTGCGCCACAACAACCCGGGGCTGCCCGCGTCGTCGACCTCGGACGACTACTGGGCCGGCCAGGCCGCCTGGCACCAGGCGCTGTACGACGCCGGGTTCTTCGGCCTGTCGTGGCCGACCGACATCGGCGGTCGGGCGCTGCCGAGCGTGTACGACGTCATCCTCGACGACGAGCTCGCCGCCGCCGGCGCACCGCCCCGCCCGAGCCTCGGCTACCTGGTGCAGGGCATCCTCGAGCACGGCGACGAGGACGTCCGCCGCCGCTTCCTGCCCGGCATCGTCAACGGCCGCGACCGCTGGTGCCTGGGGTTCAGCGAGCCCGACGCGGGGTCCGACCTCGCCTCGCTGCGCACCCGGGCCGAGCGCGACGGCGACGACTACGTGATCACCGGCCACAAGGTGTGGACCAGCTACTCCGACGTCGCCGACTGGTGCCTCGTCCTCGCCCGCACCGACCCGGACGTCCCCCCGCACAAGGGCATCTCCGCGTTCCGGGTGTCGATGCGCCAGCCGGGCATCGAGCAGCGGCCCCTGAAGATGATCAACGGCATCACCTCCGAGTTCGGCGAGGTGATCTTCGACGGCGCCCGCGTGCCCGCCTCCGACATGATCGGCGCCCCAGGCGAGGGCTGGCGGCTGGCGATGACCGTCGTCAGCCACGAGCGCGAGCCCGGCGAGCTGGGCTACGTCGGCCGCTACCGCAAGATCGTCAAGGAGCTCAGCGCCCGCGTGCGCGAGCACCCGGACCGGTACAGCACCGAGCAGGTCCGCGACCTCGGCTGGGCGGTCGTCGAGGCGGAGATGCTGCGGCTGCACGTGTGCCGCCGGCTGTCCGACCGGCTCGACGGCGTCGTGCACGGCCCCGACGGCTCGGTCGACAAGCTGCTCATGACCGAGGTCGAGCAGGCCGTCGGTCACGCCGCCCTGTCGGTCGGCGGCGCCGCCCACGGCCAGCCGGACGACACCTGGCTGCGGGTGTACCTCTACAGCCGCGCGCAGAGCGTCATGGGCGGCACGTCGCAGATCCAACGCAACCTGATCGCCACCCGCATCCTGGGGCTGCCCACATCATGAGCTACGACCTTCCCGACGTCCTGCAGGTCACCGAGGACGGCCCGATCCGGATCATCCGCCTCAACCGGCCCGACGCGCTCAACGCCACCAACCACGAGCTGCACCGGGCGATCGCCGACCTGTTCCCGCAGCTCGACGCCGACACCGGCGCCCGGGCGGCGGTGATCACCGGCAACGGCCGGGCCTTCTCCGCCGGGGGTGACTTCGGCTACCTCGACGAGCTGACCCAGGACGGCGACCTGCGCCACCAGACGCTGGTCGACGGCCGGCGGATCGTCACCGGCATGGTGGCCTGCCGCGTGCCGGTCGTCGCCGCCGTCAACGGCCCGGCGGTCGGGCTGGGCTGCAGCCTGGTGGCCCTGTCGGACATCGTGTTCATGGCGGAGAGCGCCCATCTCGCCGACCCGCACGTGATGGTGGGCCTCGTGGCGGCCGACGGCGGCCCGGTCACGTGGCCGCTCCTGACGAGCCTCCAGCTGGCCAAGGAGTACGCCCTCACCGGCGACCGGATCCCGGCCGAGCGGGCGGCCGCCATCGGCCTGGTCAACCACGTCTGCCCGGACGACGAGGTGCTCGACCGGGCCCTCGACTGCGCCCGGCGCATCGCCGCCCTCCCCCAGCGCGCCGCCGAGGACACCAAGCGCATCCTCAACATCCACCTCGAGCGGGCCGTGCTGGCCACCCTCGACTTCGCCCTCACCGCCGAGGAGCGTTCGTTCCGTTCCCCCGAGCTGCGGGCCAACCTCGACCGCCTCCGCCGCGACCCCTGACCCGCCACCCTGAACCAGGAGCACCTGCGTGGACTTCGAGCTGACCGACGAACAGCACGCGCTGGAGGAGGTCGTCCGGGACCTGGTGACCCG
>DASUQS010000172.1:0-3055 GCA_036280455.1 Acidimicrobiales bacterium
CCGGGTTCTGGTTCCTCGGTGGCGAGCACCGGACGGCCGCCTCTTTGGCCGCCGCCTTCCAGGCCGGGTGGGACGACGCCGTCGAGGAGATCTTCCGCCGGCGCGACCCGGTGTGGCTCGGCGAGCTGCAGACGTTCCTGCGGGCACTAGGGCTGGCGGACGCCGATCGGATCGTCGGCGCCGGCGCCGGCGACACGCCGGTGGCGGCGTCCATGGCCCGGCTGGTGCTGGCGCTCGATCCCCAGCCGGAGCCCCGCGTGGGTCCGTGGCGCCTGACGCCGGAGGGGCTCACGGCCGCGGCCCAGGCGGTCCTCGACGGACGGGCGCCGGGCGAGCGGCTGGTCGAGGTGGGGTCGGCCCGCGTGCTCCGCCTCTGGCGCAACGTGCCCGGCATGGAACGTGCCGCCGCCATCGACGAGTACTGGCGCACCGCGATCGACCGCTTCGACCGCCTGGTCGTGTCCGTGTCCGGCCCCGCCGGGCACCCGAGCCCGGCGGAGCGCGAGCGGGCCGTCGCCACCCTGCTGCAGTGCGCGGTCCATCCCGACCACGAGCGCCGGCTGGCGCAGCGCCTCGCCGCGGCCAAGCGCACCCTCGCCCGGCGGCAGGCGTGGTGGGCACGGCTCGCGGACGAGGGCGACGACCAGCCTGCCGCCGCGCTCCTCGCGGTGATGACCGCCGAGCGGGCCCGGGCGCTGGCGCAGGACGAGCGCTCGACCGCCCGTGCCCAGGCGCGGCAACGCCGCCGGGCGGAGGACGCCGGGCGGCGGCAGCAGCGCCAGATGGCGCGGGCGGCGGCCGCGCCCTACCGGTTCGTGCCCTGGCCGCGGGCCCAGAGCAGCGTCCGCCACCTGTGGGTGCTCGTCGTGATGGTGGGCGCGATGGCGACCTATCTCTGGGCCGACCGCACGTTCGGCGACCAGGTGATCGCCCACGAGGCGTCGGTCGCGGCCGCGGGCGGGTCCGACGGGCGCGCCGACCTCTACCGCGACGCCGCCGGCAGCACCGGCCTGGCCGTCCTGCTGATCGTCGCCCTGCCCGCTGCGCACCTCGCCACCCGCGCTGTTCTCCGGCACGGCGCCGACCGCCCCGTCGTGCGGCTCTACGCCGGTGGGGTGGCCGTCGTCGACCTGCTCCTCGGGTTCACCCTCGTCCGAGCGGCCACCTTGGCGGCTGTCGTGGTCGCCACGGGGCTGGAAGGCGTCGAACCGGGCGCGCCCGCGCCCTTCCCGGGCGACGATCCCTGGCCGGCCGTGTCGCTGCTCCTCCCGCTGGGCCTCGTCGGCCTGATCCTGGGAGTGCGGGCGGTCTGGCGGCTCGGCCGTGCCGTGTTCGGCCGCCCGGTGGCGGCGCCGCTGTTGGCGATGCCGCGCTGAGTCGCGGCCGGTCGGACGCGGCGAGCGCCCCGCCGATGCGCCGTGTCAGATGCTGGTCTCGCCCAGCCAGCCCTCGGCGTTCTCGAGCAGGTAGCGGCTGACGGCCAGGCAGGTGTCGAGCACGTCGCACAGCTGCTCCTGGCCCATGAACACCCGCGCCAGGGAGACCTCGATGCGCGACAGGATGGCCAGGCTGCGTTGGGGCGCGTCGGTGACCGAGGGGAACGAGTCGATCGCCGACACCTCGAGCGGCAGGTCGGTGCCGCCGATGCCGGCGAGCTCGGTGGCGAGGATCAGCAGGTCGGGGCCCTTGGGCAACGGCGGCAGCGCCCAGTTGAACACCAGCGGGAAGTGGAACGTGTCCGGCGGATCGTCGTCCTCGGGGAGGCCGGTGATGACGTCCTCGAACGACAGCAGCGCACGCGGGTCGACCTCGAGCGCCAGGTGGAGGTCGAGCGGGCCGCCGCACGCCTCCTCGGGGTGCAGGTCGACCTCCCACGTCTGGCGCAACGAGTAGGTCTCGACGAAGTGCCGTTCGTCGTGGACGTGGAACCCGTGGTCGATGGCGTGGTCCTTGAGCTCGGACACGAAACCGGCGATGTCGATGGCGGCCACGTCCCCAGCCTGCCACGTGCGACCTGGTAGACCCGCGCGATGCCCGCGAGCGACGACCCGCTGATCGAGCTGCTGCACGAGGCCGCCATCGCGATCCGGGCCACGCTCGACGGTCTCGAGGACTGGGGACCGTCCGGTGCGCGGGCCGGCCAGTACCTGAGCGACCTGGCCGCCGACGAGGTGGCGGTCGAGATCCTCGACGCCGGCGGCGTCGGGGTGATGTCGGAGGAGTCCGGTGGCCACGCCCTCGACCGTGACATCGTCGTGGTCGTCGACCCGCTCGACGGCAGCACCAACGCAGCGCGTGGGATCCCGTGGTTCGCGACCAGCCTGTGCGCGGTCGACAGTGACGGTCCCCGGGCGGCGCTGGTGGTCGATCTGCCCCATGGCCGCACGTACACCGCCGTCCGGGGCGGGGGCGCGGCCGTCGACGGGGTGCCGCTGCACCATTCGGGGTGCGACGACGTCAGTGAGGCGCTGGTCGCCATCTCGGGGCTGCCGGCCGAGCCGCTGGGGTGGCGGCAGTTCCGCACGCTGGGAGCAGCCGCCCTCGACCTGTGCGCGGTGGCGGAGGGCACGCTGGACGCCTTCGTGGACTGCAGTCCCTCGGCGCACGGCGTGTGGGACTACCTCGGCGGGGCGCTGGTGTGTGCCGAGGCCGGGGCCGTGGTGGCCGACGCCTACGACCGCGAGCTGGCCGTGATCGACCACCTGGCACGTCGCACCCCGGTGGCCGCCGCCACACCGGCCCTGCTCGACGCGCTCGTCGCCGCCCGGCAACGGGTCGGTCTCGAGCACGAGGGACGCGTGTGAGCCGGCGCGGCGTGACGGCGACGTGGCCATCATCCGTCGGCCGCGAGGGCGCCGGTAGGGTCGCCCTGTGATCGCGGCCACGCAGCGGGCGTTGCTCCGGGTCTGGCGGCGAATCCCCCGCCTGATGCGCCGGTGGATCGTGCGCGTGATCGCGCCGTCGTTCACCGTCGGGGCCGCGTGTGTGATCGAGCGTGACGACGGCGCGATCCTCCTGGTGCGGCTCGTCTACCGCAACGGCTGGGGCCTTCCCG
>DASUQS010000173.1:0-21433 GCA_036280455.1 Acidimicrobiales bacterium
TCCTCGAACACCCTCCGGTCGGCGGCGCTCGCCAGGTCCAGCAGTGCGGAGCGCTTGCCCATCCCGGTGTCGTTGTGGGCGTCCTGGGTCTCCGGCATCCCGGGCGGGTCGATCCGCAGGACGTCGGCGCCGAGAAGGGCCAGCGTCTTGGTCGCGGTCGGGCCGGCCAGCACGCGCGTCAGGTCGAGCACGCGCACCCCCGCGCACGGCAGCCTGTCGGAGCTGGCGAACCAGCGCCGCGGGCCCTCCCCGCCGATCCGCTCCGTCACCAGCAGCGGATGGGCGGCCGCCGCGGCGCCCTGCGGATGCACCGCCCACTCGTCGAGGGTCCGCACCGCCACGGCGAGCCCGCCGGCCGCGTAGACCGCGTCCTCGAGCTCCCGCGCGGGCCGCTCGGCCACCGCCGCGGCCGCGGCCTCCTCCGCGGCGTCGTCCGGGAGCCCGAGCGCGCCGAGCAGTCGGGTCCTGTGGTGCGGGTAGTTGCCGTGGGTGCGCACCCAGCCGTCGGCGGCCGGCCAGAAGCGGGAGAGCGGGGCGAACGTCGTCGGCGCGGCGCCGTCCAGCCGCACCAGGCGATCGGAGAGGAACGCCGCCGTCACCGCGCCGTCGTCGACGCGGACCGCCGGGACCTCGCCGCCCGTGCGGCACGCAGCGAGCTCGGCGCCGGCCAGCGAGCAGGCGGCGACGGTGGCGCGGGCGAGGTCCATGACGGGAAGGCGGGCGGGAAGGGCGCCGCGCCCCGCGAACGCGATGCGCTCGACGAGGGCGGGATCCCCGCCGAGCGCGGTCCAGGCCTGCGCGGTGCCGGTGTCCACCGCATCGGGGGAGATGTCGACCATGCCGCAGTCTGTCGCAGTCATCCCGGCCCGGAGGACGGGCGATCTCCCCGCACGCCGGGTTCTCCCGCTCCGGACGGGTCTGGCGCGAGATCCTTCTCGAACCAGTGGTCGGCGTAGCGCTCGTCGTTGAACCGGTCGACCTCGCGGTAGCCGGCCGACCGGTACATCGCGATCGCCTCGGTGAGCGTGTGGTTGGTGTCGAGGCGGATGGTGCGGCTGCCGGTGGCGGCCGCACGCGCCTCGAGCTCGGCGAGCAGCCGTCGCCCCACGCCCAGGCCGCGGGCCGAGGGGGACACCCACAGGCGCTTGAGCTCGGTCGGCTCGTCGCCGTGGAACAGCAGCCCGCCGCCGCCCACCGCCTCGTCGCCGAGTCGGGCGACGAGGTACACGCCATGCGGCGGACGCATGTCGTCCAGGCCGGCACGCCGGCTGCGAGCGGGGTCGAACCCGCCGGCGAAGCGTCGGTCGATCTCCGCGTAGTACGCCTGCAGGCAGTGCTCGGCCGCGGGGTCGGCCGGGTCGGCCGGAGCGATCTCCACCAGGGCGGCGGTGAGCAGCCGCTCGACCTGGCCCATGGCGTCGACCAGCCGCTGCCGCTGCCCCTCGGGCAGCGGGGCGAGGAGCGACCAGGCGTGGTCGTCGGCCCGCCGGTCGATCTCGCTGCGCTCGGCCGCACCGGCCGGGGTGAGCCGGGCCGTGCGGACCCGACCGTCCGCCGCGCTGGGCTCGACGGTGACCAGACCGTCGGCCTCCAGCGACCGCAGCAGTCGGCTGAGGTAGCCCGAGTCGAGGTCGAGCGCGGCCCGGAGGCGCCGGACGTCGCACCCGTCCGCACCGAGGCCGATCTCCCACAGCACGCGTGATTCGCCGAGGGACCGGTCGCGGGCGAGGAAGTGGTCGTCGAGCGCGCCGACCCGCTGGGTGACCCGCCGGTTGAAGCGGCGGACCTGGTCGATCATCGTGCCGTCCACTTCTCTGACTTTAGTCAGGCAAGGAGATCCCCTCTCGAGATTTCCTCGCAAAGCCGTGGAAAACAAATCGAACGGTCGTATAGATTGTTCCGCGTGACCACCAGACCGCCCCTCAGCGCCACCGTCACCGCCGTGTACGTCGGGCAGCCCCGCCACATCGGCACCACACGCCGGGGGCCCGTCGAGAGCGCCATCGCCAAGTCCCTGGTCGACCGCCCGGCCCTCGCGCTCGGCACGACCAACCTCGCGGGCGACCGGCAGGCCGACCTCCGGGTGCACGGCGGCCCCGACAAGGCCGTCTACGTCTACCCGACCGAGCACTACCCGACCTGGCGCGCCGAGGGCTTCGCCGTCGAGGTCGGCGGCCTCGGCGAGAACGTGGCCCTCGCCGGCGTCACCGAGCGCGACGTGCTGCTGGGCGACGTCTGGCGCTGGGGCGACGCCCGGCTGCAGGTCAGCCAGCCACGTTCGCCCTGCTACAAGCTGGCGCTGCACGCCGGCCGCAAGGACATCGGGCCGCGCATGATCGAGACCGGCCGCACCGGCTGGTACCTGCGGGTGCTCGAGACCGGCACCGTGCCGACAGGCGGCGAGTTCGTCCTCGACCACCGCGACGACGGCGCCCCCAGCGTGCACGACCTGTTCTCGGCGATGTTCGCCGCCGACGGCGAGGCGGACGACGACGTGGTCGACCGGGTCCTGCGCTCGCCGGCGCTGGCCGACGCCTGGCGCCGGCCCCTCGCGGCCCGCCGAGGGGACGCCAGGACGAGTGGCCGTCGGCCGGATGGCGGCCGGTCGGATGCCGCCCGAACCGATGGTGACCGGACGGGTGGCGGCCGGACCGATGCCGACCGGTCGGATGGTGCCCGGTCGGGAGGTGGCCGGTGACCACCGACGGTCGCCTGGCCCGGGGTGAGCGCACCCGCGCCGCGGTGTTGCACCGTGCCGCCGACATCGCGTCCGTGGAGGGGCTCGACGGGCTCTCGATCGGTCAGCTCGCGGCCGACCTGCAGGTGAGCAAGGCCGGTGTGTTCGCCCACTTCGGCTCGAAGGAGCAACTCCAGCTCGCCACGATCCGCGCCGCGGTCGACCGGTTCACCGACGAGGTCGTCGCGCCCGCCCTCGACGTGCCCGACGGGCTCGACCGGCTGGTCGTGCTGTGCGAACGCTGGCTGGAATACAGCCGGTCCGGCCCGTTCCCCGGCGGCTGCTTCTTCTTCAACGTCGCCGCCGAGTACGACGCGAAGCCGGGGAGGGTGCGCGACGAGATCGCGGCGGCCCGGCGCCTATGGCTCGACGCCTATGAGGCGGTCATCTCGTCGGCGCAGCGGCGCGGCGAGGTCGACGCCGGGCTCGACCCGGCCGACCTCGCCTTCGAGCTCGACGCGCTCGGCATGGCGGCCAACCTGCACGCTCGGCTGTGCGACGACCCCACCGCCCATGACCGCGCCCGGGCGGCGATGTTCGCCCGCCTGCGGGCCGTGGCCACCGTCCCCCATCCCGCGCTGGCCTGACCGGCATCCAGGAGGAACCCATGGACCTGCTCGACCTCGACCGCAAGACCCTCGACGTGACCCGCGCCTACGTGGCGGGCACGGGCCACGAGCAGCTCGGCCTGCCGACACCGTGCGCGGAGTGGGACGTCCGCGCGTTGCTCAACCACGTCCTCGGCAACAACGACCTGTACGCGGCGGGGGCATCCGGCCTGCCGATCGACTGGGACGAGCGCACCCGGGACCGCGTGGGCGACGATCCGCTCGCCGGCTACGACCGCTCGGCTGCCGCGGTGACGGCCGCCTTCGCCGCTGCGGACCCGACGACGGAGATCAGCTTCCCGTTCGGGGCGATCCCGGCGCAGCAGGCGGTCGCCGTGCACTTCGTCGACATCCTCGTGCACGGCTGGGACCTGGCGGTCGCCACGGGCCAGGACCCGGCCCTGCCCGACGACCTCGCGGAGGCGGCGCTCGCCGTCGTGGCGCTCTACCCGCCCGACGTGTGGGGCACCCCGCAGTTCTTCGCGGAGAAGATCGCATCGTCGGCGGACGAGCCGGCCTACGTGCGCCTCGTGAAGCTGGTCGGCCGCGAGCCCTGAGCAACCTCCGGGGTCCGGCGAGGCAATGACGTGCGACCGGAGCCTCTCGAGGCGATGACGTGCGGGGGCCGCACACGATTGCCTCGAGAGGCTGCTGACGCGAGTCATTGCCTCGCCGGCCGGGGACGCCGATCCTCACGGTCGGACCACGGTCTGGCCACGGTCAGACCACGGTCTGATGACGGCGGCCGGCGGCGTCGGTACCGTGCGAGCGGTGCCCGCCGTCGACGCCCTCCTCGACCGCTGGCGGCGCCTGCCGCCCCTCGTGGCCGACGTGGCCCTCGCCGCCGTGGTGGCGGCGGTGACCGTCGTCTCGATCGTCGTCGACGACGCCAACGACTCCGAGCGGCAGGTCGCCTGGTGGGGGTGGGGGCTGCAGGCGGTGCAGTTCGCAGCATTGGTCTGGCGGCGGCGGGCGCCCGCGGCGTCCGCCGTCGTGGTCGGCGTCGCCGCGCTGACCTACGGGGCCGCCAACCAGCCGGACCCGCCGATCATCTTCGCCCTCGCCCTGGCGGTGTACACGGTCGCCGCCCTCGGCCCGCGGCGGACGTCGTTGCCGTTCGCGGTCGCGATCACGGTCGCCGGGCTCGTCACGTTCGGGCTCGACCGGCAGACCGACGCTGCGGACGTGGCGGTCAACTACGTCGTCGGCATCACGAGCTGGGTGGTGGGCGACAGCATGCGTGCGCAGCGGGAACGGTCCCGGTGGCTCGCCGACCGGCAGCGGGCCGAGGCCGAACGAGCCGCGGCCGACGAGCGGGTGCGCATCGCCCGCGACCTCCACGACATCGTTGCCCACCACCTGAGCGTCGTCGTCGTGCAGACCGAGGCGGCCCAGGAGGTGCTCGCCGCCGACCCGTCCCGGGCGGAGGCGGCGATGGCCACCGTGGGCGACACGGCCCGCACCGCCCTCGCCGAGCTGCGTCAGACCCTGGGCGCGCTGCGGGGGGAGGCGGGGCGGGCGCCGCAGGCCGGCCTCGACGGGCTCGGCGACCTGGTGGCGTCCGTGCGAGCGACGGGCCTGGCCGTCGAGCTGCGCTCCGGTGGCCGGAACCCCGCCGCCGGCCCGGGGGCCACGGCCGGGGGCGCCGAGCCGCGCGTCGAGAGCCCGAGCGGCCTCCTCGACACGCCCGACGTCGTGGCCGTGGGCGGCGTCGTCGGTGCCACCGCCTACCGGGTCGTGCAGGAGGCGCTGACCAACGTGCTGCGACACGCCGACGCCCGCCGGGCCTGCGTCGAGGTCGACGTCCACGCTGGGGCGCTCGTCGTGCGGGTGAGCGACGACGGGCGCGGGGACGACCGGTCGGGTCCGCCTTCCTCCGATGGCCAGGGTGGCCAGGGCCTGGTCGGGATGCGCGAGAGGGTGACGGCGCTCGGTGGCGAGCTGGCGGCGGGCCCGGGCCCGGGCGGAGGGTTCGTCGTGCGGGCCGTCCTGCCGTTGGTGGACCGCGCCGGCTGATCCCGGGCCCCACCGAACCGAGCCGCGGCGTCCGGCCGAGCGGGGGGCCGGGGCGGGCTGTCGGGGCGTCCGTGCCGGGCCGCGGTGTCCGGCCGAGGCGGTGGGTCCGGGCCGAGCCCGTCGGGCGCGATCGTGCCGGGACGGATCGGCCGGGCGGCGAGGTCGTGTCGGGTCGAGTGCTCCAGCGGTCCGGTCGGCGGTACGGTGCGGCCGTGTCCAGGGGGACGAGGTGACCGGGTCCGTGCCTGTGCGGGTGGTCGTGGCGGACGACCAGGAGCTGGTGCGCAGCGGCTTCGCCATGATCGTCGACGCCCAGCCCGACCTCATGGTGGTGGGCGAGGCGGCGGACGGCGGGGAGGCGGTGGCGGTCGCCCGTCGCGAGGGCGCCGACGTCGTGCTCATGGACGTGCGCATGCCCCACGTCGACGGCATCGAGGCCACCCGGCAGCTCGCCGGCCCCGGCGTGGCGCACCCGGTCAGGGTCGTCATCCTCACCACGTTCGACCTCGACGAGTACGTGTTCGAGGCACTGCGGGCCGGCGCCAGCGGCTTCCTCCTCAAGGACGTGCGCCGCGACGACCTCGTCCACGCCGTACGGGTCGTCGCCCGGGGTGACGCCCTGCTCGCCCCCGCCGTCACCCGACGCCTGATCGAGGACTTCGCCCGTCGTCCCGCCGCGCCCGTGCCGGCAAGAGGAGCCGGGCTCGACCGCCTGACGCCCCGCGAGCGCGAGGTCCTGGTGCTGATCGGCCGCGGCCGCAACAACGCGGAGATCGGCGCCGAGCTGTTCGTGGGCGAGGCCACGGTGAAGACCCATGTCGGCCGCATCCTGATGAAGCTCGACCTGCGCGACCGGGTGCAGGCGGTGATCTTCGCCTACGAGGCGGGTCTGGTCGGTCAGACCGCCGGCGGAGGCTGATCAGACCACGGCCCGACGACCGGGCCGGCCGCCGGGCGCACGCTCGCGGCATGTTGGATCGACTGTCATCACTGGCCATCCGGGCGCCGCGACGCATCGCACTCGCGTGGCTCACGGTCCTCGTGCTCGGCGTCGTCGCCGCCGGCACCCTCTTCTCCACGCTGGACGCCGACCTCGACGGTGCGCCGTCCTTCGAGTCCGAGCAGGTGGGCGACCGCTTGGCCCGGCTCGACCCGGGTGGGGCGGAGGTGTTCGCGGTGGTCGACGGCGCACGGGTCGGCGACGAGCTGCCCGCCCGGCTGCAGGCGATCGACGGTGTCGCCACGGTGGGGGCGCTGCCGAGCGACGACGGCGGGGCCACGGCGGTGGCGGTCGAGCTGGCGCCCGGTCTCGGCGACGGCGAGGAGGAGGACGCCATCGACGCGGTCGTCGACGAGCTGCGGGCGATCGACGCGCCCGAGGTGCTGGTCGGCGGCGAGGCCCTGCTCGACGACGAGATCGCCGAGCAGGCGGAGGAGGACGCCCAGCGGGCCGAGATGCTGTCCCTGCCGATCGCGCTGCTGGTGATGACGCTCGTGTTCGGCGGCGTGCTCGCGGCCGGGCTCCCGCTCGCCGTCGCGCTCAGCGGCGTGGGGGCGACCATGCTCGTGCTGTCGGGAGCGGCGGGGCTCACCGACATCTCCCTGTACGCGGTGAACGTGGCGATGATGCTCGGCATCGGGCTCGGCATCGACGACGGCCTGCTGATGATCAGCCGCTTCCGCGAGGAGCGCGGCGCCGGTCGCGAGGTGCCCGCCGCGGTGCGGGCCACGATGGCGACGGCGGGCCGGACGGTCGTGTTCTCGGCGGCGACGGTGGCGGCGGCCCTGGTGGCGCTGGCGGTCTTCCCCGACCCGACGATCCGGTCGCTGGCGATCGGCGGCATCGGGGTGGTGCTCGCCACGATGGCCGCGGCGCTGACCTTGCTCCCGGCGCTGCTCGCCCGCTGGGGCCACCGGCTCGGTGCCGTGGCTCCCGCGGCGTCGCACGGTGCCTTCGCCCGGTTGGCCGGGCTGGTGCAGCGGCGGGCGGTCCCGGTCGTGGTGCTCGTCGGCGTCGGGCTCGTGCTGCTGGCGGCGCCGTTCGCGAACGCTCGGTTCGACGACATCGGGGTGAAGGCGCTGCCCCGGTCCTCGGAGACTCGGCAGGTGGCAGAGGCGATCGACGCCCGGTTCTCGATCGTGACCGCCGAGCCGGTGGTCGCGGTCGCGGACGTCGACCCCGACGACCCGGCTGTCGGGCCATGGCTGGCCGCCGTCGCCGGCCTGCCGGGTGTGGCGGAGGCGACCGTGCTCGATCTGCCGTCGGACGCCCCCGGTGCAGGGGCGCGGGCGGGGGCCGGTGACGGTGAGGGTGAGGGTGTCACCGTGGTGGAGATCCATGCCGAGGGCGAGTCGAACGGGCGCACGGCCCAGGCCGTCGTGGGCGACGTGCGGGCCCTCGACACGCCGTTCCCGGTGGGGGTCACGGGCGACCCGGCGGAGATCGTCGACTTCCGGGACTCGATCACCTCGCGCCTGCCCCTCGCGGTCGGGATCGTCGTGGTGGCCACCTTCGTCCTGCTGTTCCTCATGACCGGCTCGGTCGTGGTGCCGGTGAAGGCGATCGTCATGAACGTGCTGTCGCTGGGCGCGACGTTCGGGGCGCTGGTGTGGGTGTTCCAGGACGGGCACCTGGCCGGGGTGCTGGGGTTCGACGCCCCCGGTTCCCTCGACCTCGTGATGCCGGTGATCGTCTTCGTGTTCGCGTTCGGCTTGTCGATGGACTACGAGGTCTTCCTCCTCTCCCGCATCCGCGAGGTGTGGGAGGAGACCGGCGACAACGACCTCGCCGTGGCCCAGGGGCTGCAGCGGTCCGGGCGCATCATCACCTCGGCGGCGCTGCTGATGGTGATCGTGTTCGCCGGCTTCCTGACGGGCGAGATCGTGGCCTTCAAGCAGCTGGGGCTGGGCCTGGCGCTGGCCGTGATCGTGGATGCGACGGTGGTGCGGTCGCTGCTCGTGCCGGCGACGATGAAGCTGATGGGCCGCTGGAACTGGTGGGCTCCCGCCCCGCTCGCCCGCCTGCACGCCCGCATCGGGCTGCGCGAGCACAGGCGTGCGGGCGGACCGGTCGCGGTCACCGCACCGCAGCCCTCCCGGCGGACGCCCGAGCCCGCCTCGCGGCCGTGACCGCCGCCCTGGCCGCGGTCACCGCGCTCGTCGCGCTGACCTCGGCCAGGTGCCCCGGCGAGGCCACCCAGTCGCCCGCGAGCCAGAGACCGTCGCCCCGGTCGATCGCCGGGCGGTCCCGCCACGTGGCGCCGGGCAGGTCGACCGCGCCGGTGGCCTCGCTCACCCGGGCCCGGCGGCGCCAGTCGACCCGGTCGCGCCAGGCGACCCGGTCGCGCCAGGCGGGGTAGCCCGCGTCCAGCACCGCTTCGAGGCGGGACTCGGCGGCGTCGAGATCCTCGCCGGGAGCCATGCCGCCGCTGAGCTGCACCAGGTCGTGGCCGGCGGGCGCGAGGTCGGCGACAACCGCGGAGGGGCGGGTGGAGAAGATGGCCTCGTCGAGGTCGACGACGACGTACGGGTCGCGCCGGGCGCTGGTCAGCCCGACGTCGAGGAGGGCCACGCGCCGGGGCTCGGCCGGGGCGACCTCGTCGCCGAGCAGCCGGCGGGCCGCGCCCGGCTCGACGGCGAGGATCACCGGTCCCCGGGTCGTCAGGTCGTCGAGGCGACCGCGGTCGACCGGCGCTCCGGTCTCGACCGTGACGCCGCGCCGCTCGGCATGCGCGACGATCCGGGCGACGAGGGCCGACCAGCCGCCCGCCACGTAGCGGGCGGTGGGCACCGGCCGCAGCAGGATCCGCTGGATGCGTTCGACGACGAACGCCGCCGACAAGCGCCCGGGGTCGTGGTCGAACGTGAGGGCCCCGCTGCTGCCGGCGAGCGCGGCGGCGGTGTCGGGCCCCCAGTGGTCGGTGGCCCAGGTGCGCAGGTCGGCGTCGACCGGGGCGTCGACGTTCCGCAGCCGCAGGATCGGTGCGAGCGCCCGGGGCGGCCGGCGTCGGGCCTCGCCCTGCCAGCGGGTCAGGATGCGCGTCGTGCGGGGCATCGGCGCCGGACCGTGCAGGTCGCGGCTGCGCAGCCAGTCCCACAGCGCGGTCCCCGTGTAGAGGGCGTGCGGCCCCAGGTTGGCCGTGTACGGGCCGGGGGTCGAGGTGGCCCGGCCGCCCGGACGGGAGCGGGCCTCCAGCACGCGCACCGGCACGCCGGCCTCGGCCACCTCGATCGCGGCGATCAGCCCGGCCAGGCCGCCGCCGACGACGGTCACCTCGGTCGCAGGGGATGTCATGGGATGCTCCTTCGATGGGTCGGTCTCGCTCACCCACAAGAGGGCCGGAACCTCCGGGTGGTTCCGCGCCTCTTGTGGGTGTGGATCGAGCCGTCGTCCGGCGGGCCCAGCGAGGTGACGCCGCCGCCCTGGAGGCGGTGCTGCGCGACCTCGCGCCCTACCTGGGGCGCATCTGCGGGGCCATCGCCCTCGATGCCGGCGACGACGCGCTGCAGGAGGCCATGGTGGCGGTGACGAGGAACCTGACGACGCTGCGGGAGCCCGACGCCCTGCGCGGCTGGGCCCGGCGCATCGCGGTGCGGGAGGCGGTGCGCGCCGCGGCCGGCGGGCGTTCGGTGCCGGTCGACCCGGGCCGGCTCGATCCGGCCGTCAGCGTGCCCGACGGTGCCACCGCGGTCGAGGTCCGAGCCGTCCTCGACGCCCTCGCGCCGGAGCAGCGGGCGGTGCTCGTGCTCCGCCACCTCGACGGGCTGGACGAGGCCGAGATGGCCGAGGTGCTCGGCGTGGCCAAGGGGACGGTCAAATCCCGGCTGCACCGGGCCCGCACCGCCTTCCGTGAGAGGTGGACGGCATGAGCGACCCGAACGGGACGAGCAGCGTGGGTGCCCCGACGTGGACCGATCTCGACGCTGCGGCCGCCGGAGCCGCGTGGCCGACGGCCACCCTGCCGCCCGGGGCGCGCCTGCGGGCCCTGGCGGCCGGTCTGCCCGGGGTGGTGGTCGAGCACCGCGAGCTCCACGCGCCCGTCGAGCAGGTGTGGGGGTTCATCGCCGACCTGCCCACGTCGGTGCCGACCTTCGACGCCTCGGTCGCCTCCCTGGAGGTGCTGGCCCGCGACGGCACCCGCCTGCGGGCCCGGGCCCGCAGCGGCTGGTGGTTCGTCCGGATGCCCCTGGTGTTCGATGTCGACCTGGAGCCGGGCTGGTGCTGGATGGTGTCGCGGCCTCGCCTGTACGTCGTCGGCATGGCCGCCGAAGCGCACCCGGACGACGCCGGCCGCACGGTGTTCACCCACCTGGAGGGCGTGCCGTTCGGGGGGCGCATCCTCGGCCCGGTGCTGCGGGCGACCCGTCTGATCCAGCGGCGGCACGTGTCCTCCGACCTGGACGGCATCGCCCGTGCGCTCGGCCTCGGCCCGTGACGCCGGGCTCGTCACGGCCGCGAGCGGCGACCTGGCGCTCGGCCCTGTTCGGCTGCCGCCCCACGGAAGGCGCGGTCCGCCGTGGGCTCGGCCGGCGGGGAGATTACGGCCGAGCCCGCGCCGGGGGCGGTGACGCGCGGGGGGAGCGCGTTCGTCAGAACCGGTGGCGGGCCCAGGCGTCCGCGACCTCGTCGCGGGCGTCGCCGAGGCTGCGCATGGGCACGCCGGCCACCAGCAGCTCGCTCCAGATCTTGTGGCACTCGAGGCGCACCAGCGAGCGGCTGATCCCGACCATCTCCGCCACCTGCTGGTGAGACGCGGGGGGCGCGCCGTCGGCCAGCGGGGCGACGTACGCGTCGAGGATCTTCCGCTGCCGCTCGGTGAGCCGCGGGCGGGCGCCGGTCGGGGGGCCGGGGTCGTCGAGCGTCGCCGGGTCGATCACCCGGGTCGGGTTGCTCGCGGTGTTGACGGTGACGGCCAGCTCGTAGGTGTAGGTGCCGGTGACGAGCACGTCGTAGGTGCCCTCGCGAGGCGAGTGCCAGTCGCCGGGCGCCACCGAGATGAGCGGCCGGCCCTCCACCCGGATGTCGAGGGCGAGCACGTCGTGCAGGTTGGCCACCACGACCCGGCCGTCGTGGACGAACACCTTGCCTGCCACCTTGGGCACGACGTCGTCGTAGATCGGCGCATGGCCGATGCGCAGCAGGGTGGTGGGCGCCCGGCCGAAGGTGACCTCCCGACCGGCGTCGAGGACGACGACGCGCTCGTCGGTGGAGATCGTGCCGGCGGCGGCCGCGTCCATGCCGGGCACGGTAGGGGCACCCTCCGCAACGAGGGCCGGCGAGACCGTGGCAGCGGGTGCCAATGCGACGACTGGCCTCGCGATGCCTGCCCGGCGGGTCACGGGCACACCGCCGGCTCGGCGAGCGGATAGGCGGCGGCGGCCCAGCCGCGGGCGTGGCTGTCGGCGACGACGGCGTCGCCGCCGAGGCACTCCCAGGTTCCGCCGTCGGGGATCCAGTGGCGAGACCCGTCGGCGTCGATCCACCAGGCGGTCCCGGATGCCTGCCGCAGGATCCGCTCGCGGATCGGCGCCGCCGCGCCCGCCTCGTCCGAGACCCCGGCACGCTCGTTGACGACGACCGCTGTCTCCACCCGCTCGCCCCGGAGCAGGGCCAGCAGCTGGTCGAGCGGCGCCTCCATGTACCCGTGCTCGAAGTCGAGGTGCAGCTCGTCGCCGACCGGGTAGGGGTTCGTCGTCGGGAAGCCCAGGTCGCCGTCGAGCCCGCCGTGGGACTCGTACAGGTCGAGCACCGGCGTGGGCAGCCAGAACAACTGCGTGTCCGCGCGGCGCCCGACCAGGTAGCCGCCCCGGTCGAGGTGCACGATCACGGCGGCGGGGTCGTCGGTGCGCTCGACCGAGACCGGGTAGCCGCCGTAGAGCACGGCGTTCTCCGGCGACACCTTGCCCGCGATCTCGCGGTACGACGTCCACATGGCGTCGTCGAGCAGGACCGCCTCGCCGGACGGGGCGACCACCACGACACCCTCGCTGGCCCCCTCCGCATCCGCGATGGCCTGGAACTCGGCGTCCACGAACATCTGCGGGTCGCCGCCGGCGCACGCTCCTGGTGCCAGGCGGTCGATCGCGGCTGTCAGCGCGGCGGTGCCGCCGTTCCCCGCCGCGGCGCAGTCGGCTGTCGTGCCGGCGCCTCCGCCCGTGTCCGCGCTCGGCCCCGACCCGTCCTCGGATGCGGCGGCCAGGGCCAGGCCCGCCGCCACGGTGCCTGCGAGCACGACGCCGGCGGCGGCCGCAGCGGCGCTCAGCGCCCGCCGGGCGTGGGGACGCGGCGTGCGCGTCACCGCCTCGGTCAGCTCGCGGGACCAGGCCAGTGCGTCGGCGGGGCGGCGGTCCGGGTCGGGATCCACCATGTCGGCCAGCAGGCGGGCGGCCCGTCGGGGATCGCCGGCGCCACCGCCGGCAAGGCTGGTCTCGAGCTCCGTGACGAGGGCGGCTCGACCCTGCGGCCCCTGGGGGTGGCCGAGCAGCGCGAACACCGTCACCATGCCGAGGCCCCAGCGGTCGGCGGCGGGTCCCCCGGTGCCGTGCAGCTCCTCCGGCGCGATGAAGCCCAGGGTGCCGGTGACCGTGCCGGTCGCCGCCGCGTCCTCGGCACGACAGCAGCCGAAGTCGATGAGGACCGCCCGGCCGTCGACGTCGAGGACGACGTTGCCAGGATGGACGTCGCGGTGCACCATCCCGTGCCGATGCAGCTCGGCCAGGCCCGCGGCAAGGTCGCGAGCCAGGGCGGCGGCACCGGCGGCGTCGAGGAGACCGGCCGACCGCAGCGGCCGGCCCTCCACCCAGGCGGCGGCGACGTACAGCACGTCATCGGTGCGCGGCGGGCACGTTGTGCGGAACAGGCCGGGCCCCTCGAACACCTCGAGCGCGCGAGCGAGGTTGGGGTGGTCGATCCCTGCGAGGCGGGCCCACCGCTCCCGCAGGAGCGCCGCCCGCTCGGGACGGTGGTCGGTGGTGAGCTTCAGCGACGCGGCGCCGGTGAACCCCACCTGGTCGTCGCCCTTGCTGCGGCGCTCGGCCCGCACCACCCGGCCCTCGCCGCCCTGGATGCCGCCGATGTCGTCGACCGCGTACGCCCAGCGGTCCGACGCCGGTCCGCAGTACCAGCGATCGGCCGCGGTCATGTGCTGCGCTCCGCCGCGACGTCCCCGCAGCGACGGCGTGTCTGTCGCCCTCGCCGAGTGACCGTCGCCGCGACGGCTGGGGTCCCGTCGTCCATGTCCGCCTCCCGCAGGTCGCCTCGGGACCGCTCGCCCGATCCCGTGACGTCGCGTCCGCCACATGTCACGCGTCGTCGTGACAGTGGTACCGCCATGGTGTGACCGATGCAATCCCCAGTTCGACGCAGGACCTCACGTCCCGCATGGGATCGCTGGTGTTCAGGGGCGGTCGCGACCTGACGCGGCGCGGAGGCCGGCCACCGCATCGACGAACGCCGCGGCGCGTGCCCGGTAGTCGCGGAACCGGTCGAAGCTCGGCGCCGCGGGCGACAGCAGCACCACGCCGTCGGGGCTGGCCCACCGGTGGCCGGTCTCGACGGCGGTGCCGAGGTCGACGCAGTCGACGACCGCGACGTTGTCTGGGACCGCCGCGGTGTCGAACGCAACGCGGATGCGCCCCGCGGCCTCCGACTCGGTGATCGTCACCAGCGTCGGCGCCGTGCGGGCGGCGAGCCCCGCGGCGAGCGGGCCGTAGTCGATGCCGCGATCCTGGCCGCCGACGATCACCGCCACCCGGCGTCCCGGGAAGGCGTCGACCGCGGCCAGCGTGGGCAGCACGTTGGTCGACAGGCTGTCGTCGACGAACAGGACGCCGTCGACCGTGTCCACCGGCCGCAGCCGGCTCTCCAGGTGCTCGAAACCTTCCGCCGCTGCCGCCAGCGCGGCCTCGTCGCGGGCACCGTCGACGCCGAGCGCCACCAGGCAGGCCCGTGCGATGAGCGCGTTGCGGTGGTTGTGGGCGCCGAGCAGCCCGAGGCCGGCGGTCCAGTCGTCGGCGGGCCCCGCGGGCTCGGCGGCGTCGTTCTCGCCGGTCGGCTCCGTGATCCATTCCACACGGGGGCCGAGCAGGCCGGCCCGGTCCCGCAGCAGGGGGCTGTCGCCGTTGGCGATCGTGAGGTCCGCGCCCCGCTGGGAGCACAGCGAGAGCTTGTCGGCGTAATAGGTCTCGGGGTCGTCGCGGTGCCAGGTCAGGTGGTCGGGGTGCAGCGAGGTGACCGCCACGACCGGCGGCGACACCGGCACGTCGGCCGCCTGGTAGCTCGACACCTCGATGACCCAGTGGTCGACGTCGGTCGGTGCCTCGGGGTCGTACGGCGGCAGCCCGAGGTTGCCCCCGATCATCACCCGGCGTCCCAGCCCGGTGAGGAGGTGGCCGGCGATGGCGGTGGTCGTGCTCTTGCCCTTGGTGCCGGTGATGCACACGACCCGGTCGCGGTCGGCCTCGGCGAGCCACAGGCCCAGTCCGCCGACCACGGGCGTGCCCCCGAAGGCGAGGACGTCGACCTCCGGCCGGTAGCGGCTGATGCCCGGGGTCTTGATCACCACGTCGCAACGGGCGAGGGCCTCCAGCCCGCCGTCGGCGGTGGCGTCGACCTGCCGCCCGTCGACCCCCGCCGCGGGTGGCGCATCGTCGACGAGCACGGACGTGACGCCCAGGTCGGCCAGCTTGCGGATCGTGGCGCGGCCCTCGACGCCGAGCCCCCACACGCCGACCAGCCGGCCGCGGAGGTCAGACCAGGAGATCGCTGGTCGCGTACGCATCGGGCACGAAGTGCTCGCCCACCGGCACCATCATGGCGGCGATGTCGTCGGGGGAAGGGAGCCGGTCGCCGAGCCGCTCGGCCAGCGCCCGCAGGACGGGGGTGATCGCCCGGTCGGCACGCTGGACGGCGAGCGCCACGGCGGCGCGGCACTCGTTCACCTCGCCGACGCACTCCCACGGCTTGAGGGCGCCGGACGTGTCGACCAGCGACTCGAACCGGGGCAGCAGGTCGAGGTCGTCGAGCGGCTCCTGCCCCCGGAACACGGCCGCCAGGTCGGTGGCGTCCATGAACGGGGCGAGGATCAGGTCGATGAACGCGCACTTGTCGCAGCGGCCGCACCAGTGGTCGAGCCGCAGCGCGGGATCGATGTGGAATCCGCGGTTGCAGCTCTGAAAGACCAGGTGGTAGCCAGCGAGGTGCGAGAACCGCTCGGCGATGAACAGCTCGGTGTAGGGCCGCAGGCGGGAGAAGTAGTCGACCGTGCCCACCGATGCGGCCAGCACCGACCGGAAGGCCGCCTCGAACGCCAGGCTCTTCGACCACTGGTGGTTGACCGTGCGGTCGCCGACCTCGAGGTTGCCGATCGACGACGACCACTCGTTGGACATGATCAGCGCGTCGCGCCCGTCCAGCGCAGCGGCCATGACGCCGATCGCCGAGATGATGCCGGTGACCGGCACGTGCCCGTTGAGGAACCCGAGCTCGCGCGACCGCAGCACCTGGGGGTCGATCTCGCGCTCGGCCCGGATCACCGGCAGGCCCGTCACGGCCGCCGGGCGTTCGATCGCCGCGAACCGGTCGCCCGGGCGGGATACGACGAACAGCGCGGCGTCGGCCAGCGGACGCACCAGCTCGACGGTCACGATCGAGTCGATGCCCCCGCCGAACGGCACGAGAGGCCGCTTGCCGGCGGTGGCGGAGTCGCCGGTCGGACCACCGGCGCCCGCAGCCCCGGTCGGGCCGGCGCCGCCGTGGTCGGCGGTGGTGGCGGCGGGCCTTGTCGCACCCTCAGCGCCGTCGGCGAGAACAGGGGCCTCGATGCACAGGCCGGAGAGGTCCAGCCCGTTGCGGTAGGCGAACTCGCCCATGCCGTCGAGGTACACGTCGCGCAGGAAGGCGCGCTCGCCGGTGCGCAGCGGTGTGTTCGGCAGCTCGATCAGCGGCGGCGCGCCGGTCTTGTAGTAGGACACGCCCGCCAGCAGGAACACCCAGCGGGCGGCCTGGTCGACGGCGGGGTCGTCCCAGCGTGCGCCGCCGCCCACGTCGAACGTCACCCGCTCGGCGAAGTCGCGCCCATCGAGGGAGTACCGGCACGTGAGCAGGTTCGCACCGGGATCGAGGTCGTAGCCCTCGTACCGGAACACCTGGCCGCGCACGGGCGGCTCGGGCGGGGGGTCGGTGGAGGCCATGCGACGGCTCAGGCTACCGAGCCTGCAGGCGGGCCAGAGCCGCGAAGCGCCCACACGGCCGGGCGGCCCGGTCGCTGAAGAACGGGGTGCCGGGCCCGGTGCCGACGCTGCTGACCTCGATGTTCCCCGGCTGCAGCCCCGCCTCGACCAGGATGCGCCGGTTGGCGGCCCACAGGTCGAAGAGCCAGCGCCCCGTCCCATCGGGACGGACGACGTCGTCGACCGCGGCGGGGTCGTCGGCGAAGCAGTCCCGGGCGGCTTCCGCCACCTCGTCGCCCACCTGGTAGCGGTCGGCCGTGATGGCCGGTCCGATCCCGGCGACGATCCCTCCCTGGTCGGCGCCCAGCCCGGTCATCGCCTCGACCGCGGCCTCGGTGATCCGCGCCACCGTGCCCCGCCACCCGGCGTGCACCGCGCCGAGCACGTGAGCGCCCGGGTCGTACAGCACCAGGGGGACGCAGTCCCCGACCAGCACGGCGAGCCCGAGGTCCGGCGTGGCTGTCACCACGGCGTCGCAGGGCACGGCGTCGTCGACCGTGCGCGTGCCCCGCCCCCGGTCGCGGTGGTCGACGACGGCGACGTCGCGGCCGTGGGTCTGGTGGCAGAACACGATGTCGTCGAGGTCGAGCCGCACCGTCGTCGCCGCCCGCCGGCGGTTCTCGACGACCCGTTCTGCGTCGTCGCCCACGTGGAGCCCGAGGTTCAAGCTCTCGTAGGGGCCCGTCGACACGCCGCCCTCCCGGGTGGTGACCACGGCATCGACCTGGTGGGGCTCGAAGCACCGCCAGGTCGTGGCGCTGAGCCCGCCGACGCGCCCGGCCCCGCGAGTTGCGGATCTGCTCATCGATGGCACGGTACCGGTCTGGCATCGCGCGCCGCGAGACGAGGATCGGCGCCACGGTCCCTCGCAGTTGGCCGCCAGTGCCATTGAGATCGCGTCGACGGTCCGCTCGACTGCACTCGCATCGGCGGCGGCAGAAGGGTTCGACGTGAGCACTGGTGATGTGGAGACGACGGCGAACGAGGCGGTCGCCCGAGCGGAGTTCAGGCACGTTCTCGACGAGCTCCGTCGATCGATCAGCTGGCTGCGGAAGGCGGCGGTCCTCGTCTTCCTCGTCGGTACGATCGGCACCACTGCGGCCGTCGTGGAGCTTCCCGCTCTCTCAGCCGCCGCCTCGCGACGGATCGCGGCGGCGGATGACCCGGTGAACGTGATGATCTACGAGCTGCTGCGGGGCGCCGCGTTCGCGGCGGCTGTGACGTCCATCCTCTTCGGCGTTCTCAGTCTGGGCCGTGCGTGCCTCGACCAGGCGACGCGCTTCCAGAAGCGGCTCATCGCTGCTCACTTTCTGAACTACGTGCTGCACAGCTACGACGATCAGCTCAAGGCCGGGCCGATGGGACTGACCGATGTCGTCACGTTCCTGAAGTCGTGGAGCGACAACGTCGAGTCGGCGTTCACCAACGTGAAGTTCGGATCGCGCACCCAGCGGACCCAGCTCAAGGCTGGCGGCGCGTCCGCGGACACCAGCTCCGGTCCATCCGAGAAGGGATCGGTGGAGCCGAGGTCGACGAACGGCGACGCGGCGGTCGCAGGCGCGACCTGAGGTCCACCAGGAGCACCGCGCGGGAGCCTGACGACGTCGCTATCGGCCCCGCTCACCGGAGGTGTGCCGGCTACGCCGTCGCCTGCTCCGCGAGCCTGCCGAGGTCGGTGCCCGTGTGGCTGATCTCGAAGCGGCCCTTGTCGTAGGAGCGCTCGGACACGTCCCAGTCGCCGGCCTCGGCGCGGAGGGCGGCGACCGTCGAGCGCTCCCGGGGGCGGTGGGCGAACGGGTCGAACGAGTACCAGCGCATGGCGTTCTCGTGCGTGATCTTCGCGACCTCGTCGTCCGGCACGTCGTTGACGGTGAGCACGGCGGCCAGCTCCTCGGGCGCCTCGGGCCACGACGAGTCGGAGTGCGGGTAGTCGCACTCCCAGGCGATGTTGTCCATGCCGATCATGTGGCGGAGCTGCACGCCGACCGGGTCGGAGATGAAGCAGGTCAGGAAGTGCTGGCGGAACACCTCGCTCGGCAGGCGGTCGCCAAAGTTCTGCCCGGTCCAGAGGTGGTGCATGTCGTAGGTGCGGTCGAGCCGGTCGAGGAAGTAGGGGATCCACCCGGTGCCGCCTTCGGACAGGGCGATCTTCAGGGTCGGGTAGTGCTTGGGGATCCGCGACCACAGCAGGTCGGCCGCCGCCTGGCAGATGTTCATCGGCTGCAGCGTGATCATCACGTCGATGGGGGCATCGGGCGCGGTGACGGCGAGCTGGCCGGACGACCCGAGGTGGATCGAGACGACGACGTCCTCGTCCGCGCAGGC
The DNA here is from genome assembly GCA_036280455.1 of Acidimicrobiales bacterium. GTDB lineage: Bacteria > Actinomycetota > Acidimicrobiia > Acidimicrobiales > VFJN01 > ZC4RG19. The sequence goes on from DASUQS010000173.1 coordinate 18,916, forward strand.
GGTCCACAGCGGGTCCCACGACTCGTTGTGGAAGCTGTCGTAGCCCAGCGTCGCCGGGTTCTCGGTGAAGGTGATCGAGTGGACGCCCTTGCGGGCCAGGCGCCGCACCTCGGCTGCGGCCACCTCGGGGTCCCACAGCGGGACGAGGCCCATGGGGATGAAGCGGCCGGGGTAGCTGCCGCACCACTCGTCGACGTGCCAGTCGTTGTAGGCCTGCAGGATGGCGAGCGCGAAGTCCTTGTCGTCGGGCGTGGCGAACACCCGGCCGGAGAACCCGGGGAACGAGGGGAAGCACATCGACCCGAGCACCCCGCCGGCGTTCATGTCCTTGATGCGGTCGTGGATGTTCCAGCAGCCCGGCCGCATCTCGTCGAAGGCGGTGGGCTCGATGCCGTACTCGTCCTTGGGGCGACCGGCGACGGCGTTGAGCCCCACGTTGGGGATCTTCTGCCCGTTGAACATCCACACGTCGGAGCCGTCGCGCCGGCGGTGGACGCGCGGGGCCTCGTCGCGGGACGCGTACTTCTCCGGCAGGTGGTTCTCGAAGAGGTCGGGCGGCTCGACCAGGTGGTCGTCCACGCTGATCATGATCATGTCGCCGGTATCCATGGATCCCCCTCGATCGCCGGTGGTCGGCGCCGTCGCCGAATCCGCCTCCTGAGGAGTGAACTACAGTTCAGTCCGTCGAACAAGGCGCCGGAGGGGAGCCACCATGGCAGAGGGTCACGAGTACGCGGAGCGGATGTTCCCCGCTCCGGTGGACCTGGGCATCGCCCAGCCGGACCGGGCCGTCAGCTCGGTCACGCACGGCACCGAGTCCTACCTGACGGGCCGGGGCGGCGACGGCACGGCCTGGTACCAGGGCGGCGGGGCCGCGAGCGACCGGGCGGTGCAGGGCATCACGATCTACCCGCCGACCGGCGGCGTGCAGACCCAGGGCGACCCGTTCGAGCCGGTGAAGATCGGCATCCTCATCGACATGGACCTCAACCAGCTGCTGGCCGACTGGATCGACCCCACGATCCTGGCCATCGAGGACGCGCTCAACGAGGGCGTCTACTCGCGGGGGCCCATCCAGCTCGTCATCGCGGACGCCCGGGGCCTGCCGCGCGAGAACTACCGCAAGGTGATCGACGGCTACCGCTGGCTGGTCGAGCAGGGCTGCGTGGTCGTGCTCGGGCCCATGATCTCCGACAACTCGATCGTGCTGCAGGACACCGCCAACGAGCTCGGCGTCGCCTGCATCGGCTGGACGGGCGCCCACAAGTTCGCGTCCGACTACTGCTTCACCGTGGCCAACGGAGACATCCCCACCGAGGGCGTGATGTGCGCGCAGTGGCTGGCGGCCCGGGGCATCACCAAGGTCGGGTCGTTCTGGGAGCAGGGCAGCTCCGGCCGCGACTACGCCGACTACTTCCGCGACGCGGCCGGCGACCTCGGCCTGACCGTCGTGCGCGAGGTCAAGCTCGAACCCAACCCCCGCGGCCTGCAGGACGACCTGGCCATGATGCGCGACCTCGGCGTCGAGGGCCTGTACTACGGCGGCTACGGCTACGCGACCTTCCATTTCGCCGAGGCCCTGAAGGCGCTCGACTGGGATCCGCCCCGGGTCATGGGCACCGCGTTCATGTTCTATTCGAACTCCAACCGCTGGGCCGAGGGGCTCGAGGGCTGGCACGGGGTCGACCAGCTCGGCGAGGACGGCGCCAACCCCAACTACGAGGCGATGGTCGAGCGCTTCACCAAGCGCTTCGGCCGCTCGACCCGCAACGTGGTCGTGGCCCTGGCCTACGACACGGCCCGGGTGGCGATCCACGGCATCGGCAAGGCCGCGATCCCGACGCCGCGCCACGTCAAGGAGGGAATGGAGCGCATCCGCTGGATGCCGGCCACCAACGGCGGCCCCGGCACGTACATCCAGTTCGGCCCTCACGACCGCAAGGGCTACAAGGGCGACTTCCTCACCATCCGCGAGCTGCGGGGCGGCGAGCTGCGCTTCGACGGCTACCACCGGCCCGAGTGGCCGTCGAACGCCTCGTCCTGACCGGTCGACCCGCGAGACCGGCCGTGCCCAACGACAAGGTCTACATCCACGAGTTCATCGACATCGTCGGGCACAACCGCGCCCGCTACATGCACCACATGACCGCCAACTGGGTGCCGGTGGCCAGGGCCGAGCGCAACCAGCTGTGCTTCGGCGTATGGGCGACCGTCGGCTCGACCGGGCGCTGGCCCGAGGTCGTGAACATGTGGGAGCTCGACGGCTGGGACGGCCTGGTCTCCAACTTCGCCCACGAGGTCGTCGGCGCCGGCGCCCAGGACCCGTCGCTGGCCGAGTGGTGGGCGGCCGCCGCGTCGCTGCGGCGGGGCGGCGTCGACCGCATCGTCGTGCCCGAGCCGTGGACCCGCCCGATCGAAACCCTGGTGGCCGACGGGGTCCGGGGCGAGCCCTACGCCCACGAGCTGGTCACCGTCCGCCCGGGGACCTCGCCCCGGCTGCTGGCCGCCGTCCACGACG
>DASUQS010000174.1:0-4976 GCA_036280455.1 Acidimicrobiales bacterium
AACACCGGCCTGATCACGGCCGGCTACATCCTCGGGGAAGAGGACCGCTGGAAGACCATCGAGGACGTGATGGGATACGTCCAGTACGTGGTTGTGGCGGTCATCCTCGGCGCCATCCTGTGGTTCCTGTGGTCACGCTTCGTCTCGCCGAGCGGGCGAGAGCAGGCGAGGCAGCGACTCGCCGCGGCAGACGGCGATGCCGCCCACCCGGCGGAGACCGAGCGCACAGACATCCAGAGCTGACCACCACCGGCCCCACCGGCACCCACCGCCGGCCGTGCGGCGACAACTTTTGCCATGTCATCCGTCATGTCGCGGAGGGTGGTTCCACAGCGTGCGGGTGCTCGGCGACCCCCCAACGCGGGGGGTGCCATTGCAATCTGTCCGCAGGGGCGACAGAATGCGTCGCAACCCCTTCGGAAATGCGTGGCGGCAGCGCCGGCGGGGCAGGACAGGAGCCCTCACGTCGTGAGGGCGCCACAAGGTGGGCGGTTACTCGAAAATGTACTCATGGCGGGCAACTAAGGTTCCGACGCGCTCGCAAGCGGGCGCGTCGTCGAGGACTGCGTTCGGGCGCGCAGGGTTGGGGATTCGGAGATGACCGGGAGCAACCGACGGCGGGTCGTCAGGCGCATACGCAGCGACCTCCCCCTTGCGCTGGTCGACATCATGCTGGTGGCGGGGTCGTTCCTCGTGCTGCTGGCGGTGCGGTTCGACGGCAACATCCCCTCCCAGTACCAGTCGCGACTGTTCGCGTTCCTCCCGGTGATCATCCTGGTGCACCTGGGCTCGAACCTCGCGTGGGGCCTCTACGGCCAGATCTGGAAGCACGCCAGCGTGGCGGAAGCCCGGCGCATCGTGTTCGCCGGTGCCACGGCGGGCGCACTCATCTTCCTCGTCAACCCGACGCGTGCCTTCCCGGTGCCGCGCTCGGTGGCGCTGCTCGGCGCGTTCGTCGCCACGATGGTCATGGGCGCGGCCCGGTTCCAGGGCCGCCTGCGCCGCCGTTCCGGCCAGACCCCGCCGGACACCGCGTCCGCCACCCGCGTCGCCATCGTCGGGGCCGGCGACGCCGGAGCGACGATCGTGCGCGAGATGCGCCGCCAGACCGAGACCGACCGGGTGCCGGTCGCCATCGTCGACGACGACCCGCGCAAGCAGGGCCGCTCGATGCTCGGTGTGCCGGTCGTCGGCGACATCGCCAACCTGCCCGAGGTCGTGCAGTACTTCAAGGCCGACGAGGTGCTCGTCGCCATCCCGAGCGCCGACCAGCAGCTCATCAACGAGATCATGGACGGCGCCGAGCTGGCGGGCGTGCCGCTCAAGGTGCTGCCGCCGGTCGGCGACCTGCTCAACGACCGCCCGTCGGTGCGCGACGCCCGCGACATCAACATCGAGGACCTCCTCGGCCGGGCCCAGGTCACCACCGACATCGAGGAGATCCGGGCGGTGGTCGGCGGCGCCACGGTGCTCATCACCGGCGCCGGCGGGTCGATCGGCTCGGAGATCGCCAAGCAGGTGGCCGACCTCGGCCCCGGGCGCCTGGTGCTGCTCGACCACGACGAGACCCACCTCCACGACGTCAACGGCCAGTTGCGCTCGCCGGCGGAGCTCGACCTCACCGACATCCGCGACCGGGGCCGCATCGCCCACCTCATGCGGGAGCTGCGGCCCGACGTCGTGTTCCACGCCGCAGCGCACAAGCACGTGCCGCTCCTCGAGGCGCAGCCGACGGAGGCCGTGCGCACCAACGTGCTCGGCACCTTCAACGTGGCGGCCGCCGCAGCCGAGGCCGGCGTCGACCGGCTGGTCTTCATCTCCTCCGACAAGGCGGTCCGGCCGTCGAACGCGCTCGGCTACTCGAAGTGGCTGGGGGAGCAGTTCGTGCTGCTGCTGGCGCCCCAGGGCTCCCGCTGGTGCTCGGTGCGCTTCGGCAACGTGCTCGGCAGCCGCGGCAGCGTCATCCCGACGTTCGCCCGGCAGATCTCCGAGGGCGGTCCGGTGACGGTGACCGACCCGCGGATGACCCGCTTCTTCATGAGCGTCCGCGAGGCCGTGCAGCTGGTGCTGCAGGCGTCGGTCCTGTCCGAGGGCGGCGAGATCTTCATGCTCGACATGGGCGAGGCCGTCAGCATCCTCGAGCTCGCGGAGCGCATGGTGCGGCTCTCCGGCCACCAGGTCGGCACCGAGATCCCGATCCGATTCTCCGGGATGCGCCCGGGCGAGAAGCTCGCGGAAGACCTGCAGAACCCCGAGGAGCAGGCCAACCCCACCCGGCATCCGTCCATCGTCCGCCTGACGGCGACGCGCATCGACGCCGATGCTCTGGAACGGAGCGCCCGTGAGATGGAGCACCTCGTCGCCGAACGGCTCGACGACGACGCTGCCCAGCTGATGGTCACGCTCGCCCGGTCACCCGCCAGCCCGGTGGTGCCCGGAGTCGACGTGCGTGAGCGCGCGTTCGACGTCCACGACTTCACCGACGTGCATCGGAGGGAAGCATGGAGCCCGTCGACTACCTGAAGGTCCTCCAGCGCCACTGGAAGGTGACCGCAGCGCTGGTGGTCCTGGCTCTCGGCCTCATCTACGTGGTCGCTCCCGCCAAGGCCAACGAGGTCTACGGTGCCGAGCACACGCTGATCCGCGAGCAGGCGTCCGGGGACGAAGACACCGCCTCGGGCGCGGACACCGCGACCGGGGTCGGCCTGTACGCGTCGAAGGGCGAGGTGCCGCAGCGGGTTGCCGAGAGGCTCGGCTACACGGGACCCATCGACGAGCTGCTGTCCTCGATCACCGTCACCCCCGACCCCGAGGTCAACACCGTCGAGATCGCGGCCACGGCCGATTCGCCCGACGAGGCGGTCCTGATCGTGAACACGTTCGCCGAGGAGGTCCTCGCGTTCATCGACGAGGGCGTCCAGGCGCAACGGGCCGCAGCCACCGAGGAGGCCGACGCCCTTCGGCAGCGCGTCGCCGAGCTGGCCCCGGTCATCACGGCGGGTGGCTCCGACGCGGAGACCGCCCGGATCGAGGCCGAGGGCCTGGGTGCGCGCATCGCCGACCTCGAGAACACCGGTGCCACGACTCAGTGGGTGACGCTGCAGGCCGCCACTGCCGGCACGCTGCAGGACGACTTCGTCTCCGGTGCCACCACCGGTCAGCGCATGCTCCTGGCCGGCATCGTCGCTGCCCTGCTCGGCTTCGGCGTCGCCATCATGCTCGACCGCTCGGACTCGCGGCTGCACACCAAGGAGCAGGCCGAGCGCCAGTTCGGCCTGCCCGTGCTGGCCGAGGTGCCGCTGCTGTCGATGCGCCTGCGCCACCGCGCCGCGGTGTACGGCTACCAGAACGACTCGCGGCTCGCCGAGGCCTACCGCTCGCTGCGCACCGCCCTCCTGCTGTTCCGCGACCGCTTGCCGCTCGAGGTCGAGGCCGCCGAGCTGTCCGGGCGACTGCAGGCCGGGAGGGGCGGCGCCCAGGCCTCCAGCTCCCGCCAGGTCATCCTCGTGACATCTCCCGAGGCCGGCGACGGCAAGAGCTCGACCTCCGCCAACCTGGCGATGGCGTACGCCGAGGCGGGCCAATCGGTGCTGCTCGTCCAGTGGGACCTGTGGCGGCCCATCCCCGCCCGGGTGTTCGAGGCCGAGGACGCCCCGGGCGTCAGCGAGTTCCTCGAGGCCGGCAACGCCTCGCTGGTGCGCTTCGTCCAGTCGACGTCGGTGCCCGGCCTCCACCTGGTGCCCGCCGGCAAGCTCGGCCATCAGCCCGGTGCCCAGCTCGATGCCGAGCTGCGGCTGCTGGAGGAGGCCCGCAGCCTCGCGGACGTCGTCATCATCGACACCGCGCCGTTGCTGGCTGCGAGCGTCACCCGCGAGCTGGTCACCATGGCCGACGTCGTGGTGCTCACGAGCCGCGCCGGGCGCACGACCAGCCCGGCCGCCGAGCGCACCGCCGAGCTGCTGGAGCGCCTCGGCGCCCCCACGCTGGGCGTGGTCCTCGTGGGTCTGCCCACGGGCATGTTCAACGACTACTACGGCAACCCGCCGTCCCGGGCCGACCGCCTGCGCAACTCGGTGCTCGGGCGCGGCGAGCCCCGTCGGGAGCCGCGCTACTCCTCGCGCGGCACCGTCCCTGGCGGCGGCAACGTCAACGGCGGCGGCAACGTCCATGGCAACGGCAACGTCCATGGCAACGGCTTCGGCGACGGCGCCGACCTGTTCGGTGCACCCCCGCGGTCGTCCGAGCGCTCGACGGGTGGGGGCGCGCACCACCGCGGGTCCGACTCGTGACCGCGACGCCCGCGCCCGCCTCGGACGCGGGCCGGTGGGCGCGCTGCGACGACGTGCTCGTGTACGAGACCAGCACCGGTGCCGTCGTGGCGCCGGCAGGTGGTGGTGCGGCCGTCGCGCTGTCGGGCCCCGAGAGCGCGCTGTGGCAGGCGACGGCAGAGCCGGCGACCACCGAGACGCTGGCGGCGCTGGTCGGTGCCGATGTGGCGCACGCGGGTCTGGCCGCCCTGGCCGGGCTCGGCCTCCTGCGAGAGGTGGCCTGATGCCGGCGTCCGCGCGGCTGACCGCGGTCGCCGCGCACGGTCTCGCCGGGAGCCGTACCGACCTGCCGTCGACCGCGCTGAGCGAGCCGGAGTGGCTCGACCTGGTCCAGGGGTGCGTTGCCGCCGACCTGACCGGGTTCCTGGCTGCGGCCGCGGCGTCCGGCCACATGCCGCTCACCGCCGGCCAGGCCGACGAGCTGGCCGTGATCGAGGCCGAGCGCGCCGGCTTGTGCCTGCTGGTCGAGCGGCGCGCCGCCACGATGGCCGGGATGCTCGCCGCCGCCGGTGTCGAGCACCGGGTCATGGACGGCCCGGCCCGCCGTCTCGCCTACGGCACCGCGGCCCTCCGCCACTTCGGCGAGGTGCAGGTGCTCGTCTCCCCCCGCCGGTTCGACGCCGCCCGAGCGCTGCAGGGGCCGCTCCC
>DASUQS010000175.1:0-19310 GCA_036280455.1 Acidimicrobiales bacterium
ATCCGTCCTCGATCGGGGCGGTGATGTGGTGCGCGTCGCACGTCATGCCGTAGCCCGCGACCTCGCCGAGGATCTCTGCGCCGCGGGCGAGGGCGTTGTCGTAGCGCTCGAGCACCAAGAACGCGGCACCCTCGCCCATCACGAACCCGTCGCGGTCGTCGTCGAAGGGGCGCGACGCGGCCGCGGGGTCGGGGTTGCGGCTGAGCGCGCCCATGCGGGCGAAGGCCGCCATGGTCACCGGCGTGAGGCACGACTCGGTGCCGCCGCAGACGACCACGTCGGCCATGCCGTCGCGGATCAGGCGGGCGCCGTCGCCGATGGCGTGGGCGCCGGTGGCACAGGCGGTGGCCACGGCCGTGTTGGGGCCGGTGAACCCGTTGTGGATGCCCACCAGCGCGGCCGTGGCGTTGGCCATCATCATCGGCACGAGGAACGGACCGACGCGGCCCGGCCCCTTCTCGGCGTAGCCGATGACCTGGTCCTCCAGCGTGCGGATGCCGCCGATGCCCGAGCCGGCCACGACCCCGCAGCGCACGGGGTCGACGCCGAAGGGCGCCGCCGAGGTGGCGGCGGCGATGGCGTCCGCGGCGGCCGCGAGCCCGAGGAGGGCGGTGCGGTCGGTGCGACGCACCTCCTTCGGGCCGACGTAGGCGACGGGGTCGAAGCCGGTGACCTCGCAGGCGAAGTCGACCGAGTGGTCGACCGTGTCGAACAGCGTGACCGGCGCCGCGGCCGACCTGGCCGCCAGCAACCCGGACCACATGTCCTCGACCGTCTGGCCGGCGGGCGACTTCACGCCCATGCCGGTCACGACGACGCGGCGCCGCCCCCGGTGGTCGGTGGCGGCGGTGCCGCCCGCCCCGCTCATGTTTCCCGCTCTCGGCCTGCGGCCGGGCCGCTCGGGCCACGCTCGCTGCAACGCGGACGCTCGCTCATGCGTTGGCGGCGCTCGCCGCCAGGATGAGGTCGACGGCGTTGCCGACGGTGCGCACGTCGCCGAGGTCGTCCTCGTCGATGGTGATGTCGAGCGAGTCCTCGAGCTGCATCACGAGCTCGACCAGGTCGAGGCTGTCGGCGTCGAGGTCGTCCGCGAACGAGGCCTCTTCCGTGACCTGGTCGGCCTGCACCGACAGCACGTCAACCGCGGCCTTGGTGAGGGCGTCGAGAGCGGTTGCACGATCCATTGGGGGGTCTCCTTGGTGTCTGACGGGAATCATCGCGTGGATGAGCGGGGGGATGACGGGTGTGTGCGTCAGCGGCCCATGCCGATGCCGCCGTCGACGGGCACGACCGCGCCCGTGACGTAGGAGGCGGCATCGCTGCACAGGAACGCGACGACGGCCGCGACCTCGTCGGGCGTGCCGAACCGGCCCATCGGGACGGCGTCGGCGAGCTGCTGCCGGCGCGACTCGGCGAGAGCGTCGGTCATCGCGGTGGCGATCGGCCCGGGCTCGACCACGTTGATCGTGACGTTGCGCGTGGCGACCTCGCGGGCGATGGACCGGCTGAGGCCGACGAGGCCCGCCTTGGCGGCTGCGTAGTTGGCCTGCCCGGGGCCGCCGGTGGCGGCGACGATGGACGACACGTTGACGATGCGGCCGAAGCGCGCCTTGATCATGGGGCGCAGCGCCCGACGCACCGCGAGGAACGGACCGGTGAGGTCGGTGTCGAGCGTGTGGGCCCAGTCGTCGTCGCGGAGCTGGATCGCCAGCTTGTCGCGCGTGGCGCCCGCGGCGTTGACCAGCAGCTCGACCGGCCCCCAGGCCTCCTCGACGGTGCTGAAGGCGGCGTCGACGACGTCGACCTGGGTGATGTCGGCGTGCACGGTCATGGCGGTGCCGCCGGCCTGCTCGATGGCGTCGCGCACCTTGTCGGCGGCGCCGGCGGACGCGCCGTAGCCGATGGCGACGCGGTGCCCGGCGGCGGCCAGGGCGTACGCACACGCGGACCCGATACCTCCAGAGGCGCCGGTCACGAACGCCACCCGCTCAGTCATGTGTCGCCTCTCGAAAGCCGTGTGGGCGTGCCCCAGCGCCAGAGCGCGGTGCCGACCGACAGACCGGCGCCGAACCCGCACATCAGCACGAGATCACCGGGCGCCACCGTACCGGCATCTGCGGCCTCGGCGAGCGCGATCGGGATGGAGCCGGCCGAGGTGTTTCCGTAGCGGTCGATGGTCGACGAGGTGCGCTCCGGCGCCAGGCCGGTGCGGCTGAGCACGGCGTCGACGATGCGGGCGTTGGCCTGGTGGGGCACGAACAGGGCCACGTCGTCCGGGGTGCACCCGGCCCGGTCGAGCGTGCGCCCGATCGAGGCGGTGACGGCCCGCACGGCGCGGCGGAAGACCTCGCGCCCGTCCATGCGCAGGAAGTGGTCGCGGGCGGCGACCGACTCGGCGGAGGCGGGCCGGGCGCTGCCGCCGGCGGGCACGACCAGGAGGTCGACGCCGGCCGGGTCGCCGACGAGGTCGCTGGCGACCAGCCCGGCCAGTCCGGCCGGACCAGCGGCAGGGGAGGCGGACGCAGGCGTGGACGGCGCGGCGGGCACGGCGGGCGCGAGCCCGGCGGCACCGGGCGTGCGGCCGCTGGTGAGGACGAGCGCGCCCGCCCCGTCGCCGAACAGCACGGCCGTGGCGCGGTCCTGCGGGTCGACGATCGTCGACATCGTGTCGGACCCGACGACGAGGGCCGTGCGAGCCACGCCCGAGGACACGAGCCCCGACGCCGTGGTCAGCGCGTAGACGAAGCCGGCGCACGCCGCGTTGACGTCGAAGGCGCCCGCCGTGATGCCGAGCGCGTGGGCGATCTGCGACCCGGTCGACGGCATCGGGTTGTCGGGGGTGCTCGTGGCCACCACGACGACGTCGACGTCGGCCGCGGCGACCTCCGCGTCGGCGAGCGCGTCGCGAGCGGCCGCGAGGCCAAGCGACCCGGTCGTCTCGCCCGGCCCGGCCCAGCGCCGCTCCCGGATGCCGGAGCGCTCGACGATCCACTCGTCGGACGTGTCGAGGTAGCGGGCGAGGTCGTGGTTGGTGACCCGGCGGCCGGGCACCGCGGTGCCCCATCCGGCGATCTGGACGCCCGCCCGCGCCGGGGTGCCGGCGAGGTCGGCGGCGTCCATGGGGGCGGCGCCCGACGTCTCGGGCTCGGCGGAGTCGGTGGGCTCGGTGTCGGGGGCGGTCAGCAGCCTCACGCGACGACCCGGACCCACGCGAGGGGTTGGTCGGCGCGCACCCGCTCGCCCGGCATGGCGAGCAGGCCCATGAGGAAGCCGGTGTGGGCGCTGGTCACGCTGACGGTGCCGTCGGTGATCTGGATCGACCCGACCACCTGGCCGGCGTGCACGATCTCGCCCTCGGCCGTGACGACCTCCGGCGGGGCGGCCTGGAAGACCCCGGCCGTGGGGGCGGCGATGAGACGCTCGGGCACGTGCACCTCCTCGGCGCAGATGGTGGACATGTCGAAGACGTCGGCGTGGGCGGACGGGTCGTGCGGGCCCTGCGGGCCGGGGGCGACGCTGGCCAGGGTGGGCACGAGGTGGACGGGTGTGCGTCCGGGTTGGGTCCGGTGGCCGTTGCGGCCCGGATCCATCTCGAGGGCGCTCATCGGTTGGCTCCGGTGGGGGCGAGGGCCTCGGCGACGGCGTCGAGGTCGGCGGGGGTGGTCAGGTTGCGGACGGAGACCTCGGGGACGGCGCGCTTGGCGATGCCGGCGAGGACGCGGCCGGGGCCGATCTCCACGAAGGTGGTGGCGCCCAGGTCCGCGAGCGTGCGCTGCGACTCGCGCCAGCGCACGGGCTCGACGAGGTGGCGGGCGAGTCGCTCCGGCCAACCGGCCGGGTCGGTGTGGGCGGCGGCGTCGGTGTTGGCGACCACCGGGGCGGCGGGGGTGAGGAACGTCAACGTGTCGAGCAGGTGGCGGAGGTCGTCGGCGGCCTCGGACAGCAGCGGCGTGTGGAAGGCGTGCCCGACGTCGAGCGGCATGACGCGGCGGACCCCGGCCTCCTTGGCCCTGACCGTCGCGGCCTCCAGCCCCTCGGGCGTTCCGGCGACGACGACCTGGCCAGGGGCGTTGTCGTTGGCGATCCACACGTCGTTCCCGCCCTCGCACACCGCGGCGGCGACGTCGAGGTCGGTGCCGACCAGCGCGGCCATGCGGCCGGGGCGGGCATCGGCGGAGAGCTGGCTGAGGTCGGCCCGGCGGGCGGCGAGCCGGTAGCCGTCGTCGGGTGCGATCGCCCCGGCGGCGATGAGCGCCGAGATCTGGCCGAGCGAGTGCCCGGCGAAAGCGACCGGTGGCTGGTCGGTGACGTCATCGAGGGCCCGCCACGCCACGAGCGAGGTGAGGAGCACGGCGAGCTGGCTCGCCCCGGTGGTCGACAGTTCGGCGGCATCCGCGTCGAGGAGGAGGCGACCGAGAGGGCGGCCCGTCGCCGCTTCGGCGTCCGCGACCACCTGCCACGCGGCATGATCTGCCCAGGGTTTGCCGGCGCCGGGGACGGCAGCGCCCTGACCAGGGAAGATCGCGGCATACGACACGGATGAAGCCTCCAGCGGGTACCACAAGGGGAAGGGGAACGGAGAGATCTGACCCGCCTGGCTCCCGATGGTTACACGGATCCGTGGAATGCTTCTACACGTGTGGCGAATTTAACGGGACCGGTAGTCCGAGGGTTACAGAACGTGAACGCGACGGGGACGCAGCCGACGCGGCAGATGGGGGTGCCCGCCGGGTCCTGGTCGTGCAGCCAGGAGACCCCGGACGGGTCGGTGCGATCCGGGAAGGGATGCGCTGATGGGTGACGATCAGGGACGTGCAGGTGGCCGAGGCGACTGACCCGCAGGACATCGACCGGGGAGACCCCGCGGGCAGCGATGCTCGCCGCGATGCCAGCAGCAGCAGCGGCGGTCGCGGCGCCGGTGCTGACACCGGGGGTACCGAGCGCTCCCGGTACCGCGCTGCCGAGCTGGCGGACGAGGTGGGCATCAGCACGCAGCTGCTGCGTTCCTACCAGTCCAAGGGCCTCCTCCCCCCACCCCGGCACGAGGGGCGGGTCGCCTGGTACGGACCGCACCACCGCGAGCGCCTGCTGCACATCCGCCACCTGAAGGACCGCGGGTTCTCGCTGCGGATGATCGCCGAGACCCTCGACGAAGGCGCCGAATCACCCCTCGCCCTCGTCGAGGAGCGCGAGGTGCTGCGGCTGACCGAGGTGGCCGAGCGCAGCGGCGTGCCCGTGGAGGTGCTGCGGGCGCTCGAGGCCTCCGGGCTCCTGCGCCCCCACCAGCTCGAGGACGGCGACCGCTACAGCGACGCCGACGTGCGCTTCGTCCGCAACGTCCTCACCCTGCTCGGCGTCGGCCTCTCGCTCGACGACCTGATGCGCATCGCCCGCAAGCAGCTCGACACCTCCGACGCCCTCGGCCGCGACGTGATGGACGCCTGGTCGCAGCTGGTGGGCACCCGCCTGCGCCGACCCCGCCGGGAGGGTGACGACGAACGGGACCCGTCCCCTCACCAGCGCGAGCACGCCGAGCGGGTGGCGGCGTCGATCCGGGCGTTGGCGGCCATCGTCGGCCAGCTCGTCGCCTACCGGGTGGAGCGCGCGGTGCTCGACGCGGCCCGGGTGGAGATCGACGCCGAGGGGACCGAGGCCGAGCGTGCCGCTCTGGCCCGCACCCTCGGCGCCCCGTTCGCCAACGGCTGATGGGCCCACGGCGGAGCGGCCGTGCGACCATCGCGGGGTGACGTCTTCGCCGCCCGTGCCTCGACCGTTCGACCCGGCGCGGCTCGACGGCATCCTGGCGGCGCGGACGCCGACGGTGGCGCTCGACGATCCGGCGACCGGGTGCACCGTCTGGCTCAAGCTCGAGTACCAGCTCCCGAGCGGGTCGACGAAGGATCGCCTGGCCGCCCACGTCCTCGGTGGCGCGGTGGCGGACGGGCGGGTCCACCCCGGCACCACGGTGGTCGAGGCGTCGAGCGGGTCGACGTCGATCGCGTTCGCCATGGCGTGTGCCGCGCTCGGCGTGCGGTTCCTGGCCGTGCTGCCGAGCGGGGTGTCGAACGAGCGCATGATGATCATCCGCCGCTACGGCGGCGAGGTCATGCTGGTCCCCGCGGAGCAGGGCATGCCGGGCGCCATCGCCGAGACCGAGCGGCTGGCGGCGGCTGACCACGACGTGTTCCTCCCCCGGCAGTTCACGAACCCGGAGAACGCGGTCGCCCACGAGCTGCGCACCGGCCCCGAGCTGGTGGCGGCGGTCGAGTCGGCGGGCGTCACCCTCGACGGGTTCGTCGCCTCCGTGGGCACGGCCGGCACGCTCATGGGCGTGGGCCGGGTCGTGCGGCGGGCCAACCCCGCGGCCGTGGTCGCCCGGGTCGTCGTCGCGGGCGAGACGGTCGACGCGGAGCAGGGTGGGCCCGCCTGCCTGGGCATTCCCGGCGTGGTCGACTGCCTGTCCGGCCTGCTCGACGAGCGCGAGCTCGGCGGCCACCGCCCGCTCGCCGTCCCGCGGGACGAGGCCATGGACGCGGCCCGCGAGCTGGCCCGCCGGGGGTTCCCGGTCGGCCCGTCGAGCGGGCTGAACCTGGCGGGCGCCCGGCGCCTGGCCCGCGAGCTCGGCCCCGGCCACCACGTCGCCACCGTGGCCTGCGACCGGATGGAGCGCTACTTCTCCACCGACCTCTTCGACGACCTGCGCGAGGGCCCCTGACCCTGGCTACTCGGGCCGGGAGTGGAGGCAGGCCATCGAGATCTCGTCCGCGGTGCAGACACCGTCGATGTCCGGCGCCGGCGCCACGAGGCGCACGGTCCACTCGCCGGCGACGATCGTCTCGGCGGGCAGGTCGTCGGATTCGGGGCCGACCGGCTGCATGCCACGTGACCCGACGATGCGCTGGACCTCGCCACGGCTGGCGACGGCGACGTACCAGGTGCCGTCGACGGTCCACTCGGCGCTCGCCATCTCCAGCCCCTCCGGCAGGCTGCCGGCGATGGTGGTCGCCTCCGTGTCGCAGTTCGGCGCGATGCCGTCGGCCGGGTGGAGGCAGAGCCTCAGGAAGCCACCGTCGTCGTGGACGTCGATGGCGCCGATGCTGGTGTCCGCGGTCGCCACCGGGGTCAAGGCGGCGAGGCGGCTCTCGAGCGACGTGCGCAGGGCGGCGATGCCATCGTCGTCGGAGGGCGTCACCGATTCGGCGATGCGTTCGAGGACGTCCGCTCCGAGCGCCGACTCGCCGTCGGTCGGGCCCTCGACGGTGACCGAGCGACCGTCCGGCCAGTCGACGTCGACGCTGGGGGCGCCGTCGGGGCTGGTGACGATGGGCGCGGTGCCGTCGCCCTCGCCCTCCAGGTACCACGTCTCCAGGTAGCTGGCGCTGACGGAACTGCTCGACGTCGTGTGGACCCGCAGCGCGTCGCTCCCGTCGAAGGGTCCGGCGGCGGTCGCCGCGCGTCGGTAGAGCAGGCTGGCGGAGTGGTCGGTCGTGTCCCGGCTCACCGCCTCGGCGCGCAGGGGCCATGCCGTGTCCGCGGGAGGTGCGAACCCGTCGCGGGGGTCGTCCGATCGCCAGGCGAGTGCATCGAGCATCGCGATCGCCTCGTCCTGGGACACGCCCCGGTACAGGGCCGTGATCGACACGCCGCGCTCGTCCCAGCGGATCGCGTCCCCCATGTCCTCCTCGGGCATGACCAGGTCGCCCGAGCCCGAGCTCGTCGTGCCGCGGACGGCGACGCCCTCGATGGTCGTCGGGTGGCCGTCGTGGAAGCTCGACGTGACGTAGATCGCCCGGCCGCCCTCGGGATCGCCGAAGAGCTGCGGGATGGTGCCGGGCGGGCCGACGTCCGACCGCTCGTTCGAGGAGGTGTCCACGCCCCACAAGGTCATGCCCTCGGGCACCCACCCCGGCACGAGCCAGCCGTCGGGCGGGTCGCCGATGGTGAGCGGGCGCACGGCCACGTCGTCGCCACCGTCCCCACCGGTGCCCCGGTCGTCGCCGTCGAGAGCGAGGACGCCGGCGACCAGCGCCACCACCGTGAGGGAGGCGGCGACCGTCGCGAGGACGCGCCGCCCGCCGACCGAACGGGAGCGGCCGTCCAGCGGGATCACGTCGGCCGGGTCGTCCGCAGCCTGAGCCGCCTTGGCGTCGAGGGTGCGTTCGAGGACGGCGGTGAGTCGTGAGGTCCTCATCGGGTCAGCTCCTTCTTCAGGTCCTTCAGGGCGCGACGGGTGCGGCTGCGCACCGTCGCCACGGGGCAACCCAGCAGCTCGGCGATCTCCCGGTGACGGAGCCGCTCGTAGTACCGCAGCACCAGCACCGTGCGACGGTCCGGGTCGAGGCGCTGCAGCACCTCCCACGTCTCGTCGATCTCCGGGATGCTCGTCGGACGGTCGACGCCGACCCGCTGGATCACCCGCAGCTCGGTCCGGTGCCTTCGCTGCCACGACACGGCGAGCCGCACCACGACCGTGCGGAGGAAGCCCGGCGGGATCTCCACGTCGTCGAGCCGCTCGAACAGCCGCAGGAAGGCGTCGTGGGCCAGCTCCTCGGCGACGGCCTGCGACCCGACGAGCAACGCGGCGAGCCGCACGACCGCGGCACGCTCGGCGCGGTACACGTCGTCGAACGCGGAACGCCCGGGTCCGCCCACCTCGTCCGGTGTGCCCACGACCACCTCACCCCGCGTCGTCATGCCCCAGTGACGAACACCTCGGCGAAAACGTGCCCACATCGCACGAGCGCCGGCCGCCGCTCGACGAGCGTCGTTGCACGCGAGGTGCAAGCTTGGCAGCCTGTGGCACCGGTCACGCGACCCGCCGCGGGTCACGACGAGGAGATGCGACAACGATGCACGACGCCGCAACACAGGTCGAGACGCCGGCAGGTCCG
This sequence comes from Acidimicrobiales bacterium, assembly GCA_036280455.1. Taxonomy (GTDB): domain Bacteria; phylum Actinomycetota; class Acidimicrobiia; order Acidimicrobiales; family VFJN01; genus ZC4RG19. The sequence goes on from DASUQS010000175.1 coordinate 8,892, forward strand.
CTCGCCATCGGGGGCCGGGTCGCCCCCGGGTTCGAGGGCGTGCGCGACGCGTTCGCCGCCAACTTCGCCGACCACGGCGAGGTCGGCGCCGGCTTCTCGCTGGTGCACGACGGACGCACCGTCGTCGACCTCTGGGGCGGCGTCGCCGACGCCGCGACGGGGGCGGACTACACGGAGGACACGCTCCAGCTCATCTTCTCGTCGACCAAGGGCGCCACCGCGCTGTGCGCCAACCTGCTGGCCCAGCGGGGCGAGCTCGACGTCGACGCGCCCGTGTCGTCGTACTGGCCCGAGTTCGCCCAGGAGGGGAAGGGCGACATCCCGGTCCGCTGGCTGCTCTGCCACAAGGCCGGGCTGCCCTTCGTCGACGCCCCGCTCGGCGTCGAGCAGATGCTCGACTGGGACACGTCGACCGCCGCCCTCGCCGCCATGGCGCCGATCTGGGAGCCGGGCAGCGTCCACGGCTACCACGCCGTCACCTATGGCTGGCTGGTCGGCGAGGTCGTGCGCCGCATCACCGGCAAGAGCCTCGGCACGTTCTTCGCGGAGGAGGTGGCGGGACCGCTGGGCCTCGAGTTCTGGATCGGCCTGCCCGACGAGCAGCAGTCCCGCGTCGCGCCGCTCACCAACCGGGGCCTGCGTCACGACGGCGGACGCGAGGCGGCCCGGGCCGCGGCGGCCGCCCAGGACCACGCACCGGGCCTCGAAGCCGAACGGCCCGATCCGCAGGAGGCGGGCACGGCTGACGCCCTCGTCGACGCCGTCAGTGCGGCGGAGGCCGCGGGCGCCGACACCGGTGGCCTCGTGGAGACGGTCGAGAAGCTCCTCGGTCCGGGCTCGCTGCTCATCAAGGCGCTCGGCGGGTCGACCGACCTGCCGTTCGTCAGCGACGGCGTGTTCAACCGGCACGACGTCCGGGCGGCGGAGCTGCCGGCGGCCAACGGCGTGGCCAACGCCCGCAGCCTGGCCCGCATGTACGCGGCCACCATCGGGTCGGTCGAGGGCGCCGACGCGGGACCGCTGCTGACACCGGAGCAGGTCGCGGCCGCGTCCGAGACCCAGACGAGCGGCGCCGACCAGGTGCTGTTCATGGAGACGACCTTCGGCCTCGGCTACATGACGTCGTCGACGTTCTCGCCCTACGGGTCGGCCTGCTCGTTCGGGCACGCCGGCGCCGGGGGTTCGGTGGGCTTCGCCGATCCGGAGAACGGGCTCGGGTTCGGCTACGTGATGAACCGCATGATGACCAACCTGTCGGGCGATCCGCGCAGCCGCGGCCTCGTGACCGCGGTGTACGACGCCATCGGCGTCAAGCCGGCGTTCGCCTGATCGGGCGCCGGGTCCCACCGCGGGGTTCGCCCGGATCTAGCCTCGCCGGCGTGAGCACCGCAGAGGAGTTGGTCGAGGAGATCGACGAGCACGGCAGCGTCGTGCGGGTGGTCACCCGCGCCGAGATGCGGGCGCAGAACCTGCGGCACCGCACGGTCGCGGTCGTCGTGGTCACCGGCGCCGGCGAGGTGGTCGCCCACCGCCGGGCCGACTGGAAGGACGTGTGGCCCGGCCAATGGGACGTCTGCTTCGGCGGGGTCACCCGCGTCGGGGAGGACTGGGTGGAGGCCGCACGCCGCGAGCTGGCCGAGGAGGCCGGCATCGAGGTCGACGCCGGGGCTCTGCGCGAGCTCGGCGACGGCAGCTACGCAGATGACGACGTCTCCGAGTACTCCCGGGTGTTCGTGACGACGCACGACGGGCCGTTCCATCCGGTCGACGGCGAGGTCGCCGAGCTGGTCCTCGTCCCGCTCGGCGGCCTCGACGCATGGCTGGCCGGACGTGAGCTGCTGGCCGACGCGGCCGCGATCGTCGTCCCCCTCCTGCGCCGCCTGACCCGGGGGGATGCCCCCGCGTCCCCCGGGACCGCCGGGGGCTGACCCCGATGGCCTGGTCACGGCATCGTCGTACCGTCACCTGTGTCATACCGGAAGGGCGCTGAGAACGGGCCGGCCGGGTCGACGACGAAAGTCGCACAGTGCGTTCGGCGGGAACCGGCGGCGCTGTGGGGAAGCGGGCCCTCGACCCGATGGCGGACATCGGTCCCGGCGGCTCGGCGCTCTTCCGGTTGACCTCCCCCTCGGACAGCGGGGGCTGCACCGGTCCAGGCCCCGGTGCAGCCCCGGATCCCCCGCCTCGCACCAGCGGGGATGCGGCTGGTCGTGACCGATTCGCCGTAGCCTGGTCGGTCGCATGTCCTCTGTCGCCGAGCTCGCCGCGCACCGACGCACCTTCGCCATCATCAGCCACCCCGACGCGGGCAAGACGACCCTCACCGAGAAGTTCCTGCTGTACGGCGGGGCGGTGCAGGAGGCCGGTCAGGTCAAGGCCCGGGGCGAGCGGCGGCGCGCCCGGTCGGACTGGATGGAGCTCGAGCAGAAGCGCGGCATATCCGTCACCTCGGCGGTGCTGCAGTTCCCTTACCGCGACGACGTGCTCAACCTGCTCGACACGCCCGGCCACCGCGACTTCTCCGAGGACACCTACCGGGTGCTCGCCGCGGTCGACGCCGCGGTCATGGTGCTCGACGCGGCCAAGGGCATCGAGGCCCAGACGCTCAAGCTGTTCGAGGTCTGCCGGGCCCGCAACGTGCCGCTGCTCACGTTCGTCAACAAGTGGGACCGCCCGGGCCGCGACGGCCTCGAGCTGCTCGACGAGATCGAGACGCGGCTCGACCTCCAGCCGGTGCCGGTCACCTGGCCGGTGGGCTACGCCGGCGACTTCCGGGGCCTGATCGACCGGCGCGACGGCCGGTTCGTCCGCTTCGGTCGCACCGCACACGGTTCGGCGGAGGCCACCGAGGAGGTCGTCGACGCCGAGCGGGCCGCCGCCGAGGAGGGCGACGCCTGGCAGACGGCGGTCGAGGAGACCTCGCTGCTCGACGAGCTGGCGGGCATGGTCGACCTCGACCTGTTCCTGGCCGGCGAGCAGTCGCCCGTGTTCGTGGGCTCGGCCATCACCAACTTCGGCGTGGGGATGCTCCTCGACGGCATCGTCGACCTGGCGCCCGCGCCGGCGCCCCGTCTCGATGTCGACGGCGCCGCCCGCAAGCTCGACGACCCGTTCTCCGGCCAGGTCTTCAAGGTGCAGGCCAACATGGACAAGCTGCACCGCGACCGCGTGGCGTACGTGCGGGTGTGCTCGGGCCGGTTCGAGCGGGGCATGGTCGTGACGCACGAGCCGACCGGCAAGCCGTTCGCCACCAAGTACGCCCACTCCGTGTTCGGGCAGGAGCGCGAGACCCTCGACGAGGCCTTCCCCGGCGACATCATCGCCCTGGTCAACGCCACAGACGTGCGGGTGGGCGACTCGCTCTACGTCGACGCGCCGGTCGAGTTCCCGCGGCTGCCGGAGTTCGCTCCCGAGCACTTCGTCACCGCCCGCGCCCGCGACACGGGCCGCTTCAAGCAGTTCCGCAAGGGCATCGCCCAGCTCGACGAGGAAGGGGTCGTGCAGGTGCTGCGCGACGCCGACCTCGGGGACCAGGCACCCGTGCTCGCCGCGGTCGGGCCGATGCAGCTCGAGGTGGCGACGTGGCGGCTCGAGAACGAGTTCGGCGCGTCCACCGAGATGTCACCGACGGCGTACACGATCGCCCGACGCACCGACGAGGCGTCGGCGCCCGCCCTCCGGGGAATGCCAGGCGTCCGGGTGCTCGCCCGCGCCAGCGGCACGCTGTACGCGCTGTTCGAGAGCCCCTACTGGCTGGCCAGGGTCGAGGGCGACAACCCGGAGCTCACCCTCGACCGCCTGGTGGCCGAGGGCACCGCGGGCTGACGTTCGTCGGCCCGGTGATACGAGTCGCCGCCGGGGCCCGGGTCACGGCGTCGCGAACGTGAGCGGCGTCACCACGAGCGTCGACGACCCGTCGGCCTCGAATCGGTAGAGGCCAACGATGCAGGCGCCTGCTGACGCCGCGCAGTCGACGGTGCGTCCGAAGAAGGTGTCGATCGTGGCCGCAGCCTCGCGAGACCCGTCGAAACCTGCCGAGTCGACGGTGACCGCCTGGGCGTCGACCGAGCAGTCGTCGAACGCGTTGTACAGGCTGGGTGCGTCGACGAGCGACGCGTCGCACTGGACGAACGCCCACCCGCCGGTGGGGAACGGGCCGAGGTTCGGACCGGCGTACGTGGGCTGCACCGAGTGCCCGGACACCTGGACGGTCTGGCCGTCGGTGAGGTCGCCGGACGGATCGGCGGACACGGTTCCCTGCGACATCGCGTAGTTCGCCCCACCGAGCCTGGTTCCGACGTCGTAGATGGCGATCTCGCAGGTGTCCCTGCAGACGGTTCGCTCGCCCAGGCGCTGGGTCGCGGTCACCGACGCGGTGACCGCACCGTCGGTCGAGGCGGTGGCGGAGACCAGCTCGTTGCATCCCCCCGAGCCGCAGCGGTACAGGGTGTAGCGACGCCCGGGCTCGAGATTGCTCACGTCCACCGCCATCGACTGGCCGTCCAGCAGTCCGGTGTCCGGTGTCAGCGTCACCACCACCGGCAGCCGGAAGGTCATCGGCGTCGAGGCCGCGACCGTGCCATCGACGAACGCGGCGATCGTGCAGGCCTCCGCACGGCAGTCGACCTCCCCGGCGGGGGTGGTGAGCAGAGGGCGAGGGCGCAGGTCCTGCGCCGTCCCGCCGCCCCATGGGTCGAGCGCGACCGACGTGCCGTCGCCACAGCGGTCGGCGGCGATCGGCGCACCGCACTGCAGGACGATGGCCGTGTCACCGGGCAGGCCCGCGAGCGTCACGTCGACGACGTCGGCGCTCCCGAACGGGGCGGCGGGCTCCGTCGTGATCGACGGTGGTCCGAACGAGATGGGGGACGTGCCGTGCACGGAGCTGTCCGTGGACGAGAGGTCGAGCACGCAGCCCGCGTACCCGCACGGGATCGAGCTGCCGTCGACCGCGATCAGCGGGTCGCTGACGGTCAGGTCCACTGCGAAGGCGCCGTCCACGACGGTCACGGCCGTCGCTGGACTGCACAGCGCGTCGCGCTGCGCCGGGTCGCGCCCGCTCAGGTACGTGGCCGCGCACTCGGCGAGGGTCCAGGTGCCGTCGGGAAGCTCGGACCCCGACACGGTCGTGGTCGCCCCGTCCGCGAGGCCCCGGGACGGAACGGCGGCCATGTCAACGGTCAGGAAGCTGATCGACGCCCAGGCCCGCTGGTCGGACCCCGTCGCCGTGAGCACCGCCGTTCCGACGATGCAACCACCAAGCTCGGACTCGCAGTGGACGGCGTTGCCGCCGAAGGCGGGTGTGAACACCTCGCGCACCGTCACGTCGATGCTGGTGGGAACCGGGCCGTCGGTGATCGACGACAGCAGCGCGCACCGGTCGACGATCGTGGTGTTGGTGGTCTCGTCGGCGAAGGACGCAGGACACTCGACGAACGCGTGGAGGCCCGACCCGAAGCCCGACGTCGTGATCGTCACCGTCTGGCCGTCGACGACCTGGTCGGGCGTCACCGTGACGGTCGGCGGCGTCTGTGCCGATGCCGGCGCGGCGGTCGCGCCCATCAGACCTGACATCGCCGTGGCGAGCGCGGCGACGACCGCGCCAGACCTGCGTCGTGGCAAGTACACGAGTCCCCCGATCGCCCAAGCTCGGCCGACCCCTGCCAGCCGCCACGGAGGCTATCGCGCTGCCGACGTTGCGTGAGGCCTCAGCCCGTGCAGGTCGTCAGTCCGAGCAGGTGGTGCCGTCCTCGGGGACCTCGAGGTCGACCAGGTAGGCCACGGCGATGTCGTCGACGCAGCCGACGCCGTTGGCCACGACCGTGTGCCCGTCGCCGTCGTAGGTGAGCAGCACGCCGGACTCCATCCGCTCGGCCGTGCGGACACCCGCCTCGTACGGCGTGGCCGGGTCGCCGGTGGTGGACACGACCAGGATCGGCGGCGCGTCCGGGGCGGTGATCTCGGTCATCGGCTCCTCCTCGACCGGCCACAGCGCGCAGCGGATGTAGTCGTTGACGATCGGCTCGCCGAAGTGGGGCGACTCCTCGGCCGACGTGGCGGCGGCATCGAGGAACTCAGCCGGATCCTCCGGCCACTCGAAGTCGAGGCAGTTGACCGCGAAGTAGACGTCGAAGTCGGCGACGCCGATGTACTGGTCGGCCAGCGCCACCATGCCGGTGCCGTCACCGTCGAGGGCGTCGGCCACCGCGTCGGACAGATCCGGCCAGAGCATCTCGCTGTAGAGCGGCATCGCCAGACCGGTGGACAGCTCGCCCGGGCCCAGGTCGCGGGGCTCGGCCGGGATGGGTGCCTCCTCGACCAGCGCCTGCAGCTCCTCGATGGCGCCGATGGCGTCGGGGCCGATCGGGCAGGACGAGTCGCCGTCGCAGTCGTCGGCGTAGCGCTGCAGGGCCGTCTCGAACCCGAGCGCCTGCTCCGACGCGGTCTCGATGCCCGTGGGCCCGATCTCGAGGACGCCGTCGATGATCATCGCCCGCACCCGGTCGGGGAACAGGTCTGCGAGCTGCTGGCCGATCGCCGTGCCGTAGCTGTAGCCCAGGTAGTTGAGCTGGTCGTCGCCCATGGCGGCGCGCACCGCGTCGATGTCGCGGGCGACGTCCTTGGTGCCGAGGTGGGCGAGCAGGTCGCCGGCGTCCGCCTCGCAGCCGTCGACGTAGTCCTGGCTGACTTCGAGCAGCTCGTCGGTGTCGGACGGCGAGTCGATCGAGTAGTCGACGCCGTACAGCTCCTCCATGTCGCCGCCGCAGTCGATGGCACTGGCGCCCAGGCCCCGTGGATCGACGCCCACGATGTCGAACCGCTCCGTGACCTCGTCCGGGAGGGCGAACGACATGCTGATGGCGAAGTCGGTGGCGGTTCCTCCCGGCCCGCCCGGGTTCACGAACAGCGCGCCGATGCGGTCGCCGCTCGCCGGCACCCGCAGCACGCTGACGGCGAGCGTCTCGCCGTCGGGCTCGTCGTAGTCGACGGGGACGTCGAGCTCGGCGCACTCCGCATCGCCGCCGCACGACGACCAGTCGAGCTGGTCGTCGCCAGACCGGCCGCTGTCGGTACCGCCCTCGTCGCCGTCGCTCTGCTCGGGGGCAGAGGCACCCGTGTCGCCGTCGCCGAAGGCCGACTGGTCCGCCTCGGACGCGCACGCGGCGACGAGTAGGAGGGTGACCAGGACGGCGAGCCAGCGGGGGAAGCGACGGAGCACCCCGCGACGCTAACCGGGTACGCCGCCGGTGGGCGCGCGCGGCGCCAGCATCCACGCGCGCGCCGTGACGCCCGACTCGTGGATCTCGGCCGCGACGTCACGACCCACGTAGCGCAGGTGCCAAGGCTCGTACTCGTAGCAGGTGCTGTCGCGTGCGCCCTCGGGATAGCTGACCACGAACCCGTACTCGTGGGCGTGGTCGGCGATCCACCGGCCCGCGGGGGTGTCGCCGAAGGCCGTCGTCAGCTCGCCGACCCCCGGGTCGAGCACGTCGATCGCGGTGCCGAGTTGGTGCTCGCTGTGGCCGGGGTGAGCGGTGTGCAGCGCCGCCGCCTCCGCACCGATCTGGGAGGCACGTTGGAAGAACAGGTTGGCCTGGTAGGAGAAGCTGCGGTAGCCGGAGATGACGACGATCGGCGTGCCGTTGGCCTCCGCCGCGGTGCGCAGCGCGGTGAGGTCCTCGATGACGATGGTCCGCACCTGGTCGCGGGATTCGAATCCGGCCTCGGTGGCGTCGACCAGGTCCGGAGGGCGGTAGTCCTCCGGCAGGCGGCGGCCCGTGTCGATGACCGTCGTCGCCCACTCCGTCGTGGGGTCGGTCGTGATCAGCTCGTCGCCGACCTCGCACGCGGGCGGTGCGGGGATCGTCGTGGTGGTGGTGGCCGGCCCGACGCTCGATGTCGTGGCGGTGACGAGGCTGCGGTTCGCAGCGGAGGCGTACTGCTCCGGGGTGGTGGACTGCGTGGATTCCCACGTGATCCACAGGCCTGCGCCCGACGCCACGACCACGACGAGCAATGCCAGTCCGACGAGCCATCCCTTCATCGCGTGGTCAACCTAGGCGGTCGAGTGGTCGTCCGTGACACCTGCGACGGAGCCGGTTCGTGCGCCCACGAACGGTGGTGGCCACGGTGGGTTCAGGCGGGTTTTCGCGGCGTGTTCGGCGGGCCCGGTACGCTGGTCGCCCGACCAGGGGACGTAGCTCAGTTGGCTAGAGCACCTGCTTTGCAAGCAGGGGGTCGTGGGTTCGAGTCCCATCGTCTCCACTCCGTGTGCCCAGGGCACGAGCGCCGATGAGCGCCCGCCCTGGCATGGCTCGCACGACCGGGGGATCCTCACGATCCGTCGAAGCCGTGCACGAACTCCGCACACACCTGCGCGACCATGACAGTTCCCCCGCAGTCGCCAGCTTCTTCACAAGTCGCAGACACGTTGCTTCCCGCGGGCACGTAGCGAACCTCAAGTTCGCTACAGCCCATCGCGTGAGGCAACACAGCCTGTGGCGAAGCGGCGTCTGACATGGGCAAGGTCACGACGCCGGTCAGCCATGAACCCGGCGCACCTACGCCGACAGTATCGCCGCGCCGCAGATCCCGACTCCGACGACCACCGAAGCGATGCCCATGGCGGTCATCACCCATCGGGAGCGTCGATACGACCTCTCGATCTCGTCGGCTGAACGAGCGTGGCGCCCGAGCGCATCGTCGTATGCCTGCTTTGATCGCACGTAGGCGTCCACCTGTTGCTGCTCAAGCCCGTGCTGAGCCACCGCGAGACAGAAGATGCCTACGACGATTTGTCCGATACCCATGCCCACCGCTCACCCTCCGCTTTCAAGACCCGCCGACGCGAGGATCGCCTGGCCGCCGACGCCGCGCCGGGGCGCGGACGCTGTGGCGGTCACGAGGTTTCACGCGCCCCCATTCGGTTTGCACGTTCCAGGAGTGCCGCCGCCGGGGACCAGACCTGACGGTACGGCGGGCGGATACGCCACCAGTGGTGGAGGACATCGGACGCGGCATCGTTGGCGAACACGGCTGCCTCCAGGTCGGCTTGTCGTTCCAGGCAGTGATGTCATCGGCGGACCAGCTGACCGCGTCTGGATAGTCGCTCATCGGCCTGACGGTCCTCAGTTCGTGGCCTCCGTTGACGAGCATGTTGGCCGTCTTCAGTGTGGTCGTGCTGGCGACCAGCTGCAGTCGGTCGCCCGCGGAGGAAAGGTCTCGAGGGCTTCGACAGCTTCGCGGACCCGGCGTTCGATCTCCTGCGTCTGCTCGGGGGTTCACGCTTGGGGTGCTCACAGGAAGACCGCGGGATGGATCGCAGCCTCTGGAAGGATCGCCATCGGCTACCAGCGCCGGCGCGCGGAGCGCCCTCTGGAGCTCTAGTACGCCTCGTGATACGCGATCCAGACTCGTCGACAAGTAGGGCATCGCGCGGCGGGAACCCGAGGCGTGACCAGCCGTCTCCAGCCACGTTGCACGATCAGCTTCTCCCGCCTGCCTCGCCCGCCCGGGCCAGGAATCCAGACCGGGGTGTACCCGTCATTCTTCAGCGACCCCGAGTCGGCGGGACTCCCACACCACGGGCAGCTCTCGATCTCGCCATCTGGCATCTCACCATCGTGGCCTAGAGATGCGGGCGAGTCTGCCGTCGACCAAGCCTTCTCCCTAGACATCCCACGGGCAGAGCGTGTCAAGCGGCGATGTCGGTGCGGTGTCCCCGGACGATGGCCCGGCAGCGATCAGCCGTGCATCGCGCGTCCGCTCAGCTCGTTGTTACGCCACATCGGTTGTGCGTACGGCGTGTCTGAGCCGAAAGAGGGTTGCCAGCTGTTCGGCTGGCGGGCGTGCTGTCTTGCGAAGTTCCCGCCACAGGCCAGCAGTTCGCCATGCCGCTGCGGCGAGGAGTGCGGTGGCCACGGCCCCGAGTGCGCTCCATCCCCAGCGTCCGTCCTCGAAGTACCTCCACGTGCCCGCACCGGTCCACAGGGGCATCGCGAACCTGGTGACCAAGGTCAGGGCGATGAGCAAGCGGGTCTGCCACACGGGTCGGAGTCTTCCATTTCCAGGAGCCCCATCGATCCGCAGCGACACCCGACCAGCGCCCGTCGTTGTGTCAGTCGGTCAAGTTGGGGAGGTGCGCGAGTCGGTCGGGGTCGGCGAGTGCGTGGATGGCGGCGATGCGGCCGACGGTGACGGTGAACTCCATCACGGACACGACACGGTCGCCGCTGCGGATCACGACACCCGGTGTGCCGTTGACCTGCGCGGCGATGACCTGACGGTTGTCGGAGGCGAACATCGTCGCCCGGCCCGCCACTGCCTCGGCCCCACGCACCACGGACGAGAACGGCGACGCGCCGGCGTCGGCGCGCAGCACCACCGCGGGGTCGAGCACCGCGACCAGACCCTCGATGT
>DASUQS010000176.1:0-23932 GCA_036280455.1 Acidimicrobiales bacterium
TGCTTGATCACCTCGTCGAACGTCAGGCGGTCGAACCGCACGGCATCCGGGTCCGACCGCGGATCCGCGCCGTAGACCCCGTCGACCCCGTTCTTCGCCGCGAGGAGCGCATCGGCACCGAGCTCGATGGCACGCTGCACGCTCGGGTAGTCGGTCGTCACGAACGGCTGCCCGATGCCGCACGCCATGACGACGATCCGGCCCTTCTCCAGATGGCGAACGGCCCTCAGTCGGATGTAGGGCTCCGCCACCGACGGCATCGGGAGCGCGCTCATCACGCGCACATCCCGCTCACAGCGGGACGTGATCGCCGCACGCAGCAGGAGCGCGTTGATGGCGGTGCCCAGCATCCCCACGTTGTCGGCGTCGACCCGGTCGATCTGCCACGCCTCGGACGAACTGCCGCGCAGCAGGTTGCCACCGCCGACCACGACGGCGATCTGCGCCACCTCCGCCGCCTCGATCACCTCATCCGCGATCCGGGCGACCGCTGTCGGCTCGATGCCCGACCCCGATGTGCCCGCGAACGCCTGACCGCTTGCCTTGACGACGACGCGTGTGAACAACTGCGAGCTCCTCCACGATGGCGGGAGGGCCCGAGCGGCACCCAGAGATCGAGCCTACCGATCATCCCGGCTGCGGTTCGCAGCCCGGGGCGACGGGGACGGCGCGGCGGCAGCGCCGGACGCGGTGTGGCGGGGACACCGGCGACGAGCCAGACCGGCAGTCTCCCGGGCCAGGGCCCTTAGCGCCCGGCCAGGTCGGCGATCACCGGGTCGAGGTGCCCGAGTGCCTCCTTGCGGACCGTGTAGTGGCTGAACCCCCACCGGGCCCGCTGCCGGAGCAGCTTCTCGACGAGGCCGTCGGCGGTCCCGACCATGAGGTACGGGGTGTCGAGCACGTGGTCCACGTCGAGCGAGGGGAAGTGCTGTCGCCGGATCTCCTCGGCCGCGCCCACAGGGTCGTCCGTGACGACGACCATCTGCACGAGCACCTGGAGCTCGAGATCGGGGAGACGCGCGCCGGCGGCGGTGCGCAGTGCCTCGACGTCCTCGTCGACGAACCGCGTGCCGAACCGGGCGGGTTCCGCACCGAGGCCATCGGCGTGGATGTGCAGCCCGGTGAAGCCGACGGCGTCCGCATGGCGCGCCGCGATCCGATGCACGCGCCGGCCGGTCCCGCCCACCAGCATCGGCAATGGCCGCTGGACCGGCAGCGGCGCGCACCGTGCCTCGGCGAGGTCGTAGTGCGTTCCAGAGTGGGTGACGGACTCGCCGGCGAGAAGTCGACCCAGCAGCTGGACGGCTTCCTCCAGCCGATCGACCCGTGTCGACGCCCCGTCGAAGGGCAGTCCGGCGGCGTCGTACTCGGGCTTCGCGTGCCCGGCGCCGATGCCCAGCTCCGCCCGACCGTCGCTGAGCAGGTCGAGCGTGGCGAGCTCGCGGGCGAGCAGCGCCGGGTGCAGAAAGTCGTTGTTCAGCACCATGACACCCAGCCGCAGCCGGTCGCTGACCTCGGCTGCGGTCGCCAGCGGGATCAGCGGCGCCAGGCACCCGTGCAGGTGATCGGCGGTGACCAGCATGTCGAAGCCCGCGTCGTCGACACGCTTGACCAGGTCGACCCACTGGCGTCGGGAGTCCGCCCGCGCCTCCTGCAAGCTGAAGCGGAACGGCCTCTCCACGATCGGCATCGTCACGTTCCCATCCTGGCGGTCGCGGGCGACCGACCTATCGCTCGACGTAGGCGGCGAGGTTCGCCAGGGACGAGGTGAGCCCGGCGGCGTGGTCCTCGGCGGAGATGCCGTCGGGCACGTCGTCGGCGCGGAACTCGACGCGCGACCCGTCGTCGACCGCGGTGACCTCCCACGTCATCGTCATCGTTCCGGCGAAGGCGGGGTCGTCGGACACGAAGTCGACCGCCTGCACGACGCGCTCGTCGGGCACGACGTCCACGAAGCGCGCCTCGACGATGTCGGAGTCAGCGGTGGCCTTGCCCGGCGCACCGGACGCATCGGTGTAGGTCAGCACCATCCGGTACGAGCCGCCCGGGCGGGCGTCGAAGCGCTCGAACCGGCCGCTCATGCCGCCGGGCGGGAGCCAGGCGACGAGCGCGTCGGGATCGACGAACGCGGCATAGACCCTCGCCGGCGGCGCTGCGATCACCCGTGACGCGGAGTCCGTGCGGGGCACCGCGTGACCCTACCTGCGGCAGACGCGGGTCTTCGCAGGGTTCCTGCCGTCATGCGACCGGACCCCTGCGAAGACGTCGGGGCGAACCCCGCCCGACCGCTCGCCCTTCAGCTGCAGCCGCTGGTGCTGCCGCAGGACGGGCAGGCGTGGCACGAGCCGGCCCGCTGCATCTGCACGCCGCACTGCATGCAGTACGGGGCGTCGACGCTGGTGGTCGGCTGCTTGATGGCGGGCGACTGCCGTGCGGGCTGCGCCTTCTCGGCGTCGGTGACACCCGCACGCTCGAGCAGCGACGGCTCCTTGGGAGCGCCGGTCGTGTCGAACAGCGTGGGCGACGAGGAGTCGAACGACGGCGGGTCGGCCGGCACGTCCGGGCCCTGACGGGTCTGGACCACCGTCTCCTCGACACCGGGCAGCGTCGGCTGCGTGCGCTCGCCGGTGGTGAGGATGCCGAGCTCGGCCCGCTCCTCGTAGCTGAGGTAGTTCACCGCCAGCCGGCGGAAGATGTAGTCGAGGATCGACGTGGCGATGCGCAGGTCGGGGTCGTCGGTGATGCCCGCCGGCTCGAAGCGCGTGTTGGTGAACGCCTCGACGAAGTGGCGCAGCGGCACCCCGTACTGCAGGCCGTAGCTGACCGAGATCGAGAAGGCGTCCATGATGCCGGCGAGGGTCGAGCCCTGCTTCGACACCCGCAGGAACAGCTCGCCCGGGCGACCGTCGTCGTACTCGCCGATCGTCACGAAGCCCTTGCAGTCCGCCACCCGGAACTCGAACGTCTTCGACGCCCGGTTGCGGGGCAGCTTCTCACGGACCGGCACCTTGATGATCTTCTCGATCACCTGCGCCGTGGCCTGCTCGACGGCACCGGCCGCGCCGCCGGCCACCTCGGCGTCCGGAGTCGCGGCCACAGCCTTCTTGGTCGTCGACAGCGGCTGGCCGACCTTGCAGTTGTCGCGGTAGATGGCGATGGCCTTGACGCCCATCTTCCAGGCGTCGATGTGGAGCTGCTCGACCTCTTCGACCGTCGCCTCCTCCGGCATGTTGACGGTCTTCGAGATGGCACCGGAGATGAACGGCTGGACCGCCGCCATCATCCGCACGTGGCCCGTGTGGTGGATGACGTTGTCACCCATCGAGCAGGCGAACACCGGCAGGTGCTCGGGCAGGAGCTGGGGCGCACCGACGATCGACTTGTGCTCGTCGATGTAGGCGACGATGTCGTCGATCTCGCCGGGGCCGTAGCCGAGCTGCTCGAGCGCGCGGGGCACGGTCTGGTTGACGATCGACATGGTGCCGCCGCCGACGAGCTTCTTGGTCTTGACCAGCGCCAGGTCGGGCTCGATGCCCGTGGTGTCGCAGTCCATCATCAGGCCGATGGTGCCGGTCGGGGCGAGCACCGACGCCTGGCTGTTGCGCACCCCGTAGCGCTCGCCCAACTCGCAGGCCATGTCCCAGCTCTCCTGGGCGGCGGACAGCAGCTCGGGCGGGACGAGCTCCTCGTCGATGCTCGCCGCGGCCTCCTGGTGCTGGCCGAGCACGCGGAGCATGTGCTCGCGGTTCTCGGCGAAGCCGGCGAACGGCCCCATGCGGGAAGCGGTGCGGGCCGAGACCTCGTAGGCGTGGCCGGTCATCAACGACGTGATGGCGGCGGCGTAGGCACGGCCGGCGTCGCTGTCGTAGGGCAGGCCGAGCGCCATGAGCAGGGCCCCGACGTTGGCGTAGCCGATGCCGAGCTGGCGGAACCGGCGGGACGTGTCGGCGATGCCCTCGGTCGGGTAGTCGGCCCGACCGACCAGGATCTCCTGGCCGGTGAAGATGACCTCGACCGCGTGCCGGAAGCCCTCGACGTCGAAGCTCTCGTCGTCGTTCAGGAACTTGAGCAGGTTGAGGCTGGCCAGGTTGCAGGCCGAGTCGTCGAGGTGCATGTACTCGGAGCACGGGTTGGACCCGTTGATGCGCCCCGTGTTGGCCGCGGTGTGCCAGTGGTTGATCGTCGTGTCGAACTGCATGCCGGGGTCGGCGCACTCCCACGCGGCGGAGCACAGCTGGCGGAACATCTCGCGGGCCCGCACGGTGCGGACGGCCTTGCCGGTGGTGACCTCGCGCAGGGTCCAGTCGCCGTCGTCGACGACCGCCTGCATGAACTCGTCGGTGACGCGCACCGAGTTGTTGGCGTTCTGGTACTGCGTCGAGTGGCTGTCGCGGCCGTCGAGGTCCATGTCGAAGCCGGCCTGCTCGAGCACCCGGGCCTTGCGCTCCTCGAGCGCCTTGCACCAGATGAACTCCTCGATGTCGGGGTGGCCGACGTCGAGGATGACCATCTTGGCGGCGCGCCGGGTCTTGCCGCCCGACTTGATCGTGCCGGCCGACGCGTCGGCGCCCCGCATGAAGCTGACGGGACCCGAGGCGGTGCCGCCGCCCTTGAGCAGCTCGACCGAGCTGCGGATGCGGGACAGGTTGACCCCGGCGCCCGAGCCGCCCTTGAAGATGATGCCCTCTTCCCGATACCAGTTGAGGATCGAGTCCATGGCGTCGTCGACAGAGAGGATGAAGCAGGCGCTGGCCTGCTGGGGCACGCCCTTGACGCCGATGTTGAACCACACCGGGCTGTTGAAGGCGGCCTTCTGCGTGACGAGCAGGTGCTTCAGCTCGGCGGTGTAGGTGTCGGCCTCGACCTGGTCGACGAAGTAGCCGCCCTCGACCCCCCACCGGGTGATGGTGTCGGCCACGCGGTCGATGACCTGGCGGAGCGACCACTCGCGCTCGGGGGTGCCGAGCGTGCCGCGGAAGTACTTCTGCGAGACGATGTTCGTGGCGTTGACCGACCACGTCGTGGGGAACTCGACCCCGAGCTGCTCGAAGGCCACCGACCCGTCACGGAAGTTGGTGATGCGGGCGTCGCGACGGTCCCACTCGACCTCGTCGTAGGGGTGGACGCCGTCGGTCGTGAAGTGGCGCCGGATGCCGATGCCCGCCTGCTCGGGAGCGAGAGCCATGGGGTTCCTCCAGGTCGTTTTGGAGAGATGTGCTGGGGAGATTGCGACCTGGGCCGGGCCACCAGGTGTTGTGGTGGTGAGGCCGTCGAGCCACAAGATGTGGGTGAAACTACAGCCGTGTAACTACATCGTCAAGGTTTTCGGAGGGCCCGGAGCGGGCTGTTTCGAGCCGGTGTAGGTACAACAACCCGATGCCCGGGAAGCTTCCTGCTGACCAGGCGGCGCAGGCCCCCGGAGCGATCGCGAGGTCGCACGAGACGCGGCGGACGCGGCCACGGCGCGAGCGTCGCAACGCCCCCCGTCGGCCCGACCCAGCTCTCGTGCGACCGGCCCGGCGCGGACTCGCAGGTCGAGTTGCATCCCCTCGCCCGAGGACGAGGCGATGCATCTCAGGAGTCGCTCAGCCCACCACAGACACGGAAGCGACAACCACCATTCCGCTCGTCCGCGCCGGAGCACAGTGCACTCCCGGCAACCTACGGGGGAAGGGCTGTGGACGACTAGAGGAGGAACCTGTGAATTCAAGGTGGATTACTCCGCGGGCATCCACAGCTACGGTGCCATCGCCATGGACATGATCTGGCCCACACGGCGGCGCGACATCGACCCGGTGGCCCTCCATGCAGCCGACGCACGCGACGGCCCCGGCGGCCGTCCCTGGGTCGCCGTCAACATGATCGCCACCGTCGACGGCGCCGCAGCCGACGCGCACGGGCTGACCGGCGACCTCGGCGGCGCGGGCGACCGCGCCGTGTTCTCCGCTCTCCGCGGCATCGCCGACGTCATCATGGCCGGGTCGGGCACGGTCGTCGCCGAGGACTACGGCCCCAGTCGCCCCCGGTCCGAGATCGTCGCCCAGCGCACCGCACGCGGCCAGCAGCCCCGGCCCCGCATCGCCGTGGTGAGCGCGTCGCTCGGGATCGAGCCCGGCAGCCGGCTCTTCCGCGAGGCGTCCGACGACGCCCGTCCGATCGTTCTCACCGCCGCGCGGGCCGACCCGGCCCGGCGCCAGGCGCTAGAAGCGGTCGCCGACGTGCACGTCGCCGGCGAGGACCAGGTCGACTGGCCGACCGCCGTCGACCTCCTCGGCTCGCTCGGCGCACGCGTCATCCTGTGCGAGGGCGGGCCCCGCACCAACGCAGGCCTGATCGCCCACGACATCCTCGACGAGATGTGCCTCACGATCGCCCCGGCACTGGTCGGCGGGCCCGCGACCCGGATCGTCCACGGTCGGCGGCCCGCGGCCCCGCGGGGGCTCGCCCTCGACCGCATGCTGATCGACGACGAGGGGTTCCTCTTCCTCCGCTACGTGCGCGACCGGTCGGTCAGTGGCGCTTGGGGGCCGTCCGCTTCGTCAACAGCGTGAGCTCGCGCTCGAAGTCGGACAGGTCGTCGAAGCCCTTGTAGACCGACGCGAAGCGCACCGCAGCGATCACGTCCAGCTCGCGCAGGCCCTCCAGCACCGCGCGTCCGACCCGCTCGCTCGTGACCTCCCCGGACGGCAACTGGCGCATCTCGTCCTCGACCGCGGCTGCGAGCGCCTCGGCCTCACCGGCCCCGACCGGACGGGACTTCACCGCCGCCTGGATGCCGGCGACGACCTTGGCCCGGTCGAAGGGCTCGCGCACGCCCGAGCGCTTGATCACCGCCAGGCCCGAGGACTCCGGCCGCTCGAACGTCGTGAACCGCTGCCCGCAGGCGAGGCACTGCCGGCGCCGGCGGATCGCCCCGCCGTCGTCGGACTGGCGCGAATCCACCACCTTGGAGTCGTGATGACCACAGGCCGCGCAGCGCACGCCGAGAAAGCTATCGGGTGGAGGGCAACCGCTTGCCGTGGGGGTCGCGTCACGGCGGTTGCGCACAGCCCCCGGGCGACAGCGGTACGCGCGCCCCCCGCTGCCGCGGTACGGTCAGCACGGGACGTAGGTGGGTCAGTACACGAACAGTTGCGACGAGAGGGACATCCGCGATGACTGGGGATCAGACCGTGGGAGCCGACACGCCCGCGAGCCATTACGACCGCCTCGGCGGCGCGCCGACCATCCGCGAAGCGGTCGATCGCTTCTACGCGCTGGTGCTCGCCGACCCGGACCTGGCGCCCTTCTTCACCGACAGCGACGTGGCCAAGGTGAAGCGCCACCAGGTGCTGCTGCTCAGCCAGGTCCTCGGCGGGCCCGCCAACTACGCCGGCCGCGAGCTCGGGGAGGCCCACCACGGCCTCGGGATCACCGAGACCCACTACGACAAGGTCGTCGCGCACCTCGTGAGCGTGCTCGTCGACCTCGGCGCCGACGACGAGGCGATCGCCGCCGCCGGTGCCGTGGTGTCGAGCGTGAAGCCCGACGTCGTCGGGAGCGGCGTCACCGGCTCGTAGGCGTGATCGACGCCCGACGGCTCCAGCACAACTGGAGCGCAGTGGCGGCGCACGGCGACCAGGTCCCGCTGTTCTTCTACTCGACGCTGTTCCTGACCGATCCAGGCGTGCGCGAGATGTTCCCGGTCAGCATGGCCAACCAGCGGGACAAGCTCGTCGCCGCCCTCGGTCAGGTCATCAGCCGGGTGGACGACTTGGACTCGGTGGTCCCGACCCTGCAACAGCTCGGTCGGGACCATCGCCGGTTCGGTGTCGAGCGCCACCACTACCCCGCCGTGGGGGCCGCGCTGCTGGCCACCCTCGAACACTTCAGCGGCCCCGAGTGGACGCCCGAGCTCGCTCGCGACTGGGCGGCGGCCTACGACGCCGTCGCCGACATCATGGGCCGAGCCGCGGACGGCGCCGCGTCCAAGCCACCGTGGTGGGACCTCACGGTCAGGGATGTCGAACGCCGGTCGCTCGGGGTCGCGGTGCTGACCGTCACCCCGCACGCACCGCTCCCCTACCAGGCCGGGCAGTCCCTCGCGATCGAGGCGCCGATGCGGCCGCGGCTGTGGCGCTACTACACCCCGGCGACCCTGCCCGGCCCCGACGGCAGCTTCGAGCTGCACGTCAGGCTCGTGCCCGGCGGCCCCGTCAGCACCGCACTCGTGCAGGCCGTGCGGCCGGGCGACGTGCTCCGCGCCGGTTCGCCGGTCGGCACCCACCTCACACTCACACCCCGGTCGCAGGGTGACATCGTCCTGCTGGCGGGCGGCACCGGGTTGGCGCCCATGAAGGCGCTCGTCCACCAGCTCGCCGTCACCAGGGACCCTCGGCGGGTCACTCTCTTCTGGGGCGCACCCCACCGGCGCGAGCTCTACGACCTGCCGGCGATGTCCGCGCTCGACGAGCACCTGCCGAACCTGCAGTTCGTGCCCTGCGTGTCCGACGACACCGCAGGGCCGGGCCATCAGGCCGGCACCGTCGTCGACGTGGCGCTGCAGTTCGGACCGTGGACCGATCACGACGTCTACGTCTGCGGCTCGCCGGAGATGGTGCGGTCGAGCGTGGACGCCCTGACCGACACGGGCACCCCCGCCAACCGCCTGCACGTCGAGGAATTCGGCAGCAAGGAGACAGCCACATGACGGACGCCTCGGTCGAAGACGCCAGGCGACCGCACCAACGGCTCACGCCCGATCGCGTGCGGGCGATGACGTTCTCCCGCAGCCCGATGGGGCGGCGGGGCCTCAACGAGGAGGAGGTCGTGCAGTTCCAGCAGCGTGTCGCCGACGAGATCGCGGCACGGGATGCCTCCGAGGCCTCGTTGCGCGCCAAGGTGACCCACTACAAGAACACCCTGGTGCAGTGGCAGCGCGAGCAGAGCGAGGCGCGGGCGGACGACCTGCCCGTGGCGGTGCATGCCACACCTCGCCCGAGCGTCGAGGCGGTGAACATCCTGTCGCAGGCCCAGCAGGAAGCCGACGCCTACGTGGCCCAGACCCAGGAGTACTGCCGGCGCCTCGCTGCCGATGCGCAGGAGCATGCGCAGGAGATCCTGTCCCGCGCGCACGCCGACGCCGACGCGGCCGCGGAGGGCGCGGTGATCGACTACCGGAAGCGGGCGGGCGAGGCATACACCGCCGACGTCGAGGACCTGGAGCGGCGGCTCGCGTGGGCCCGCACCTTCCTGTCGTCGCTGGAGACGGTCGAGACCCAGCTGCGGACGGCCCGGGAGGCGTTGGCCTACGAGTTCGAGCGCATCAGCCCGGTGCGAGGATGAGCTCGTCGCCGACCTCGAGCTCCGGCCCGCCATTGGCGTCGCGCAGGGCGTCGACGACGGCCCGAGGGTCGTCGTCGGGCGCGATCTCCGCGGCGATCGACCACAGCGTGTCGCCCGGCTGCACGACGTAGCGCTGACCCGCGACCGGCACCGGCTGGAGCTCGACGACCTCGGGCCGGGCCGTGCCGTCGACCCGGGCCAGCCCTGCGATCCCCTGGACCGCGAGGGCCGTGACCGCCGCCAGCAGGACGGCCGCCACCAGGACCGCCAGGCGACGCCGGCGGATGCGCGTGGCGCGGTCGGGCAGCGACGGCGGCACCAACCGGAGCACAGGGGTGGGCGCGGTGCGCACCGGATCGACCGGACCGCCGGCCCAGCTGCCTTGCGAGCGGCGAGGGATGTGGATCGCGACCATGTGCCCAAGTCTCCTGCTGGGGTGTGACACTTTGCGGCGCCGTGACGAACGCCCGTTCGTGCGCAACCACACCACGAACCCGTGTTCGCCGTCAAGGGGTCGTTCGAACGGGTGTTTGCCTCACCCCCACGCCGGTGGTACCTTCCGGACAGAACGTGCGTTCGGCACCGCTGGGCGTACGGCGCGAGCGTCCCGGCCGGGGCCGTCCGCGTGATCGCCCGGGGTTCGACCGGGCCTCGATGACACCTGACAGGCCTGCCGCCCACATCCGGGCAGACCACCACGCGAAGGAGCACGGATGCCCCCGCAAGCCCTCACCGCCCGCCAGCGCCAAGTGCTCGAGATCATCGAGCAGCACACCCGCCAGAACGGGTACCCGCCGTCGGTTCGGGAGATCGGCGAGGCCGTGGGCCTCACCTCGCCCTCCACCGTCCACGCGCACCTCGCCGCCCTGCAGCGCCGCGGCTACCTGCGCCGCGATCCCACGAAGCCCCGTGCCATCGAGGTCCGGTGGGACCCGAACTCCGACGCCGTGGCCGACCGCCGCCCGGTGCGCCACGTGCCCCTCGTCGGCGACGTCGCCGCAGGCACCGACGTCCTGGCGCAGGAGAACGTCGAGGAGCTCCTGCCGCTGCCCGTCGACTTCACGGGTGAGGGCGAGCTCTTCATGCTGCGGGTTCGTGGCGAGTCGATGATCGACGCCGGCATCCTCGACGGCGATTTCGTCGTGTGCCGGTCGCAGTCGACGGCCGACGCGGGGGACATCGTCGTGGCCGGCATCCCCGGCGACGAGGCGACGGTCAAGACCTTCACGACCCAGGGCGATCGGGTCGTGCTGGTTCCCGCCAACCCCACGCTCGGGCCGATGGAGTTCGACGCCGGCGACGTCCAGGTCTTCGGCCGGGTCGTCACCGTCCTGCGCCGGCTCTGACCCATCGTGAGGGCCGGCGCCGCTGGTCCACGGCGCCGGCCTCCGCGCTCACCTGCTGCGTCGTCAGACGCCCCGACTGATCAGGTCGACGAGGGCGGCGTACACGGCGTCGAGCGAGGCACGGTCGACGTGCTCGTCACGCGTGTGCGCGAGGGAGGACTCCCCCGGCCCGAAGTTCGCGGCAGGGATGCCGGCGGCCGCGAACCGGCTCACGTCGGTCCACCCGAGCTTCGCCCGCACGGCCAGTCCGTTCCGCTCGCGGAGCGTCGCCAGTAGGGGATGCGTCAACGCGGGAGGCGCGGCATCAGCCACGTCCACCAGCTCGACCTCGTCGCCGTCCTCGAGGTGGGGCGACAGCACCTCCTCGACGTGGGCCTGCGCCTCGCTGGGTGTGCGGTCCGGAGCGAACCGGTGGTTGATCGTGATCACCGCCCGGTCGGGCACGACGTTGCCGGCGACCCCGCCTTCGACGGACAGCGCCTGCAACGCCTCGTGGAACTCGCATCCGTCGAGCACCGGCCGGCGGGCCTCGTAGTCGTCGAGGGCCGCGAGCACGCGCCCGGCGCGGTGGATCGCGTTGCGGCCCATCCACGGTCGTGCCGGGTGCGCCCGGGCTCCCGCCAGCGTCACTCGCAGCCGCATCGTGCCCTGGCACCCCACCTCCAGGTCGGCGGCCGTCGGCTCACCCAGCAGCGCAGCGTCGCCGACGAGCAGGTCCGGGCGGTGCTCGAACAGGTGGCGCAGCCCGTTGTGCACGGCCGCCACCTCCTCCGCCGCGTAGAACACCCATGTCACGTCGACCGCCGGGTCGGGCACCGCCTCGGCCAGGGCGAGCATGACCGCCAGCCCGCCCTTCATGTCGGTCGACCCCAGGCCCCACAGCACGTCGCCCTCGACGCGCGGGCTCGCGTTGTCGTTGGCGGGCACGGTGTCGAGATGGCCGGCGAGCACCAGGCGCATCGGTCGCCCGAGGTGGGTGCGGGCCACGACGTTGTCGTCCACCCGCTCGACGTCGAGCCGGCCGAGCGCGCGGAGCCGTTCCTCCACGTGCGTCGCCAGCCTCGCCTCCTCGTGGCTCTCGGAGGGGATGGCCACGAGGGCGGCGGTGCTGGCCAGTAGATCGGTCACCACGGCGAGGCTAGGTCGTGTCTCGTGCATCCGATGGCAGCGATCTCCGCGGCCGATGTCGCCAACGGCCTCGCCCCGGGTTCACGGGCCGAATACCGTGCCCCCCGTGAGCGACACCACCTCCCCCGCCGGCGCCTGGGGCGTCGGCCTGGCCACGACGACACCCGACGGGCGGGTGCTCGACACCTGGTATCCCGCCCCCGCCCTGGCCACGCCGGCCGAGATCGCCGCCCTCGCGGAGCCCGACCGTGTGTCGGCCACGGGCACGGCCCGGCTCGACCCCACGGTCGCGTCCGAGCGCCTCGGGCTCGACGTGACGCAGGCGTGCGGCACCGACGAGCGACGCGGGGTCGAGCGCGTCGCCGTCGCCACCTTCGTCGAGGGGCTCGACGACCCGCCGGTCGACGCCCACGATGCCTACCTGCGCCTGCACCTGCTGTCGCACCGCCTCGTCGCACCGCATGGCGCCAACCTCGACGGGCTCTTCGGGGTGCTCAGCAACGTGGTGTGGACGAACCACGGCGCCTGCTCGCCCGACGACTTCGAGCGCACCCGGCTCGCCCTCCGGGCCGCCGGCGCGCCGGTGCAGGTGTTCGGCGTCGACAAGTTCCCCCGCATGACCGACTACGTGATCCCCTCCGGCGTGCGGGTCGCCGACGCCGATCGCGTGCGGCTCGGCGCCCACCTCGCGGACGGGACGACCGTGATGCACGAGGGCTTCGTGAACTTCAACGCCGGGACGCTGGGCGCCTCGATGGTCGAAGGCCGCATCAGCGCCGGCGTCGTCGTCGACGAGGGCTCCGACGTCGGCGGTGGGGCCTCGATCATGGGCACGCTGTCGGGCGGCGGCAAGGAGATCATCCGGGTGGGCAAGCGCTGCCTGCTCGGCGCCAACGCGGGCATCGGCATCTCGCTCGGTGACGACTGCGTGGTCGAGGCCGGCCTCTACGTCACGGCCGGTACACGGGTGACGCTGCCCGACGGCCGCGTGACGAAGGCCGCCGAGCTGAGCGGAGCCGACGGGCTGCTGTTCCGCCGCAACAGCACCAGCGGTGCGGTCGAGGTGCTGGCCCGAGCCGTCGGGTCGGTCGAGCTCAACGCCGCGCTGCACAGCAACGACTGACGACCGACGCGCCGGCGTCACCTGGGCGCGAGGCGGAGGGATGGCCGCTACGACGCGCCGCCGGTGTCGGTGAGGTGGACCGCCAGCACGTCCGCCTCCGCGACCAGGCGGCCTGCGGCATCGACACGGCCGGACCGTTCGTAGTCGGCCGCGGCGGCCCGCCGGTCGGCGACCTCGGCCCGGACGATCGCGGTGACCTCGTCGGTCGAGAGCCCGCGGCGCGGCACGTCGCCGGCGCCGAGGCCCCGCACCGCCCCGGCGACCAGGCCACCCGTACGCGGCGCCGGCGGCGCTGCCACCGCCTGCGCGTTGTCGATGGCGGCGAGAGCGGAGCGGAGGGCGGCGATCGCCACCCGGTCGCGAGCCTTCAGCGCGGGCGGCAGGGCCCGACGGAGGCGCGCGTGCAGCGGCGAGGTGGCGTCGGCGGAACCGGACATCGAGGGGACGCTACGGCCCCGGGGGATTCGCCCCCCGATGTTTTCCTGGCTCGCTCGGGTGCCGACCTCGCCCGGGGTCAATCGCGGGGCGGCGGTGCGTCCGACGGAGGCGGTGCGTCCGACGAAGGCGGTACATCCGACGAAGGCGGTACATCCGACGGCGACGGCGCGTCGACGGGACGCGGCGCGTCGACAGGCGGAGGTGCGGCGGCGGGCGGTGCGGGCGGCGGAGGAGGCGCGGGCTGCTCGGTGCCGTAGGCACCGGGTGCCCCGTAGGCGCCCGGCGCCCCGTAGCCGCCGCCCGGGGCACCAGGGTCGCCATAGCCGCCCGGGGCGCCATAGCCGCCCGGGGCGCCGTAGCCGCCCGGGACGCGGTAGCCACCGGGACCACCCTGGGCGCCAGGCGCGCCGTAGCCGCCCGGGGCGCCGTAGCCACCGGGACCGCCCGGCGCGCCGTAGGGACCTGGGGCGCCGTAGGCACCGGGCGCCGGCCCCCAGCCGGCGAACTGCGGGGTCGGCATCAGCGCCCGGCGGTTGCCGCTGCGCTTCACTCCTACGACGACGGCCAGCACGATCCCGGCGATGATCAGGAGCAGGCCGACAGCGATGCCGCCGAGGATCGAGGTCACGAGGCCCGAGCCGATGCCGCGACCCACCGCGATGCCGTCACCGACATCGCCCTCGGCCGAGACCAGATAGGTGCCCGTCTGGTCGGCGTCGAACGTGTACAGGCCCTCGCCCTCGTGGTCGCCCGACGTGTAGGTGACGGTGGTGCTGTACTCGTCGAGGTCGACGTCGTTGCCGGAGGGATCGGTGACGGTGACCGAGGGCGCCGGCGACCAGCCGTACGAGTCGTTCCCCGCACCGAAGTACTCGTGGTAGATCGAGTAGCCGCCCGTCTCTGTGATCTCGACCTCGAGCTCGGCGGGCAGGTCGGCCCGATCGAAGTCGTTGATGCGGTCGGCGTAGCCGACGGCGCCGCGCACGATGATGGCGATGGCGGCGGCGATGCCGACGATGGCGAGTGCACCGGCGACGACGAACCACATCGTCGACGGGCGGATGTCGCGGGAGGTGACCGGTGTCGAGGGCGCGCCGGTCGCAGCCGACGGATAGGGACCAGGTTGCATGGGACGAGTCTCCTAGAGGGACGGCCCGGCGACAGCGGGGAGATCCCCTGTCGTGACCCCTAGGGGCGTGCCGAGCGATCCGTGAGCAGGTCGTCGAGACGTGATCGGCGCTCGCACGGAGGACGACGAAGCCAGGGCCGATCCCCTGGCGAGAAGAGCGACGCCGCACGCGGCGGTGGCGGACGGCGCGGGTTGCAGAGCAGCCGGCATCAGCGCACGCCCAGGCGCCGGGCCACGAGCTCGATGCGGTCGTCGGGCTGGACGACCGCGATGCGCACGTGGCCGGCGCCGGCCGGGCCGTAGAACTCGCCGGGCGACACGACGGCGCCCGCCTCGGTCGCCAGCCGCCGGGCCAGCGCCCACGCGTCGCCGTCCGGTGCGGGCGCCCACAGGTAGAACGCGCCTGCGGGCGGCGGGCAGTCGACGTCGAGCGCCGCGACGACGGACCCCATCAGGGCGAGTCGCCGGCGGTAGCGCTCCCGCTGCTCGTCGACGTGCGCGTCGTCGTCGAGCGCGGCGACGGCCGCCGCCTGCACGGGACCGGGCACCATGAGCCCGGCGTGCTTGCGCACTTCGGACAGGTAGTGGACGAGGTCGGGGTCGCCGGCGTAGAAGCCGACCCGCGCGCCGGCCAGGTTGGAGCGCTTGGACAGCGAGTGCATCGCCAGCACGCCGTCGTGCCCGTGGGCGAGGATCGTGCGACCCGGCCCCTGCCAGGTGAACTCGATGTAGCACTCGTCCGACAGCACCGGCACGCCGCGCGCACGGCCCCAGTCGGCGGCGGCTCCGAGGTCGTCGAGCTGGCCCCTCGGGTTGCCGGGCGAGTTGACCCACACGCACAGGGCGCGGGCGGCGTCGTCCGGATCGATGTCGGCGAGCGTGGCGTAGGGCACCGCCCGGCAGCCGGCGAGCGTGGCACCCATGGCGTAGGACGGGTAGCTGATCTCGGGGTACAGGACGGTGTCGCGGTCAGGGGTGCGCAGCCGGAGCCACTGGGGTACGCCGGCGACCAGCTCCTTGGTACCCACGCACGCGGCGACGTGGCCGGGATCGACCGTCGCCCCGAAGCGTCGCTCGAGCCACCGGGCGGCGGCGGACCGCAGCGCCGGCGTGCCGACCGACGGCGGGTAGCCGCGCTCCGCGCCCGACGAGCCCAGGGCGTGGACCACGATGTCGGGCGGGGCGTCGTAGGGGGTGCCGATCGAGAGGTCGACGGCGCCGCCGGGCAGCTTGTCCGCGATGCGCCGCAGGTCGTCGAGCCGGTCGTACGGGTAGGGCGGCGGCACGAAGCCGCGGGGCGCGCTCACCGCTGGACCACGAACTCGCCGAACCGGCCGACCGCGGCATCGTCGAACCGGCCGCGGACGTGCATGCCGCCCTCGCCGGCCTCCTCGACGAGCACCTCGCCCTCCCTGTGGGCGGCGGCCAGCAGGTCGCCCCGGTCGAACGGGATGACCATCTCGACGACGGTGGTGAGCGATCGCAGCCGGTCGCCGATCGTGGCGAGCAGCAGGTCGACGCCCTCGCCGGTGACCGCGCTGAGCGCCACCGAACCCTCGCGGCCCTCCCGCAGGCGCTCGGCCTCGGTCGGGGCCAGGTCGGACTTGTTGAAGGCGACCAGCTCGGGGACGTCGCCGGCGCCGATCTCGGCGAGCACCTCGCGCACCGCCCGCATGTTGCCGGCGACGTCGGGGGCGCTGGCATCGACGACGTGGACGAGGAGGTCCGCGTCGACGGCGACGTCGAGCGTGGACTTGAACGCCTGCACGAGCTGGTGGGGCAGCTTGCGGATGAATCCGACCGTGTCGGTGACCAGCACGGCCTCGCCGCCGGGGAGCGACAGGCGTCGGGTGGTGGCGTCGAGGGTGGCGAAGAGGCGGTCCTCGACGAGCACGCCGGCGTCGGTGAGCCGGTTGAGCAGGGTGGACTTGCCGGCGTTCGTGTAGCCGACGATGACGACCTTGGCGAGCTGACCCCGCCGCTGGGCCTTGCGCTGGGTCGCCCGGTGCTGGGTGATCTCACGGAGGTCGGACTCGAGCTTGTGGATGCGGCGAACGATCCGCCGCCGGTCGACCTCGAGCTGGGTCTCGCCGGGGCCACGGGTGCCGATGCGGGCGCCGCCGGCCGCGGACATGCCACCCGCCTGCTGGGACAGCGCACCGGCCCGGCGTCGCAGCCGCGGCAGGCGATAGCGCAGCTGGGCCAGCTCGACCTGCGCCTTGCCCTCCTGGCTGTGGGCGTTCTGGGCGAAGATGTCGAGGATCACCGCGGTGCGGTCGATCGCGGTGCGGCCGAGCAGCTTCTCGAGGTTGAACTGCTGGGCGGGCGTGAGCTCGTTGTCGAACACCACCGTGTCGCAGTCGGTGGCGAGGGCGAGCTCGCGGAGCTCCTCCGCCTTGCCCTTGCCCACGTAGGTGGGCGGGTCCGGGGCGGACCGCCGCTGGTAGATGCGGCCGACCTCGTCGGCGCCGGCCGTGTCGACGAGCAGGGCGAGCTCGTCGACGGAGTTCTCGGTCTCCTCGACGGTCTCGGGCGGGATGGTGACGCCGACGAGCACGATCTTCTCGCGGAACGCCCGTTCGATCAGTGCCACGGGGACACCGCCAACTCGATCTCGGCCACGAAGGTGGCGGGGCCCCGCAGCACGACCGGGTCGCCATCGGCCGCCCCGAGCGTGACCTCGGCCCGGCCGCCGGGCATGTCGACGGGAACCTCGGCGCCGGCGAGGCCCCACGCGCGGGCCGCGGCCGCCGAGGCGCAGGCGCCGGTGCCGCACGCCTGGGTGGGCCCGACGCCGCGCTCGTAGGTGCGGACGGCGATGCCGCCGCTGCCGGGCTCGATCGTGAGCAGGTGGACGTTGGCGCCGCCGGGCACCTTGGCGTTGACCGACTCGCCCACGGCGACGAGATCGATGTCAGCGGCGGCGTCCGCCGGGGCCCCGGACCGGTCGAGGACGAGGTGGGGGTTGCCCATGTCGACGACGAGCGCACGGGCGACCGCGCCGCCGGTCCATTCGGGAGCCTCGCCCTCCACGCGTGCGGCACCCATCGCAACGGACAGGCTGAGCGTGACGGCGTCGACGCGGTCGTGCACGGTGACGGTGCGCAGCCCGGCGTCGGTGTCGATGGGGATCTCGGCACCTGCGGGAGCAGAGCTGTCGACGCCCGGCCATCCGCCCAGCACGAGGGCCTGGGCGAGGCAGCGGATGCCGTTGCCGCTCATCTCCGCGGGTGAGCCGTCGGCGTTGCGCAGCTCCATCCGGGCGAGCGCGGGCGATCCCGCCTCGGCGGGCGAGGCTCGCAGGAGGCCGTCGGCCCCCACGCCCCTGTGGCGATCGCACAGGGCGCGGGCCAGATCGGCGTCGATCGGATGGGAGGCGTCGGTGTCGAGCACGACGAGGAAGTCGTTGCCCAACCCGTGGTGCTTGGTCAGACGCATGTCACCGACAGTCTGCCCGACCGCCGTCGGGCTCCGGCGCGGGATTGCCCGCGTCTGCGGCGGCGAGCTCGTCCAGCAGGGCCGGCAGCAGCGTGCGGGGGTCGTCCGGGGCCTCCAGCCAGCGGATCCGCGGGTCGCGCCCGAACCACGACCGTTGGCGGCGGGCGAAACGGCGAGTGCGCCGGATGGCGAGCTCGAGAGCCTCGTCCAGGGAGGTCTCGCCATCGAGGTGGGCGATGAGCTCCCGGTAGCCGAGAGCCTGGCGGGCGGTGCGGGACAGGCCCTGCGGGTCCGCCACGAGCCGGCGGACCTCGTCGAGGAAACCGTCGGCCATCTGCTGCCGGTAGCGCGCCTCGATGCGGGCGATGACGACCTCGTGGGGCAGGCCCACGCCGACGAGGTGGAAGCGGCTGGCCGGGTAGACGTCGAGGCCGGGGCCGAACGACGAGAAGGGGCGACCGCTGCCCACCGTGACCTCGAGCGCCCGCACGATCCGGCGCCGGTTGGTCGGCTCCATGCGTGCGGCGGCGACCGGGTCGAGATCCACGAGGCGTCCGTGGAGCGCGACCGTGTCGGGATCCTGCTCCAGCGCCTCCCGGGCCTCCGGGTAGCGGCCGGGAACGTCCAGGTCGTCGATGACGGCGCGCAGGTACAACCCGGTGCCGCCGACCAGCAGCGCGCGGCGGCCCCGAGCCTCGATGTCGGCGACGGCCTCCCGTGCGGCGCGGGCGAACCACGCCAGCGTGAAGTCCTCCCAGGGGTCGGCCACGTCGATCAAGTGGTGGGGCACCTCGGCCCGCTCGCCCGGCGTCGGCTTCGCCGTGCCGATGTCCATGCCCCGGTAGACCTGCATCGAGTCGACCGAGACGATCTCGATGTCCCGCGCTTGGCGGGCTGCGGCGAGGGCGAGCGCCGATTTGCCCACCGCCGTCGTGCCGACGAGCGCGACGTGCCGTGGCCTGGGCGGGGGCTCGGGCGTGCCTGGCGACATCGCCGACGGACGGTACCCGCGGACGCACGTGTTGGCCCTTTCGGCCGTGGGCACGGGGGCCTACCCTCGGCTCCAGCGGCTCACCACCACCACCCATCAGGAGGTGGCCATGGAGGCACACATCGGTGACCACGTCGTCGTCGAGGGCGCCCGGGTCGGCCAGCCCCGGCGGAGCGGCGAGGTGCTCGAGATCCTGCGCGGCGCCGGGGGTGACCGCCTGCGGGTGCGCTGGGAGGGCACCGACCACGAGACCGTCCTCGCGCCCGGACCCGACCTGCACGTCGAGGGGAGCCTGGAGGGCGAGAACGCCATGGCGGAGCGGGCCACGATGCGCGTCGAGGTGTCCCTCGCCGAGGACGCCGACCACTGCGAGGCGATCGCCCGCTGCCGGATGCGCGAACGCGACTTCGCCGGCTGGGGGCGCGCCCGCCGCCATCCCACCGACCCGGCCATGCCGGTCGTCGGCGAGGAGCTCGCCACGGCCCGCGCCCTGTCCGACCTCTCCCACCAGCTCGTGGTGGCCGCCGCCGACTCCCTCGAGTCCGCGCTCGGCCGCCCGGTGGCCCTGCACGTCTGAGGTGGTGGTCGCTCCCGGCTCCCCCACCGTCGAGATCACGGTCGCCCGGCCGCGCGCCAAGCCCTGACCGGCCGCCGTCGCACCCTCGTGGTGCCGGCACGCGAAGGCCGGGCGGCCGCCCTGTCCGCCGTGCCCGTCGTGCGGCAAGACTCGGGCGGGTGAGCCGGCCCGCCGAGACGATCGTGTTCGTCCACGCCCATCCCGACGACGAGGCGATCTTCACCGGCGGGACGATGGTGCGCCTCGCGGCCGGCGGCCACCGGGTCGTCCTCGTGGTGGCCACCGGCGGGGAGCTGGGCGAGGCCCCGGCCGCAGCTCTCCCGTCCGCGCACCTGGCGGCGCACCGCCGCGCCGAGACCTCCGCCGCGGCCGAAGCGCTGGGCATCGCCCGGGTGGCCTGGCTCGGCTACCACGACTCGGGGATGGCGGGCGACGAGGCGAACTCGGCGCCGGGGTCGTTCTGGGCGGCCGACCCGGCCGAGGCCACGCGCCGCCTCGCCACCCTGCTGGACGAGGAGGCGCCGGCGGCGGTGGTCGTCTACGACGAGTCCGGCATCTACGGCCACCCGGACCACGTGCAGGTCCACCGGATCGGGCGCGGCGCCGCAGCTGCCGTGGGCGTCCCGACCGTCTACGACGCCACCGTCGACCGCGAGTACCTGCACTTCGTGGAGACGCACCTGGTCGAGGAGGCGATCCTGGCCGGCGACCTCGGCCTGGTCCGGTCGCACATCGGGTTGCCGTCGGTCGAGATCGACCTGGCGCTCGACGTGCGGGACGTCCTCGATCGCAAGCGCACGGCGATGGCCGCCCACGCCAGCCAGATCCCCGAATCGACCTCCGCCCTGCAGCTGCCGTCCCACCACTTCGCCGACGTGTACGGCTGGGAGTGGTACGTGCGCTCCGGGCCCCGCGGCCCGCTCGACGGGTTGTGAGAGGGGCCGCCCGGGGCACCGCCCATGCGGTGACCCGGGCGTTCGGTCATCAGCGGCCGAGAGCGGCCGCCACGAGGGCGACGGCGGCCGCGCCGCTGGCCTCGACCGCCTCGGTGGTGCGCGCGGACCGGCTGAGCAGGAAGGCGCCCTCGAGCAGACCCACCACCGCGATCGCCGTCGACCGGGCCACGGCAGGGCCCATCCCCGCGTCGACGAATCGGGACGTCAGCGTGCGCAGCCAGGACTCGAAGACGCGATCGGCCGCCCGGCGGAGCGGCTCGCTCGTGCTCGCCACCTCCAGTGCCACGGTGGCGATCGGGCAGGCGTCCTCGTAGCCGGACTGACGCAGCACCTCTGCCGCCCCGTCGAAGATCGCCCGGGTGCCGGCGACGGCGTCGTCCTCGCCGTCGAACACCGCGAGCACGAGGTCGTGGTAGAAGGCGCCGGCGCGCTCGAGCGTCTCGGCCGCGAGCTGCTCCTTGCCTCCGGGGAAGAAGTGGTAGACGGAGCCGAGCGGCGCCCCCGCCTGCGCCACGACCTGCTTCATGCCCGTGCCGGGGTACCCCCGGATGCGGAGGAGCTCGGCCGTGGCGTCGAGGATGCGCTCGCGGGTGCCGGCCGGGCTCATCGCGGCACCGACCGGCCTGAGGCGCGGGAGCCCGAGACGGTGCGGCTCGCCGGCGTGTCCCGCACGAACTCGCGCACCAGCCTCGCCAGGACGGCAGGCTGGTCGAGCGGCACCAGCGTGCGGCTGTCCGCGATCTCGACGTACCGCCCGTCCGGAACGAGGCCGGCGAGGCGGGGGCCGTGCTCGGCGGGCATGACGAGGTCGTCGGTCGTCCAGGCGACCAGGACCGGCACGTCGAGGTGTGCCAGGTCGGCGGTGACGGCGTCGAGGCTCCCCTCGTCGGTGGTGCGGATGTAGCGGGCCAGGTCGCGCCGCACCCCCCGGTTCGTGCGGAGGGGCACGATCCAGCCGTCGACCAGGTCGTGCGGGATCGGGGCGGCGAGCATCCGGCCCAGGACCGTCGGCATCCCGCGCAGTGGGCGGATGCGGAGGGTCTGGGCGGCGAGGAAGAGCCCGCCGGGCACCCGGCCGGCCAGCGCGGCGAACTTGCCGGGAAGGCCGGGCGGCAGGTTGTCGAACGCCTCGCACGGCGTGAGGACGAGTCGGTCGATCAGCTCGGGCCGTTCGGTGGCGGTGATGAGCGGCCCGCCCCAGTCGTTGGCGAGGAGGGTGACGTCGTGCAGGTCGAGGCGGTCCAGGAACTCGGCCAGGAGCCGCGCCTGGCCGTCGATCGACAGGTCGGCCTCGGGCGCCATGGGCGTGCGGTGGGCGCCGAGCGGGAGGGTGGGGACCACGCAGCGATGGTCGGTGCGCAGGTCGGCGACCACGTCCCGCCATACGGATCCGTCCTGGATCAGGCCGTGGACGGGCACGACGACCGGGCCGTCGCCACCGGTGTCGAGGTAGTCGATGGTTCCTGCGGACAGCTCGATCGTGGGCATCGTCGGCCTCCCATGGGGCGGTAGAACGGTCGCTCTAGAACGATCACTCTAGTGAGGAGCCGCGTCGGCGACGAGCGATTTCGGCCCACGGCCCCCTCCTCAGCGGGCGAGCAGGTCCTTGGCGAAGCAGAGCGTCAGCTCGTCGCCCGCGTACTGCCCGTAATCCGGGATGCGGTGGTAGCCGGCCGTCGCGTAGAGCCGGACGGCCTCGGGCTGGCGCAGGCCGGTCTCGAGCTGCAGGCGCCGGAAGCCGAGCGCCGCGGCATCCGCCTCCAGGGCGGCGAGCAGAACCCTGCTCACCCCACGACCCCGGATGGCGGGCACCGTGTACATCCGCTTGATCTCGGCCACGTCCGCCGGCGCACCCGGCACCCGCCGGACGCCGCCGCAGCCCACCGGATCGCCCGAGAGCCGGGCCACCAGGAAGGCTCCCCGTGGCGGCGTCACCTGCTCGGCGTGCAACGCCCAGCGCGTCGCCACGTCGGGGGCGTCGCCGGCGCCCGGGCCGTCGGCCGCGTAGCGCTCGTCGATGTCCGCCATCATCGCGGCGACCAGCACCTGCACGTCCGGGTCGTCGTACGGCTCCCGCCCGACGACCAGGTCGGCCGGGCCGATCGAGCGGGCCGACACCGGGGTTCGAGCCGCCGCACGAGATGCGTGGCCATCCCGGCTCATGCCGGGTCTGGCTGCCGGCGCGGGGGCGATCCACTCGGGAGTCGACCACCCGATCGCCGTGTGGGCGGGGCCCGGAGCACGCCGCCCGCCCGGCCCCGCGTCACGCGGAGGCCACCGGGATGCGGGTGCGGTGGCGGGCCGGGGCCGTCACCGCCACCAGGTCGCCCGTGAGGTGGTGGGGCGCAGCGGCCGTGACCCGCACGTCGACGTAGGTGCCGGGACGCAGCGGCTCGGTCGGCCGGAAGTGCACCAGCTTGTTGTGCTCGGTGCGGCCGGTCGTGACGGTCGGGTCCTTGCGGGACGGGCCCTCGACCATCGCCTGTTCGACCGTGCCCACGCGGGCGCGGTGGCGCGCGAGACCGGATCGCTCGACGACCACGCGCAGCCGCTCGAACCGCTCGCGGGTCACCTCGGGGGGCACGAAGTCGTCGACCCGCTCCGCCGCCTCGGTGCCCGGGCGGGGGCTGTAGATGAAGGTGTAGGCGCTGTCGTAGGCGGCCTCGGCCGCGACCTCGAGCGTGCGCTCGAAGTCGTCGTCGGTTTCGCCGGGGAAACCGACGATGATGTCGGTCGTGACCGCCAGGTCGGGCATCGCCGCGCGCGCCGCGGCCAGGCGCTCCAGGTAGCGCTCGGCCGTGTAGCCCCGGTGCATGGCCGCGAGCACCCGGTCGCTGCCCGCCTGGAGCGGCAGGTGCAGGTGCTCGCACACCTCCGGCACCTCGGCCATCGCCGCGATCGTCTCGGGACGCAGGTCCTTCGGGTGCGGGCTCGTGTAGCGCACCCGCCGGATGCCGTCGACGGCGCCGACCGCCCGCAGCAGGTCGGCGAACAGCGGGCGCACCCGCACGGCGTCGCCCGCCTGGCGCTGGGCGAGCGTGAGGTCGCGCCCGTAGCTGTTCACGTTCTGGCCGAGCAGGGTCACCTCGGTGACGCCGTCGTCGGCCAGGGCCCGCACCTCGCCGACGATGTCGTCGAAGGTGCGGCTGATCTCCCGCCCGCGCACCGCGGGCACGATGCAGAAGGCGCAGGAGTTGTCGCACCCGATCTGGATCGTGACCCACCCCGCGTAGGGCACCTCCCGCCGCGACGGCAGGGCGCTCGGGAACGAGGCGTGGTCGTCGGCCGCCGTCTCCTCCAGGATCTCGACGATCGAGCGGCCGGCCGTCCGCTGCTCCCCCAGGAGCTCGGCCGTGCGGCCCACGTTGTGGGTGCCGAGCACGACGTCGACGTGCGGGGCCCGAGCCTGCACGGCGTCGCGGTCCTTCTGGGCGAGGCAGCCCGCCACCACGATCTCGAGGTCGGGCCGGGCTGCCTTGGCC
>DASUQS010000177.1:0-6036 GCA_036280455.1 Acidimicrobiales bacterium
AAGCGCAGCCTCGGCCAGATGATGAAGGGCGTGCAGGTGATCGGCGCCGCCCACGACGGGGTGGCGCGGGCCTACACGAGCCACTGGCTGTGCCAGGTCAGCTTCGACGAGCCGATCCTGATGGCGTCGTCGTCGCCGAAGCACGACACGCATCCGCTCATCGTGGCGAGCGGCCGGTTCTCGGTGTCGATCCTGGCCGGCGACCAGATCGAGCAGGGCCAGTACTTCTCGTATCCGGGCCATCGCATGCGGTACGTCGCCGACGACTACCTCGACGACGTCGATGGGCTGCCGCTGGTGCGCGACTGCATCTCCTGGCTGCGCTGCGAGGTGGAGGACCACGTCACCGGCCGCTACGACCACGACCTCTTCTTCGCGCGGGTCACCGAGGTGCGCGAGGGCCGGCTGGGGGAGCCGCCCCTTCTCTACTCGTCGCGGCTCGGTTGGCGGTCGGCCGGCGGGCGCATCCGCGAGCCGGGAGGCTCGGTCAGGGACCGCCTGCTGGCGCGCGCCGACGGCGACGACGCGGCGGGTCGGGCGCCCGGGCGATCTGCGCCTTGACCGAGCGGTCAAGTACCGTACGCTGCATGGCGATCACCGAGTCCGTGCGTTCCGATGCCCGCTCCGACGACGAGGCACGGGTCCTCGAACTGTGCGAGAAGCTCCTGGCGGACGTGCCGCCGAAGGGCGCCGATCCGGTCGAGTTCCTCGGCCGGCAGTTCGACCTGGGCCTCGCCTGGGTGCACTTCCCTGAAGGGAACGGCGGCCTCGGGCTCTCGCCCAAGCTGCAGAAGCTGATCAACGAGACGCTGGCCCGAGCCGGCGCTCCCCGGGCGGGTGGTCTCAACCCCATCGGCCACGGCATGGGCGCCCCCACGATCGTGACCCACGGCAGCGACGCCCAGAAGGAGCGCTACCTGCGCCCGCTGTTCACCAACGAGGAGATCTGGTGCCAGCTCTTCTCCGAGCCGGGCGCGGGCTCCGACGTCGCCGGGCTGTCCAGCCGGGCGGTGCGCGACGGTGACGAGTGGGTCGTCAACGGGCAGAAGGTGTGGACCACCCTCGCCCACGTCTCCCGCTTCGGCATGCTGGTCGCCCGCACCGACCCCGACGCCCCCAAGCACAAGGGCATGACCTACTTCGTGGTCGACATGCAGGCCCCGGGCGTCGAGGTGCGGCCGCTCTTCCAGATCACGGGCGAGGCGGAGTTCAACGAGGTCTACTTCACCGACGTCCGCATCCCCGACGCGGAGCGCCTCGGCGACGTCGGCGAGGGCTGGCGGGTGTCGCTCACCACGCTGATGAACGAGCGGGTCTCGATCGGCGGCCAGATCCCGCCCCGGGGCGCGGGCTTCATCGGCGAGCTGATGAAGGTCTACGCCGCCACCGGCCCCCACGACCTCGCCACCCGCGACCGGGTGATGCACCTGTGGACCCGGGCCGAGGTGCTGCGCCTCACCAACATCCGGGCGAGCCAGAACCGCTCGCAGGGCACGCCGGGGCCCGAGGGCTCGATCAGCAAGCTCGCCATGGCCGAGCTGCACAAGGACATCAGCGAGTGCGCGGTCGACCTGCTCGGGGCCGAGGGGATGCTCTTCCCGACCGGCTACCCGATGGAGCGCCCGCAGACCACCGCGCTGTGGAGCAGCGCCCCGCAGGCGTTCCTGCGGTCGCGGGCCAACTCGATCGAGGGCGGCACCACCGAGATCATGAAGAACATCCTGGGCGAGCGGGTGCTCGGCCTGCCGGGCGACATCCGCACCGACAAGGACCGCCCGTGGATCGAGGTCCCCCGCTCGTAGGCGCGTCTCGGGGTCTCTCAGGCGACGTCGAGTCGCTCGACGGGCTGGCCGGTCACCTCGGCGATCAGCTCGAAGTCCTTGTCGACGTGGAGCACCGTCAGCTCTGCGAGCTCGGCGGTCGCGGCGATCAGGAGGTCGGGGACCGACGGGGCCCGGTGGTGACCGCGTTCGGCGAGCACCGACTGGAGCTCGACCGCGCGGTCCTCGATCCTCGGTGTGAGGTACTCGACGGGCATCGAGGCGACGGGTGGCTCGCGGAGGAGCGACCGGTGATCCGGTGCCGACCGGGCCGAGAAGCCGACCTCCAATCGGGTGACGGTCGAGATCCGCACCAGACCGCGCTCGATCCGGCTCGCCCACTCGGCCGCGTCGGACGCCCGGTGCAGGCGGGCGATCGCCGACTTGTCGACGAGCCAGGTGGTCACGACCAGGCGCGGGACATGACGTCGGGATCGTCGAGGTCGCGGGCGAGCGAGGCCGCCCGTCGGAGCTGATCGACCGTCACGGGCCCGGCACCCTCGACACGTTCACGCTCGAGGGCCCGCCGGAGGTACTCCGAGCGCGAGAGACCCACCCGCGTGGCCTTGGCGTCGATCGCTGCCAACGCCTCGTCGGAGACGTCCCTGATCAGGATGTTCGTCATGGCTCACCTCCGTGATATCTAACGATATCGCGGTGATGGGCCGCAGCCCCACTCCCCGGCGGGCAGCGTGCCCTCGACCGTGCTGGACACCCGCACGCCGTCCGCGGTGACCTCCACGGTCCGCACGGCGATCGGGTCCGGCAGGGCGATCGCCAGCGGTGGCAGCGGGAAGGCGTCGAAGGGCGCGAAGCGCAGCTCCAGGTCGCCGCCGACCGGCACCACCTCGACCGCGGTCGGCACCACGCCCAGGACGGGGACCTCCACGTTCGCGGTCAGCGCGTCGCCGTCGGCCCGGAGGTCGACCGTGATGCCCTCCGCGGCCAGGCTGCGCTCGATGTCGTCGAAGCGGACCGTCGCCGACGACACGCCGCCGCGGATCTCGGCGTCCTGGGTCCCCACACTGAACCGGAGCGGCGCCCCGTTCACCCGCTCGGCCGCGAAGTCGACGTCGTGGAAGACCGCACCGTTGTCGAACCTCACCTCCTCCGCGTGCGTGGACACGCCGCGCATCCGGCCCACGACGGCTCGGGCGACCACGGGCCACGCACCCGGGTCGACCTCCACCCTGGTGAGCACGGCGCACCGGCCGCCGTAGCCCCGTGCGGCCCGGTCGGCGAACGGACGGACGAGCGGCGTCGGGGCGAGCAGCACGGCGAGGAGAAGGCCGCCGAGCACCGCCAGCACGCGTCGGCGCCGCCGCGGCCGCCCGCGCCCGCCCGGTCGTGCGTGCGGGGCGGCGCGCGCTGGTGTCGCGGGTGACCCGGCGCCCGGGTCGGGCGCAGTCGGGGGCGGATCGATCGGAGGCGGTCCGGCCGGTCCGGCCAACGTGGGGGCGGACGCTGTGCGGTTGTCCGTCATCGCGGGGCTCCGGGGGTTCGGGGGCGCGTGCTGGTGCCCGGCGCGGCGAGCGCCGGGCTCCACGGCTCGGACCCCCAGGCGAACCAAGCCGTGCCGGTCACCGTAGGGCACCGCCGCGTGGCGCCGGCGCAGCGCGCGCAGGGCTGGCCGGGCACGGCACTGGGGCGTTGGGCACCCCTGCGTGGCGCCGGCGCAGCGCGCGCAAGGCGGGCCGGGCACGGCACCAGTGCCCTGTCCACGAACGTCTGCACCCTGCCACGCCGGCCAGCTCCGCCGCTCGCGGCGTCCTCGTCGTCGCCGCATCCACGGATGCGCCGTCCTCCTGCGTCCTTGCGAGCGACGAATCTGGCTCGCCGTGGACAGGACGAACGTCCATGGACAGGGCACTAGCGTTGGGCACCCCACCCGAGCCAAGGCGGATCGACCTTTCCCCATGCGCCGCACCAAGATCGTCGCGACTCTCGGCCCTGCGTCCGGCACGCCGGACGCCTTGGGCGCGCTGCTCGACGCCGGCGTCGACGTCGTGCGCCTCGGGCTGGCCCACGGCAGCATCGCCGGGCACCGGGCCGCCATCGAGATGGTGCGCGCCATGGCCCGCGAACGTGGGCGCACGGTGGGCGTGCTGGCCGACCTCCCCGGCCCCAAGGTGCGCACCGGCGCCTTCCCCGAGGGGGGCACGTTCCTCGCCGAGGGCGAGGAGGTCACCCTCACCACCGGCGACGGGGCCAGCAGCAGCGACCACATCGTCGTCGACGAGGCGCATCTGGTCGACATCGTCGTCCCCGGCGCCACGATCGTCCTCGGCGACGGCACGGTCACGCTCGTCGTCACCGCGGTCGACGGCGAGGTCGTGCGGGCCCGGGTCGAGAGCGGCGGGCGGCTGCAGGGCCGTCCCGGCGCGCACCTGCCGTCGGACCGCTGGCTGCCGCCGGTCCCCACGCCCGACGACCTGCGCCTCATCGACGAGGTGGCCCGTGATGCCGACTGGGTGGCCGTGTCGTTCGTGCGGGCCCCCGAGGAGCTCGAGAAGGTGCGGGCCGCGCTCGGGCCCGACGGGCCTCGGCTGATGGCGAAGATCGAGACCCGCGCCGCGGTCGACCGCCTCGACGACCTGCTCGCCGTGGCCGACGGCGTCATGGTCGCCCGCGGCGACCTGGGCATCGACTTCCCGATCGAGGACGTGCCCCACCTGCAGAAGCGCATCATCCGGGCGGCGGCCGCCCGCGGCCTGCCGGTGATCACAGCGACGCAGATGCTCGAGTCGATGGTGAGCGCCCCGACCCCCACCCGGGCCGAGGCCACCGACGTCGCCAACGCGGTCGTCGACGGCACCGACGCCCTGATGCTCTCGGCCGAGACCGCCATCGGGCACGACCCGGCGCTGACCGTCGAGACCATGGCGCGCATCGCAGCGCGGGCCGAGCAGTACGACGAGCAGTACGCCGCCGGGTTCGAGCGCGGCATGGTACAGCGACGGGCGCCGTCGACCGCGGCGGTCACCGTCGCGATGGCGCACGCCGCCCTGCGCGCCGCCGACGAGCTGGGCCTGGCCGCCATCGTGTGCTGCACCCGCGAGGGCCCGACGGCCCGGGCGATGGCCGCGCTGCGCCCGGACTGCCGGCTCATCGGGGCGAGCCCGTCGCGTGCGACGGCCCGGCAGCTCACCCTCTCGTGGGGGGTCGAGCCGATCGAGGTCGACGAGTACCACTCGACCGACGAGCTGGTGTGGTGCGTCGTCGAGGCTTCGGTCGCCGCCGGGCTCGTGCACCACGGCGACACGATCGCCGTGCTCGCGGGCGCGCCGGACGCCACGACCCACACCACCGACGTGCTCCGCGTCGTCGGCGTCGAGTAGCGCGGTCGGCATGGAACGGATGCGATGACGGGCCGTCAGGGCAGTCGCCTGGTCGGCGACGGGATCTGGGTGCAAGAGGTGGGGGAGGGGCCGCTGGTCGTCCTCGTCCACGGCGCCATGGACCGCTCGGGCGGGATGTTGCGCGTGCGGCGCATCCTGCAATCCTCCTGTCGGGTGGTGCGGTACGACCGCCGCGGGTACGCCCGCTCCCTGGACGCCGGCCCGCCGACGTCGTTCGGTCAGCAGGTCGACGACCTGGCGGCGGTGCTCGACGGGCGTCCCGCGGTGCTGGCGGGTCACAGCTTCGGCGGCCTGGTGTGCCTGGCACTCGCCGAGCGGCGGCCCGAGCTGGCGCGGGCGGTCCTCGCCTTCGAGGCGCCGATGACGTGGGCGCCGTGGTGGCCGCAGGGCCGGTCCGGGGGGCAGCGTGTGCCGGCGGCGCTGCGCGGCAACGGCGCCGCCCGGCAAGAGCGGTCAGCGGTGGCCGACGACGATCCCGGGCCGTCGGCGATCGCCGACGACGGTCCCGAGACGATCGACCTCGGCCCCGCCCCCGGAGACCCTTCGAGCGCCGGGGTCGCACCCACCGGCGGGGCCGACGGCTCGCACG
This sequence comes from Acidimicrobiales bacterium, assembly GCA_036280455.1. GTDB lineage: Bacteria > Actinomycetota > Acidimicrobiia > Acidimicrobiales > VFJN01 > ZC4RG19. The sequence continues at coordinate 5,769 of DASUQS010000177.1, forward strand.
GCCGGTCCACCGGAGGCGCCGGGGCCGGGGGCGACCGTCCGGACAGCGGGGACGAACGCCGCCGCGGTCCCGAGGGCGGCGACGACCACGACGCGGCGGAGTGGTTCCTGCGCCGGATGCTGGGCGACACGCTGTGGGAGCGGCTGCCGAAGAGCATGCGGGCCGAGCGCCGCGCCGAGGGGCCGACGCTGGTGGCCGAGATGCGGTCGGTGCGCCCGAGGCGCTGGCCGAGCTTGTGCCGCACGGGGAGCTGGCGGTGGTCGCCGGC
>DASUQS010000178.1:0-8485 GCA_036280455.1 Acidimicrobiales bacterium
GATGCACCGGCGGCCGGCCTCCACTGGGGGGCCGGCCGCAGCGGTGGCCCTCCCCGAGGCGGGACCCGCCCGACCCGGTCAGGCCGGCACGATCCAACCCCGGGAGCGTTCGACGGCCCGCACCCAGCGCTGGTGGCGGGCATCCGCGACGGCCGGCTCCGCCTCGGGCTCGCACCGGAGGTCGAGCTGCCAAGCCGCCGCGATCTCGTCCGCCGAGCTCCACACACCCTCGGCCAGCCCCGCCAGGCAGGCGGCGCCGAGAGCGGTGGTCTCCTGGATGACCGGGCGGGTCACCGGCACCTGCAGCTGATCGGCCTGGATCTGCACGAGCAGGTCCATCGCGGAGGCGCCGCCGTCGACCCGCAGCTCGGCCAGCGGCTGCCCGGACGCCGCCACCATCGCCTCGATGACGTCGCGGGTCTGGAAGGCCATCGCCTCGACCGCGGCGCGGGCGAGGTGGGCGGCGGTGGTGCCGCGGGTGATACCGACGACCGTGCCGCGGGCGTACGGGTCCCACCAGGGGCTGCCCAGGCCGGTGAAGGCCGGCACGAGGTGCACGCCCTCGGTGTCGGCGCAGCTCGCGGCCAGAGGGCCGATCTCGGCGCTCTCGTCGATGAGGCCCAGTCCGTCGCGCAGCCACTGCACGGTCGCCCCTGTCGCGAAGATCGAGCCCTCGAGGGCGTAGGTCGCGGCGGCGCCGTCGCCTCGGACCCAGGCCACGGTCGTGAGCAGCCCCTCGACGGGTTGCGGGCAGCCGTCACCGACGTTCATCAGGACGAAGCTCCCCGTGCCGTAGGTGTTCTTCGTCATGCCCGGTTCGAAGCACCCCTGACCGAAGAGGGCAGCCTGCTGGTCGCCGAGGATGCCGGACACGGGCACCCCCGGGGGCAGCGCCGAGTCACCGGCGGTGGCCCCGAACCGCCCGCCCGAGGCGCGCACCTCCGGCAGGCAGCTCTCGGGGACGCCGAACAGGTCGAGCAGCTCCGGTGACCAGGCCAGCCGCTCGATGTCGAACAGCATCGTGCGACTCGCGTTGGACGGCTCGGTGGCATGGACGCCCCCGTCGACGCCGCCCGTCAGGTTCCACAGCACCCACGAGTCCACCGTCCCGAAGGCCAGTTCCGGGCCGGCGGGCACGCCACCGTCCCGCAGAAGCCACTCCAGCTTGGTGGCCGAGAAGTACGGGTCGAGCACCAGGCCGGTGGTGGACCGCACCAGGTCGAGGTGGCCGGCCTCGCGCAGCTCGTCGCACCGGGCGGCGGTGCGCCGGTCCTGCCAGACGAGGGCGCGGTGCAGGGGACGACCGGTGCGCCGGTCCCACACGACCGCCGTCTCGCGCTGGTTGGTGATGCCGACCGCGGCGACGGTCTCGCCGTCGAGATGCTCGACCAGTTCGGCGAGCGTGTCCTGCGTGGCCGCCCAGATGTCGGCGGGATCGTGCTCGACCAACCCGGGCGCGGGGAAGTGCTGGGGGAACTCGCGGTAGGCGTAGCCGGCGGGCGTGCCGTCGGGCCGCACCGCGAAGCTGCGCACGCCGGTCGTTCCGGCGTCGATGGCGATGACCACGGACATCGGCCGGACGTTAGAGGGCGAGCGGGTGCCGCGCTCGCCGGGGGGGAATGGCGGTCTCGCCGCACCCTCGCCTCGATAGGGTCTCGCCATGCGAGTGGCGATGCTGACAGGTGGCGGTGACTGCCCCGGCCTCAATGCCGTCATGCGGGCGATCACCCGCAAGGGCGAGCAGGCCTACGGCGACGAGCTGATCGGCTTGCGAGACGGCTGGCGAGGGGCGGTCGAGGGCGACCTCGTCGAGCTGTCCGTGCAGTCGTTCCGCGGCACGCTGCCCCGCGGCGGCACGATCCTCGGGTCGTCGCGCACCAACCCGTACAAGGTCGACGGCGGCGCCGACGCGGTGAAGGCGACCCTTGCGGACAACGACATCGACGCCCTGGTGGCCATCGGCGGCGAGGACACGCTCGGTGTGGCCGCCCGGCTGGCGGCTGACGGCGTGGCCGTCGTCGGCGTACCCAAGACCATCGACAACGACCTGGGCGCCACCGAGCTGACCTTCGGCTTCGACACCGCGGTGCAGATCTGCGTCGACGCGATCGACCGGCTGCACACCACGGCCGAGTCGCACGACCGGGTCATGGTCGTCGAGGTCATGGGGCGGCACGCCGGCCACATCGCCACGTGGTCCGCCATCGCCGGCGGCGCCACCATGGTGCTCGTGCCCGAGCGCACCTTCGACATCGACGAGGTGTGCCAGACGATCCAGCGGCGCCACGAGGGCGGGCGCTTCGCCTCCATCATCGTGGTCGCCGAAGGTGCCCAGCCGGCCTCCGGCACGCTCGCCGTGGCGTCGGGCGAGGTCGACGCCTTCGGCCACGCCCGGCTCGGCGGCATCGGCGATCAGCTCGCCCGTGCGATCGAGGATCGCACCGGCTACGAGACCCGGGCGATCGTGCTCGGCCATGTCCAGCGGGGCGGGACCCCCACCGCCTTCGACCGGGTGCTCGCGACCCGCTTCGGCATCGACGCCATCGACGCGGTGCACGACGGCGAGTTCGGCACCATGGTGGCGCTGCGCGCCGGTGACATCGTGCGCGTGCCGCTCGCCGACGCCACCGCCGAGCTGAAGCTCGTCGACCCGGACATCTACGAGGTCGCCGAGGTCTTCTTCGGCTAGCACCCGCCTCTGCACGCGGTCGGGCCGCCCGGATGCACCGGGCGGCCGCCGACCGCCGGATCAGGCGCCCTTGCCCTCGATCGACTCGTCGAGCGCCTTGCCGTCGGCCAGGCCCGCCAGGCAGTACGTGTCGGTGTCGCCGTCCTCCCACTGGGCCTCGGTCGGGGCGATCGGCTTGATGTCGAGGCCGTTGGCCGCCGCTGTCTCCGCCGACGCGCCGTAGTAGGCGACCAGCTCGAACATGCAGGCGGCACCACCGTCGCTGAGCGCCTGCTCGGCACCGGGGAAGGCAGCCGCCGGATCGGCGGCCGGGGCGACGTGGAAGAGCTCGAACAGGTGCGGCTCGTCGCAGTCGACCTTCTCGACGTCGTTGGTGCTGCCGTTGAAGCAGTCGCCGACGGCGATGTCGGCCACCGTGTCCTTCTTGCTGGAGTTGGCGGTGAGCACCACGGTGGCACCCACCGCGCCGAGGAGGACGAGGACGCCGAGCGCCATCATGAGGCGCTTCTTGCGGCGATCGGTCTTCTTGCGCCGCTCCTTCGCGTCGCCGGTGAGGAAGCCCGGAGGCAGGTCCTGTGACGTGCCGGGGGCGGGCACCGCGGCACCGCTGCGGTAGCCGCCGGCCGCCGCGGGCGGGGGAGCGGCGCTGCCCGGGGGCGCGTAGCGGGGACGTCCGGGAGCCGGGCCACTCGGCGCCGGCGGGCGCGACGACGGCGGAGGCGCCTGCGCGGCGGAGGGCGGGGCCGGCCGGGTCGGCGCGGCTGCCGGCGGGCCGGGCCGTGCGCCGGGGGGCGGCGGGGGAGAAGCCGGGCCGGACGCGTGCGCGGCTCCCGCGGCCGGCGAGGTCGCGGCCGCAGCGGCCGGGCTCGACGGTGGTGCGGGGCGCGACCCCGGGGCGCCGGACGCCCCGGGCGGAGGCGGCAGCGAGCGACTCGTGGCGGCGAGCGCGCCCACGGCCCGGGCGGCGACGATGGCGGCGCCGAGCGCCACTGCGTGCTTGGGGTGGGCGTCGACGGCCACCGGCCGACCCAGCCCCGACGACACCAGCTGGGAGACGAGCGGCACGCGCGACGACCCACCGACGAGGAGGACGTGGTCGACCTCGGACGGCGAGAGCGACGCGGAGCGCAGCGCCCGTTCGAGGGCGGTCACCGTCTCGGCCAGCGTGGGGCGGATCATCTCCTCCAGCTCGGAGCGGGTGACGCGCACCTCGGACTGGACGGTCGGCAGCAGGACCGGCACCCGGATCTCGTTGTCGAGCGAGAGCCCCTCCTTGGCCTGCGTGCAGTCGATGCGCAGGCGGGACACCGCGGCGAGCGCCTGCGGGTCGTCGGGATCGAGGTTCTCGTAGGCGTCGCCGACGGCCTCGGTGACGCGTGCGAACAGGGCGGCGTCGATGTCGATGCCGCCCAGGCGCTCGATGCCCTCCGGCGAGCCGAGGATCGTGAACCCACCGTCGGGCTCCTTGCGCAGGACCGCGGCGTCGAACGTGCCGCCGCCCAGGTCGTACACGGCGACGACGGCGCCTTCCTCGACCCGTTCCTGCGACGCGTACGAGATGGCTGCGGCTTGCGGCTCGGTGACGAGGACGACCCTGGACAGGCCGGCGATCTCCGCGGCCTTCTCGAGCAGGTCGCGCTTGTAGGGGCCCCAGTTGGCGGGGTGCGTGAGCGCGATCGAGTCTGGCTGCTGGCCGCCGCGGGAGCGGACGACCGTGTCGACGACCCAGGCCAGCAGGCGGCCGGTGAGCACCTCGGCGGGCACGCTGGCGTCGCCGACCTGGAGGGGCGTGGGATCGCCGAGGCGGCGCTTGAACTGACGGGCGATCCGCTGGGGATCGGTGACGGCGTGGCGCTCGGCCGCATCGCCCGCGACGAAGCCGCCGTCGGGTTGCAGGCACAGCACTGAGGGCACCGTGGGGCCGCGTTCGCCCAGGGTGACGACTTCCGGTGCCCGTCGAGGTGACCCGTCGTGAACCGCCGCCGCCGTGTAGGTGGTTCCGAGGTCGATGCCGAGGTAGTAGCTCATGATGTCCCGCAGCTCATGTTCGTCCGCGCTGACCGGGCCGCTCCCGGTGCGAGCGCCGAGGTTACCCGCGGCCGCCGGGGCGCCGATCGCGGCGGCGTCATTCCGCGGCGACGGCGACCATGTTGGCGTAGTCATCGCAGGTCAGCGGCTCGCCGCTGTTCTCGCCGGCCGTCGGTGCGTTGACCGGCTCGCCGTCGATGGAGAACAGCACACCGCGGACGTCGACGAGGGCGTCGGCCGTGCACACGAGCTGTCCGTAGGCCGATCTGGCGCCTTCCCCCTGCACGCCGTTGATGGCGGTGTTCAGGTCGACCGTCAGGATGCCGTCGGCGAGCTCGGGCGGACTCGCCAGCTGGGTCTGGGGCGGGATCAGCGTGACGACGTTCTCGAGGTTCGTGTCCCCGACCGGATCGTCACCCTCCTGTGTGCCGAGCAGCAGGTTCTCGAGCACGGTCGAGGGGGTCGGTGCGGACGCCGAGCCCCCGGCCGGCACCTGGCGCTGCACGACGACGAGGCGGTCGCGCGTGCCGTCGTGGGTCGTGAAGTAGAGGTCGGCCAAGGCGGTGCGCCCGTCTCCGGGGGCGCCGCCGGCAGCCGCGCCCTGGTCGGGGATCTGCTCCTGGTCGATCGCGCGCGGGCCTTCGTCCCCCGGGATGCCACATGCTGCGAGCGAGCCGAGCAGCACGACGACCCCCAGCGCCATGCGGGCGCGTGCGCGGGGGCGGGGCAGGGCACGGGCCTGGATCACGACGCCTCCGCGGGCAGCTCGATCACGAAGCGGGCGCCGTGCTGGCCGTCCGCTCGGTCCTCGACCCACACGGAGCCCCCGTGGAGTCGCACGTGCTCGGCGACGAGGGAGAGCCCGAGGCCCACGCCGTCGATGCCGCGCCGGCGACCGGCGGAGGTCCCGCGGTTGAACCGGAAGAAGATCGCCTCGCGATCGTCGGGCGACACGCCCGGGCCGTCGTCCTCGACGGCGATCAGCACCGCGTCGCCCCGCTTGCGGAGCTCGACCCGGGTCGCCCCCTCGCCGTACTTGGCCGCGTTGTCGAGGAGGTTGGCGATCACGCGCGACAGCCGGCGCTTGTCCGCCCGCACGACCACACCCGCCAGGTCCGAGTCGATGTCGACAGGCACGTCGACATCGGTCGAGTTGGTGACGGCCTGGATGATCAGCTCGTCGACCCGGACCTCCTCGAGATCGAGGTGCATGACGCCGGCGTCGACGCGCGAGATCTCGAGCAGGTCCTCGACGAGCTGCTGGAAGCGCTCGATGTCGGCGACCATCAGGTCGAGCGCGGCCCGCGCCCGGTCGGGCATGTCGTCGCGCTGGTTCTCCAGCACCTCGATCGACGCGGCCAAGGTCATCAGGGGCGAGCGCAGCTCATGGCTGACGTTCGACGCAAAACGGGCGTCGCGCTGGATGCGCTCCTCCAGCGCCACGGCCATCTCGTTGAAGGAGTCGGCCAGGGTCGCCAGGTCGCCGTCGTCGCTCGCCTCGACCCGGGTGTCGAGCCGGCCGGTGGCGATGGCATGGGCTGCATCGCCGATGCCCCGCAGCGGGCGCAGCACGCGCCGGGCCGCCCACCAGCCGACGGCGGCTCCCGCCATCGTCGACAGCAGGGCGGCGGCGAGCAGCGACACGCTGATCGACTCCAGCGTCTCCTCCAGCTCGCCGAGCGACACGACCTCGAAGTAGGCGCCGTCGATCGACTCCATCGGCACACCGACGGCCAGCTGGGTGGCGCCCTCGTGATCGAACCGCATCAGGGCCGGCTGTCCGGACACCACGGTCTTGCGCAAGCCCGCCGGCAGGGCCTTCTGGCCGACGTCGGGGGCCCGCGCGTACCACTCGCCCTCCAGCTCGAGCACGGGGTTCGAGCCGGTCGGCGTCTGCACCGAGGACAGGACGTTGGTCGGGTCGGCGTCCGGTCGGCTGCCGTCGGCGGGCCGCCGGGGGAGGGCTCCCTCGACCGTTCGTGCGTTCTGGTACGTGCGGGCGATCGCCGACGCCTCGCGCGAGTCGAGCAGGTTCTGGCGGGTGAGGCCCAGTGTGGCGGCTGCCAGCACCGCCGAGACGAGCAGCGCGCCCACCGCGAAGGCGATGGTGATGCGGGCTCGGAGCCCGAGGCGGGGGAGGAGCCGGTTGAGCAGGCGCAGGCGCCTCATTCGTGGCCGTCGCCGCCGGCCGTCAGGCCTGGAGCTTGTAGCCGAGGCCGCGCACGGTCACCACGTGGCGCGGGTTGGCCGCGTCGGCCTCGACCTTGGTGCGCAGGCGCCGGACGTGCACGTCGACGAGGCGGCCGTCACCGAAGTAGCCGTAGCCCCACACGCGCTCGAGGAGGGTCTCGCGGCTGAACACCCGGCCGGGGCTCGACGCCAGCTCGACGAGCAGCCGGAACTCCGTCTTGGTGAGGTGGATCTCCTCGCCGCCACGCCGGACGACCCCTTCATCCGGAATGATCTCGAGATCGCCGAACCGCAGGTGGCTGCTGCCGGAGTCGCTGCTGCGGGCCCGCCGGAGCAGCGCCCGGATGCGCGCCGAGAGCTCCTTCGGCGCGAAGGGCTTGGTGAGGTAGTCGTCCGCTCCGGCCTCGAGGCCTGCCACCACATCGTGGGTGTCGGCCCGGGCAGTCACCATCACGATCGGGACGTCGGACACCCGCCGGATTGCCCGGCAGACGTCGAAGCCGTCGATGCCGGGAAGCATGATGTCGATCAGCACCACGTCGGAGGGCTGGCGCTGGAAGGCGTTGAGGGCCTCCTCGCCGGTGTCGGCCTCCTCGACGGACCACCCCTCGTCCTCGAGGGCCAACTTGACCGCGGTGCGGATGCGCTCGTCGTCTTCGACGGAAAGGATGCGAGTACCCACGGTCAAGATCGTGCCTCATCGGAGGCCATCATGTGCAGACGGTGCGCCTCGACGGCGCGGTGGGCACCCAGCGTCAAGGAAGATCGACGTCGGTGTAGGCGGCCAGCAGCGCGTCGCGGCCGGGGCCCCGCCCGGTGCGGTAGTGCAGCCCCTCGGGCAGCCGGGAGCCCAGGTCGCGGCAGCTCACCAACGCCCGTGCGCCCGCATCGGTGTAGGAGTCGAGCGCCCGCAGGTCGACGTCGATGCGGCTTGGCCCGGAGCTCACGGCTGCGGACGCGGCATCGACCAGGGCGCCTCCGGCTGCCTCGTCGAGGCAGTGGACGACGGCGAGCACGACCGTGTCACCCTCCTGGATGACATCGATCGGCGGACGCTGGCGGCCGACCGAAGGATCGACTGCGGCGCCGGCGCCGGCGGCGGTGAGGCCGGCGGAGGACCCTGCGGATGCGGCGGACATTGCAGAACAGTCTGCCGACAGTTCGTGTCGACGCGCGGTTCACGGCGTTGCGATCTGGTGACGACTGGCATTCTCGGTGACTCACGGCACATTTTGTGCACCAAGAGAGCGCAGGAGGTCACGCAGAGGCACGGCCAGGGCGGGCCCGGCCGCCACGACGGAGCCGGCCGTCAGCGCCCCGTCGTCGAGCGATGTCACGACCGCACCCGCCTCCGCGGCGATGAGGCCACCGGCCGCGAGATCCCACCAGGACAAGCCCCGCTCGAAGTACGCGTCGAGGCGTCCGCAGGCCACCGAGCACAGGTCGACGGCCGCCGCGCCCATACGCCGTATGTCGCGGACGCGTGGCAGCAGCTCGGCGACGACCGCGCCCTGGGCGCGGCGCCGCTCCGGGTCGTAGCCGAAACCGGTGCCGACCAGCGCGGTGGCGACCTCGGGG
>DASUQS010000179.1:0-2892 GCA_036280455.1 Acidimicrobiales bacterium
CTTCCAGCCGTCGTCGGTCATGTACTCGGCCTTGCGCGACCGGGCGTAGGCCAGCGCGGTCTCGCCGTCGAGGTGGACGCAGCCGAGGTCGTAGACGTGCAGGCCGGCGTCGCGGTCGCGCAGGGCATGGTCGAAGTAGAGGGTGACCCCGCCGATCGAGTCGACCAGCTCGCGGAAGCCGGCGAAGTCGACCTCGATCCAGTGATTGATGTCGATCTGGAGCTCGTCGCGGATCGTGTCGACGAGCACCTGCTCCTCGCCCGGCGCGTTGTACGCCGAGTTGATGCGGGCGGACTCGCCGGTGTCGGCGATCGGCAGCCACAGGTCGCGGGGCAACGACAGCACCGCCACCTGCTCCGACTGCGGGTCGAGGCGCATGATCATGATCGTGTCGGTGCGCTTGCCGTCGACCTCGGCGTCCCCGGCCGCGCCCTCGCCGTCCCGGCTGTCGCTGCCGACGAGGAGGATGTTCACCGGCGCGCCCGCCTCTGCCTCCGCCACGTCGACGTCGACCTTGTCGACCGCGTACCAGCGCCACAGGCCGTACCCGAGCACCCCGACGGCCACCAGCAGCACGACGGTCAACCCCGCGCCGGCGGTGAGCACCAGCCGCTGCGGCCACGACCGGCCCCGGCGACGTGGCGCGGGGCGGTGCTGTGGCGGGCGGGCCGGCTGGCGTGGACGCGCGGCGCGCACGGCGCCGCCGGGCCGACCGCCCGCGGTGCCCGGCTCCGAAGGTGCGGCAGGGCGCCGAGGCGTGGCCATCGGCGGTGAGCGTACCCAGCACCGCCGGCCACGACCCGTCAGCCATCGGCTGACGGAGGCCCTGCCGGCTTCGCCTGACCCCGGGACAGGCAGCTAGCTTCGGACCATGGCCGTGACCGAGAAGGCGACCCCCGCTGCCAAGCCCGCACGCTGGACGGCGCAGTGGAAGGAGCTCTACTCCGAGGTCATCCAGTCGGGCCTGTGCACCGGCTGCGCCGGGTGCGTCATCTCCTGCCCGCACGACGTGATCGGCTACACGCACGAGCCCGGCGCCTACAAGCCGTTCCACCTCGAGGAGGAGCTCGGCGCCGACAACTGCATCCACGGCGAGAAGGGCTGCACGACCTGCACCCGCGCCTGCCCTCGCTTCCGCTCGTGGGAGCCGCAGGCCGACGAGCACCTCTTCGCCCGCACCCGCGAGCCCGACGAGATGGCCGGCATCTACCAGGACATCCTGCTCACCCGGGCCAGCGACGACATGGTGCACCGCATGGGCCAGGACGGCGGGCTGGTCTCCGCCCTGCTGATCTGGGCGATGGAGAACGACTACATCGACGCCGCGCTCACGTCGTTCCTCGAGGGCGACGGCACGTCGTGGAAGGCCAAGCCCGGCGTCGCCGCCACCAAGGAGCAGGTGCTCGACTCGGCCGGCAGCCGCTACACCTACTCGGCCAACACGCTCGCCCTACCGGAGGCGGTCGAGGCCGGCCACAAGCGCCTCGCGCTCGTCGGCATGTCGTGCCAGTCGTCGGTGCCGCCGGTGATGTGGACGCGCAAGGTCGGCAAGGTCGGCAAGCCGATCCTGTTCAACATCGGGCTGCTGTGCTCCAAGACGTTCGACGACTCGATCTTCGGCGAGCTGTTCGAGACGAAGTACGACCTGCCGATCGCCGACATCATCAAGATGAACATCAAGGGCGTCTTCCAGATCTGGATGCGCGACGGCAGCTACCACGAGATCCCGCTCAAGGAGTGCCATGCCTGGACGCGGGAAGGTTGCACCTACTGCCCGGACTTCGCCGCCGAGCACGCCGACATCTCCACCGGAGGCATCGGCAAGGACAACGACTGGACGCTCACGATCGTCCGCACCGACCTCGGGCGCGAGATCATCAGCCGCATGATCGACGACGGCTCGATCATCGCCCGCCCCGGCGACGAGGACCCGGGCGCCATCGCCCTCATGAACAAGCTCGCGGCGAAGAGCCGGCAGCGGTGGCCCGACTTCGCCGCCGACGAGCCGAGGGTGCCGGTCTCGATCGGCAAGAAGCCCGCAGCCCCCGCGGGCTGAGGGGCCCAGAGCCGTCCTCTCGTCCTGCGAACGGGATCGCCGGACGGAGAGGCGACCGACACGCCGTGGGTGATCGCGTAGGCGACGTCTCAGGGCTGCGAGGCGCTGCACCCCACCGCCATGTCGGCGATGTCGTCGGGGATCGAGGTCGGGTCGTCGCGTAGCTGCTCGTCGACCTCCACGAAGCGGTCGTGGGGCACCTCGTCCGCCAGACGATCGTAGAAGCACCCGCAGGCCTCCTCGTCGGCCCCGGCGCCCGCGGCGCAGGCCTCGACGAAGTCCGCGCGCTCCCCCGGCCCGTAGCCCTCGTCACCGCCCCCGTCGTCGCCCCCGCACGCGGCGAGCAGGACAGCCAGCGTGAGACCGGCGACCGCCAGAAGCGGGCGACGCCCCCGCGACGACGTGGGCAGACCCGTCAGCTGGCCCCCGTGCAGCCGGTCATGATCGAGACCAGATCGTCGGGCAGGTCCTCAGGCGACGCGTCCGGTCCGAGCTCCAGGAGCTCGTTCTCGATCTCGACGAACCGCTCGTAGGAGATCGTCTCGGTGATCTCGGTCCACGCGCAGGTGCACACCGCATCGCCGCCGCCTGGCGTGCATGCGTCCATGAACTCCTGCTCGTTGGCCGCCGTGTACCCGGTCTCACCGCCGCCGGAGCCGCCGCCGGAGCCGCCCCCGGCGGACTCGTCGCCGCCGCTCACGGCCACGGCGATGATGACGATCACCGCGATCGCGGCGACGACGCCCAGCACGATCCACAGCACCTTGTTGTCGGCGGCGCCAGCCTTGTGGACCGGCATCGCCGGGTAGTTGCCCGACGAGTGGCCGCCCACCGGC
>DASUQS010000180.1:0-4672 GCA_036280455.1 Acidimicrobiales bacterium
CCGCCGCTCTCCGCCAGAAGGCGGCCGGCGGTCGTAGACGAACTCGGGCGTCAGGTCGAGACGCGAACGGCGTCTCCGCTCACCCGCCGGTCTCGCGACGGACGGCAACCCGAGCTGACGGCACATCTCGCCGCCAGGCCCAGTTGCCAGGGTTGCGCGGTGCCCTCGACAGGACTCGAACCTGTGGCCTACCGCTTAGGAGGCGGTCGCTCTATCCACCTGAGCTACGAGGGCGCGTCGCGACGCTAGCCCGGCGGTGCACCACCTACCGACGTGGCAAGGCGTACCATCCGCCCTCATGTCCATGCCACCGCCGCCTCCGCCGATGGGTCCCTCGTCCTACGGATCCCCCTATGGAGGAACCCGCGACCACCCGCAGGGGATACTCATCCTCGTCCTCGGCATCGCCAGCATCCTGTGCTGCGGCATCCTCGGCCCTGTCGCCTGGGTGATGGGCAACAACGCCATCAGCGAGATCGACCAGAACCCGGCCGGGTACTCGAACCGCGGTCAGGTGCAGGCCGGCCGCATCTGCGGCATCGTCGGCACGGTGCTCTGGGCTCTCGGCATCCTGCTCCAGCTGGCGCTCTGACCTCACGGTCGGGGCTGCGGCCTCACGGTCGGTGTTCCGACCTCGTGGGCGGAACGGCCCACCTACGATGCGGCGATGTACTCGTCGCCACCGCCCCCGCCACCCGTCTACGGCTCGCCGTACGTCGGGTACGGGGGCCGTGAACACCCGCAGGGCACCACGATCCTGGTGCTGGGCATCCTGAGCCTGGTCATCGGCCTGAGCTGCGGCATCGGTTTCCTGCTCGGTCCGGTCGCCTGGGTGATGGGCAACAACGCCATCGCCGAGATCGACCAGAACCCGGCGGCGTACACCAACCGGGGCTCGGTGCAGGCCGGCCGCATCTGCGGCATCGTCGCCACCGCGCTGCTGATCGTCGGCGTGCTGCTGTTCGTCGCGCTCGTGACGGTGTCGGCGAGCAGCGGTTGACCGTCCCGACGGGGCAGGCGGATCTACGATCCTGGCCATGTCGATGGCTCCACCGCCTCCCCCGCCGGCCTACCAGTCGCCCTACGGCGGCTATGGCGGCTACGAGCACCCGCAGGGCACGACGATCCTGGTGCTCGGGATCCTCAGCCTGGTCGTCTGCCAGCTGCTCGGCCCGGTGGCCTGGGTGATGGGCAACAACGCCATCGCCGAGATCGACCGCAACCCGTCCGCCTACACGAACCGGGGCACCGTCCAGGCGGGCCGCATCTGCGGCATCGTCTCGTCCGCCATCATGATCGTCACGGTGGTCGTCGTCGTGTTCGCCATGATCGCGGTCGCCGCTGGCTCGTCGAGCTGACGATGCCATGATCGACGTGCCGGCCGGCCACCTCTACCTGGGCGAGGGGATCGATCCGCAGTCGCGCGAGCGCAACGGCGAGGCCGTGCTGCTCGACTCGGCCGACCTCACCACGCACGGGGTGATCGTCGGCATGACCGGCTCGGGCAAGACGGGGCTCGGCGTCGTCCTGCTCGAGGAGGCGCTCCTCGCCGGCATCCCCGCGTTGATCATCGATCCGAAGGGCGACCTCGGCAACCTGGCGCTCACGTTCCCCGCGCTGCGCCCGGAGGACTTCGCCCCCTGGGTGGAGGACGGCGACCCGGCCGCGGTCGCGACGCAGTGGCGGGACGGCCTGGCGGGGTGGGGCATCGAGCCCGATCGCATCGCCGCACTGCGGGAGGCCGCCGAGCTCACGATCTACACGCCGGGGTCGACCGCGGGCGTGCCGCTGAACGTGATCGGCAGCCTGCGGCGCCCGCCGGAGGGCACCGACGCCGAGACGGTGGCGGACGAGGTCGAGGGCTTCGTGTCCGGCCTCCTCGGGATGGTGGGCGTCGAGTCCGACCCGCTCTCGGGGCGCGAGCACATCCTGCTCAGCAACCTGATCCACCACGCCTGGGAGGGCGGCACCGACCTCGACCTGCCCACGCTGGTGGCCCGCGTGCAGGACCCGCCGCTGCGCAAGCTGGGCGTCTACGAGATCGACACGTTCTTCCCGGCGAAGGACCGCACCGAGCTGGCGATGACCTTGAACGGGCTGCTGGCGTCCCGGGCGTTCGCCGCCTGGGCCGAGGGGCCCGACCTCGACCTCGACACCCTCCTGCGCGCCCGCGACGGCGGGCGTCCGGCGTGCGCCGTCGTCAGCCTGGCGCACCTCGGCGACGACGAGCGCCAGTTCGTCGTCTCGCTGCTGCTCGGCAAGCTCATCACCTGGATGCGCCGCCAGCCCGGCACCGACAAGCTCCGGGCGCTCGTGTACTTCGACGAGGTCATGGGTTTCGTCCCGCCCACGGCTGCGCCCCCGGCCAAGAAGCCGATACTCACGCTGTTCAAGCAGGCCAGGGCGTTCGGGGTTGGCATGGTGCTGGCGACGCAGAACCCGGTCGACGTCGACTACAAGGGCCTGTCCAACGCAGGCACGTGGATGATCGGTCGCCTGCAGACCGAGCAGGACAAGGCCCGGCTGCTCGACGGGCTGTCGTCCGCGGGCGGCGGCGTCGACCTCGGCGCGGCGAGCGAGCTGATCAGCAGTCTCGACAAGCGCCAGTTCATGATGCGCGAGCCCGGCTCGTCGGCGCCGTCGCTGTTCACGACGCGCTGGGCGATGGTCTACCTGCGAGGCCCGCTGACCCGCGAGCAGATCTCCACCCTGATGGCCGACCGTCGGTCGGAGGCATCGACCGTGGCGGAGGCGGCTCCCGCGGCGGCTCCCTCAGCGGAGGCGGCTCCTGCGGCGGACGCTGCGCCGGCAGACGAACCGTCAGCAGCTGCTGCGCCGGCAGACGAGTCACCGGCAGCCGATCCGTCGGCGACACCACCACCGGCGACCGCTGCGCCGGCAGCTGGCCCGGCGACCGCTGCCGCGGCGACCGATCCGTCGGCAGCACCACCGCCGGCGCCCGCTCCCGCGCCCGCGGCCACCCCGGCGCCCACTCCTCCCCCCGTCGACGACGACACGGTCGCGGTCGCACCGCCCGTCGCCGACGGCGTCCCGGTGCGCTGGCTCGACCCCGCGGCGCCCTGGGCGGCGCAGGCCGGCATCGGAGCGCCCGGCGGCCCACTGGCGCCGGCCCTCGTCGCCCGCGTCTCGCTGCTCTACGACGACGACAAGCTCGACCTGCGCGAGACCGCCGAGTACGAGGCCGTCCTCTTCCCCCTCGGCCCGACGATCGACCCGGCCGCCGCCGTCGTCGTCGACCACGACGACCGCGACCTGCGCACCGAGGCCCCCGCCGGGAGCACCTATCGCGTCACCGACGTGCCGCTGTCGACCAAGACCTGGTTCCGCAACGCGGAGAAGGCGCTCGTCGACCACCTCTACCGCACCCGCACCACCCAGGTGCTGCGCAACAAGGCGCTGAAGCTGGCCGGCCGGGTCGGCGAGACGCCCGACGAGTTCGCGGCCCGCTGCCAGGCCGCCGCCGAGGACGAGGCCGACAAGGCCCAGGTCGCCCTGCAGAAGCGCTACGAGGCCCGCATCGCCAAGGCCCGCACGGCGATCGACACGGCGGCCGATCGGGTCGCCCAGGCCGAGGCCGCCCGCCAGACCCGCCAGAGCGACGAGCTCGTGAGGGGCGCCGGGTCCCTGCTCGGCGCGGTTCTTGGCGGTCGGCGCAACGCCCGGTCGATGGCCCGGGACGTCGGCCGGGTGCTCACCGGCCGCAACCGCAGCGGCGAGGCGTCCACGCGGGTCGAGTCGGCGAGGAACCGGGTCGAGGAGCGCCAGCAGGCGCTCGGCGACCTCGAGGCCGACCTGGCGGAAGAACTGACGGCGATCGACGACGAGTGGATGGCCAAGGCCGCCGAGATCGAGACCGTCGAGGTGCCGCTCGAGAAGGGCGACATCACCGTGACCGCGCTGTCCCTCGTGTGGGTGCCCTCGAGCTGAACGCGCGCTGATCGCGAGATCCCGGAGCGCGGTCACCCCAGGTGGTTGAATCGGAGGCGTGACCCTCGCCGCCGACGACGCCGCCGCCCACGTCGATCGCACCTGGGACGACGACATCGTCCCGGCGCTGCACGACTACATCCGCATCCCCAACGTGTCCGTCGCCTACGACCCCGACTGGGCGGCGGCCGGGCACATGGCCCGGGCCACCGAGCTGCTGCGCGACTGGTGCCAGCGTCACGTCGACGACGGCCTGAAGGGGGCGACGGTCGAGGTGCTCGAGATCGACGGCCGCACTCCCCTGCTGCTCGTGGACGTCCCCCCGGCGGGCGAGGGGCGCGGGGACGACACGGTGCTCCTGTACGGCCACCTCGACAAGCAGCCTCCGTTCACCGGATGGCGCGACGGCCTCGGCCCGTGGGACCCGGTGGTGGACGGCGACCGCCTCTACGGACGGGGTGGCGCCGACGACGGGTACTCCACGTTCTCGGCGATCACCGCGCTGGAGGCCGTGCGGGCCGCGGGTGGCTCGCACGCCCGCTGCGTGGTGCTGATCGAGGCGAGCGAAGAGTCGGGCAGCCCCGACCTGCCCGCCCACCTCGACGCTCTCGGTGACCGGCTGGGCGAGCCCTCACTGGTGATCGCCCTCGACTCGTGGTGCGGCGACTGGGACCGGCTCTGGATCACGACCTCGCTGCGCGGGCTCGTCGACATGACGCTCGAG
>DASUQS010000181.1:0-20354 GCA_036280455.1 Acidimicrobiales bacterium
CCTCGGGCCCCCCGGGAGGCAGTGGCGGCGATGGCCCGACGGCGTCACCGGCCGCCGGGACGTCGGGCGCCGAGGCGACGGCAGCCGAGGCGCCGGTCGAGGAGCTCGGGCCGCCCCGTCCGCTCGACGAGCTGCTGGCCGAGCTCGACGCCCTGGTCGGTCTCGACGCGGTGAAGCGCGAGGTGCACCTCGTCACCAACCTGCTCCGGGTCCAGCAGATGCGGCAGGACCGTGGCCTGCCGGTGCTCGATCAGAGCCGCCACCTGATCTTCACCGGCAACCCCGGCACCGGGAAGACGACCGTCGCCCGGCTGCTGGCCCAGATCTACCGCACGCTCGGCGTGGTCGAGCGGGGCCACCTGGTCGAGACCGACCGCGCCGGCCTGGTCGCCGGGTTCGTCGGCCAGACCGCCGGCCGGGTGGTGGCGGCGTTCGACCGCGCCGAGGGCGGGCTGCTGCTCATCGACGAGGCCTACAGCCTGGCCCGGGGCGGCGAGAACGACTTCGGCCGCGAGGCCATCGATGCCGTGGTCAAGCTCGTGGAGGACCGCCGCGACCGCCTCGTCGTCATCCTGGCCGGCTACCCCGACGAGATGGATGCGCTGGTCGCCGCCAACCCCGGGATGAAGTCGCGGTTCCCGAAGGCGATCCACTTCCCCGACTACGACGACGACGACCTGCTCGCCATCGTCGAGTCGCTCGGTGCGGCCAACCACTACGTGCTCGACGACCCGGCCCGGGAGACGGTGCTCGCCTGGTTCGCCGCTCAGCCGCGCGGCCACGGGTTCGGCAACGGCCGCCTCGCCCGCAACCTGTTCGAGGCGGCGGTCGCCAACCAGGCGACGCGCCTCGTCGCGGTCGACGCGCCGACCGACGAGCAGCTCACCACGCTGGTGGCGGCGGACATCCCGCCGGTCGACGTACCGGCGCCGGGCTGACGTTCCGCGGACCCGACCGGCGGACCCGACCGGCGGGTCCGACCGGCAGGTCCTCAGAGGTTCGAGTGCACGTGGTGCAGCGCCAACCCGAACATGATCTCGGAGATGCCGAACAGCAGCATCCGGATGCCGAGCAGCAGGCCGAGCACCAGGATCGTCGAGTCGGGCCACGCCAGCGCCAGGGCGCCGACGGCCACGCTGAGCGCGCCGCCGAACAGCAGCCAGCCCCACCCCTCGACCCGCAGGGAGAGGGCCCCCGCGATGCGGGCGACGCCCGAGATGACGAAGTCGATGCCGACGATGACCGCGAGCACCCAGAGCGTGATGCCGGGCCAGACGGCCGCGAGGACACCGCCGACCACCAGCACCCCACCCGCGACGATGCCCAGCGTGTTGCGGTAGCGGCCGGCGGTGATCAGCTCCCCGACGCCGGTCACGACGAGGCCGAGCGCCACGAGCAGCGCCAGCGTCGAGACCGCGGCGACGAGGTCGAACATCAGGATGACGCCCAGCACGGCCGACACGGCCCCGAGAGCGAGGAACACCCACCACTTGGCGGTCTCCCGCTCGAGACCGGTCCGTTCTTCCGGCCACTCGAACTCGCCGATCGCCTCGCTCATCGCCATTCCTCGGTGTTGGGGGAGATACCGGGATCGCGCGCTCAGGGTACGGCGTCCTGCGCTGTACGGGACAGCACACGGCAAGACGCACACGCCGACCGTCGCCGGGCACCGATCGCTCACGTGGTCCTCACGCGCCGTTCACCCCGGGGCTAGGTTCGCGACGTCGATCGTGCCTAGCTTTCGATCGCCGGCAGCGAGGCCGGCCAGGGAGGGCGTACGTGGCGAGCCTGACGTTCGAGGACGTGACCAAGCGGTTCGACGACGTGGTCGCCGTCGACGCCCTCGACCTGGAGATCATCGACGGCGAGTTCATGGTGCTGCTCGGCCCGTCGGGCTGCGGCAAGACCACCGCGCTGCGGATGATCGCGGGCCTCGAGGACATCACCTCCGGCAAGCTCTACATCGGCGACGAGGTCGTCAACGACGTCGGGCCGGCGAAGCGCGACGTGTCGATGGTGTTCCAGAGCTACGCGCTCTACCCCCACATGACCGTCCGCCGGAACATCGAGTCACCTCTGCTCGTGCGCCGCTACCCGGTCGACGGTCCCGACTCGCCACCCCGCAAGCTGAGCCGCGCCGAGCGCGACGAGCGAGTGACCGAGGCCGCCCGCGTGCTGGGCCTCGACGAGCTGCTCGGACGCAAGCCCGCCGCACTCTCCGGCGGCCAGCGCCAACGGGTCGCTCTGGCCCGGGCGTTCGTCGGCCGCCCCCAGGCGTTCCTGATGGACGAGCCGCTGTCCAACCTCGACGCCAAGCTGCGGGCCGCCACCCGGCTCGAGCTGGTCGACCTGCACCGGCGGGTCGAGACCACGGTGGTCTACGTCACCCACGATCAGGTCGAGGCCATGACGATGGCCGACCGCATCGCCATCATGTCCGACGGGCGCCTCCAGCAGGTCGGCACGCCGCAGGAGGTCTACGACGCTCCGGCCAACCTGTTCGTCGCCGCCTTCATCGGCACGCCCGCCATGAACACGATCCCCGGCGCGGTCGTCATCGACGACGGCGCCGCCCCGGCCGTCGACGTCGGTGGCGGGCGGGTGCCGTTCCCCACCACGGTCGCTGCGGTGCCGGCTGCGGGAGCCCCGGTCGTCGTCGGCATCCGCCCGGAGCACCTCGTCCTCGACCCCGCGGGACAGCTCGACCTCGACGTGCGCGCCGTCGAGTGGCTGGGCCACGAGTGCCTCGTCTTCGGCACGGTGGGCGACACGCCGGTCGTGGTCCGCCAGACCGGCATGGCCACGGTGCAGGGAGGCGACACCGGACGCCTCGCGGTCGACCCCGCCACCGTGCACGCGTTCGACCCCGACACGACGCTCCGGCTCGCATGACCCGACGGCGGTACTCGGCGAAGGAGGTCGGTCTGGCGCTGCTGCTGCTCGCGCCGTCGGTCGCCGTGTTCGTGGCGTTCTTCTACCGGCCGTTCCTCAACCTGTTGAACTGGGGCACCTTCGAGAGCCGCCGCAACGGCGCCTACTTCGAGGACGTCGGCCTCTCCCAGTACCGCGAGCAGCTCACCAGCGACGACTTCCGCGAGGGCCTGTGGCACAGCGTGCAGTTCGTGCTGTACACGGTGCCCGCCGGGCTGGTGCTCGGCGTCCTGCTGGCGGTCTCCGCCCACCGCCGGCTGCGGGGCATCAAGATCTTCCAGGCGATCTTCAGCTCGACGCTGGCCAGCTCGACCGCGGTCACCTCGGTCATCTTCTTCTACCTCTTCAACCCCATCGTGGGCCTGTTCGCCACCAACTGGCTGAACGACCCGGACATGGCGATGTTCGCGGTGTCGCTGTCCTCGATCTGGCAGAACATGGGCCTGTCGTTCGTGATCGTCCTCGCGGGGTTGCAGGCCGTGCCGGACGAGGTCGTCGAGGCCGCGACGCTCGACGGCTACGGCGCGGTGCGCCGGCTGGTGCGCATCACGCTGCCCCTCATCTCGCCGGTGCTCCTGTTCCTGCTGGTGGTGCTCGTGATCTTCGGCCTGCAGGCCTTCGCCCAGGTCGACATCATCACCAAGGGCGGCCCGGTCGGCGCCACCGAGACGCTCGTGTTCAAGATCAACCGCCTCAACCGGCCGGACAACATCGGCATCGGCGCCGTGTACTCGGTGGGCCTGTTCTTCATCACGCTGATCGTCACGGCGCTGCAGTTCACCATCCTCGAACGGCGGGTGCACTATGCCCGTTGACACCGCCGCAGGCCCCGACGACGGCGTGGTGACCATGCCGGGCGACGACCTGCTCGGTGGGGCCGAGGGCGGGCGCCCGGCCGCCACCCTCGGCCACTCGCGCTCGCGCCGCACGCTCGGCCTCGTCGGCCAGTACGCCCTGCTGACCCTCCTCGCCGCGATCGTTCTGCTGCCCCTGGTCTTCACCTCGTTGCAAGCGCTGTCGCCGCCGTTCCGCTACGTCAACGAGGGCAAGCCCCTCCACCCGGTGTCGGTCGACTGGAAGGACCGCACCTGGCTGTCCGGCGGCGCCTTCTCGGTCGTCGCCCGCACGCTGGTCGTGGCGGCCGCCCTGGCCTGGGTCCAGCTGCGAGCGGCGGGGGGCAGCGTGCGCGACCTGGCCCCGCTGGCCGCACCGCGCCGCATCCTGGCCGTCGTCGCGGGCGTGGTGGTCGTCGGGGCGCTGGCCGGCGAGGTGTGGGCGGCCTCCGTCGAGCGGTCGTCGTCGACGCCGCTGTGGTGGCTGGCCACGATCGTCGCCGTGGCGGCCACCCAGCTCGTCGGCTTCGGCGACATGCGCCCGGTGTGGCGGCCCCTGCTGCTGTCGGCGCTGGTCGCCGTGGCCCTGTCGGGCTTCGTGGTGGTCGCGTTCGGTGCTGCGGTGTGGAACCGCGGCTGGGACCAGGCCGATCTCGGCGACGCCATGGTGCGCAGCCTCGTCGTCAGCGTGCTCATCACGGTCGCCCAGGTGGTCACCTCGATCCTGGCGGCCTACGCCTTCGCGTTCCTGCGCTTCCCCGCCAAACCGCTGATCTTCGCCCTGTTCATGGGCACGCTGCTGCTGCCCCTCGAGGTCACCCTGCTCGCCAACGTGCACACCATCCGCCAGCTCGGATGGATCAACAGCAACGCCGCCCTGGTGCTGCCGTTCGCGGCGACCGCCTTCGGCACGTTCCTCATCCGCCAGGGGTTCAAGGGCGTGCCGCCCGAGATCCAGGACGCCACCCGCCTCGACGGCCACGGCCACATGGCGTTCCTGTGGCGCTTCGCCGTGCCGCTCACCCGGCCGGTGATCGCCTCGTTCACCGTCATCTCCGCCCTCGGCGCCTGGAACCAGTACCTGTGGCCCCAGGCCGTGATCGACGACAGCCGCTACGAGACCGCCCAGATCGCCCTGAAGAGCATCACGGCCACCGAGGTGGCGAACGCCAACGTGGGCGTCGCGGCCGCACTCATCGTGGCGCTCCCGGTCGTCGCCTTGCTCGTCGCCTTCCAGAAGCAGATCATCCGGGGGCTCACCGCCGGTGCGGTCAAGGGATGACCCCCGTCCCGACCCGCCCCTTCCAGGAGGACAGCACATGAGACTGCGACGCTTCCCCGTCGCACTGATCGCCGCCGGGGCCCTGATCGCCGGGGCGTGCAGCGATCCTCCCACCTCGGGCGGCAGCGACGTCGCGACCGGCGGCGATGAGGGTGGCGACCTGCCCGAGTGCCCGCTCGACGCACTCGAGTCCGCGACCGGCCCCGTCGAGGTCACGCTCTGGTACGGCGGCCTCAACGGCTCGGCGAAGATCGCCATGGAGGACATGGCCGCGGCCTTCAACGCCAGCCAGGACGCGGTGGTGCTCAACGCCAGCGACCAGGGCTCCTCCTACGAGGAGGTGTACCGCAAGTACACGAGCGCGGCCGCGGCCGACGAGGACCAGCTGCCCGACCTGATCTACCTCGAGGACACCCAGCTCCAGGCCATGGCCGACAGCGGCCACGTGCTTCCGGCCGAGGCCTGCATGGAGGCGGCCGACTACGACCTCACCAACCTCGAGCCCGCCGTCCGCTCGAAGTACGCCGTGAACGGCGTGATCTACCCGGGCTACATGAACGTCTCGACGCCGGTGCTCTACTACAACAAGTCGCACTGGCAGCAGGCCGGGCTCGACCCCGAGGCGCCGCCCGAGACCCTCGACGAGCTCTACGAGCAGGCGGTCGCCCTGCGTGACGCAGGCGTGTCGTCGAAGCCGTTCTCGTTCAAGGCCACCCGCTGGTTCTTCGAGACCTGGCTGACCGGCATCGGCGGCGAGATCGTCAACGAGAACAACGGGCGGGACGGCCTCGCCACCGAGGCGACCTTCGCCACCGCCGAGGCCGAGGAGCTGATGGAGTTCCTCGCCAAGATGAACGACGAGGGGCTGATCAACGTCTTCGCCAACACCGAGGGCGGCATCGACCAGTACCTGGCGCTCATCACCCAGGAGTCCTCGATGCTGCTGGAGACGTCGACCGCGTCGACCACCATCCGCGACGCCCTGGCCGGCACCATCACCGCCGAGGAGGCCGGCACCGCCTTCGACGCGTCGAGCATGGACCTGAGCGTGCTCGTGCCGGGCACCGGGCAGTTCCCCGGCATCGAGGAGCCAGGTCGCGTGTTCCCGAGCGGCGGGGCGTTCTACATCCTCAACACGTCCGAGCCGGCCGAGCAGGCGGGATCGTGGACGTTCCTCGAGTTCATGCTCCAGCCGGAGAACGCCCAGCTCTGGCACCTCAACGGCGGCTACCTGCCCGTCGTCAAGGCCGTCCAGGACCAGCCCGAGGTCGAGGCGTTCTGGACCGACGACCTGGGCGGCGTGCTCCTGCAGCCCGCCGTCGAGCAGCTGGCGGACGCGGATCCCGACCAGTCCGGCCCGCTGATCGGGCCGTACCCGGACGCGTCGGCCGCCATCCAGGGCGCCATGGAGGCGATCCTCCTCGACGGCCAGGACCCGGCGACCGCCCTCCAGGACGCCGAGGACACCCTCACCGAGTCCCTGGAGCGCTACGGCGGCTGATGCCGGGGCAGGGAGGCGTGCCTCCCCTCCGTCCCGTCCGGCTCGGCCGCAATCGGGTCTCTGAAGGGTTGTGGTTGCTGGGCAACCACAACCCTTCGCGGACAGGGATGCCGCCACGGCGGAGTGATGCCACGGTCGGGGTGCCCCCACGCGTAACGTGAGCGACACCTATGGCCGCGCTCTCCTTCCGCGACCGCCTGCTGACCCGGCGAGGGGCACGGGCGATCACGTCGCCCGTCGGCGTCGTGGGTGGGATCGTCGTCGCCGCCGCCGCGACGGTCGCCGGGCTCCCGATGGTCGCCGCCGTGCCGCTCGGCGTGGTGGCCTGGGCGGTCAACGGCTGGCGTCTCCTGCCGCGGGCGCCACGGCCGGAGCGGATCGATCCGTTCACGCTGCAGGAGCCCTGGCGCCGTGCCGTCCAGAACGCGCTCCAGGCCCGCAACCGGTACGCCGAAGCGGTCACCCGGGTGCAGGCGGGGCCGCTGCGCGACCGCCTCGACGAGATCGGCGAGCGCATGCAGACGGGTGTCGAGGAGTGCTGGCAGATCGCCCGCCGGGGACAGGCGCTGGCGCGCGCCCGCCGGGGCATCGATCTCGCCGCTGTCGAGCGCCGTCTCGCCCAGGCCGGAGCAGACCCCGGTCAGATCGGAACCAGGGGCACCGGAGCGGGAGCCGGCGATCAGATCGGCACCGGAGCCACCGGGGCCCAGGTGCCCGCCTCGGGGGGTGACGCCGCTCCGCCGGTGCCGTCGCAGCCCGCCGTCGTGGAGTCCCTGCAGGTCCAGCGGGCGACCGCCCTGCGCCTCGATGAGGTGATCGACAGCGCCGAGGCGCAGCTCCGGTTGCTGGGCGCTCGGCTGGACGAGGCCGTGGCGCGCACGCTCGAGCTGTCGGCGCACGCCGGCACCGAGGCGGGAGCCGTCACCGGGCTGGGCGACGACGTCGACAGCCTCGTGAGCGAGATGGAGTCCCTGCGGCTCGCGCTGGAAGAGACGGGCACCACCCGATGAGCGGCCCACGAGACGGCGACGACCGGGGCCGACGCGGCCGCGGGCGAGGTCGGCGGCGGACGGCGTACGACGCTCCCGGCGGCGAGACGCCAGACGCTCTGGCCCCGGACGGTCCCTGGAAGCCCGACCCGGGCGGCCACCCCGACACCAGCGGGAACCCCGACACCAGCGGTCACCCCGGCGCTCGCCACCGGACCTGGACCGACGCCGCCACCGGCCGCCACCCCGACCCGGGCCCCGGACCCGACCCTCGCCGCGACACCTGGGCCGAACCCGACGCCGGCGGGCACCCCGACGTCCGCCGGGCCGATCTGCCCGACCCGGGCCCCGGTCCCGGCACGCGGGGCGGCGCCCGACGCCGTTCCGGACCTGATGGCCCGGGGCGCGGGCGCGGCCGCGACGCCGAGGCCCGACGCCGCATGCGCGCGGCGCCGAACGCGTACGACACCGAACTGCACTACGGCGAGAGCAATCGCCGTCGTGCCAGCCAGTTCCTGGGTCTCAGCGAGAACGCCGTCGCCGACCGGCCGGGCCGGCGCTGGGCCCGGGCCGCGTCCGACCCCGATCACAGTCGCTTCGCGCCCGAGGACCTGACGGGCGAGCTGCCGATCGCCGCCGACATGTTCGGCCTGGCTCCGGAGTCACCGGGCATCGCCCAGCAACCCCTGGCGCCGTGGATGACCGGCGAGCACCAGGCGGTCTCGCTCGACGCCCCACCGTGGGCCGACGCCCGGGAGAGGACCGCGCCGCCGGTCGCGCCCGACCGCGAGCCGGCGCCGGGATCGTCGATCTTCCCGCCGGGAACACCGGCACCTCCCGATCCGTCGGGGCCCGACGTCGCGGACCTCGACGACCCCGACGCCCCGCCCGGCACGGGCACGTGGGACCGCGGCGCCTACGGGGTTCCGGATGCCGCCGTCGAGGCGGCGGCCGAGCCCCCGGCCGCACCTCCGGCGGTGCCGGGCGAAGCCGAGGCCCCGCCTCCGTCCAGCTCACGAGGGTCGATGCTGGTTGCGGCCGGCATCCTGCTGTCGCGGTGCGCCGGCCTGATCCGCACCGTGGTGATCGGAGCGGTCCTGGGCACGGGCCCGGCGGCCGACGCGTTCAACGCCGCCCTGCGCATCCCCAACCTGATGCAGAACCTGCTGGGCGAAGGCGTGCTGTCCGCCTCGTTCATCCCGGTCTACGCCCGGCTCCGGGCGGAGGGACGCGACGAGGAGGCCGGGCGGCTCGCCGGGGCGATCGCCGGCCTCCTGGCCGCCCTCACCGGCGTCATCAGCGTGCTGGGGGTGGTCCTGGCCGACCCGCTCACCCGGGTGTTGGTCGGGGGTTTCGACGAGTACAGGCACGAGCTGACGGTCGAGCTGACCCGGATCATGTTCCCGGGCATCGGCTTCCTCGTGCTGTCCGCCTGGTGCCTGGGGGTGCTGAACAGCCACAAGCGGTTCTTCCTGTCGTATGTCGCGCCGGTGCTGTGGAACGTGGCACAGATCGCGGCGCTGCTCGCCGGTGTGCTGGTGATCGGCGGTCACACATCGCTCGACGACCAGTGGGATCTGGCCGTCGTGCTGTCGTGGGGCGTGCTCATCGGCGGCATCCTCCAGTTCGGGGTGCAGATCGTCCCGGTGCGGCGGCTTCTGGGGACCGTCCGCCTGAGCCTCGACACGAAGGCCGCACCCGTCCGCAGCGTCATCGGCCGGTTCGTGCCCGTGGTGATCGGCCGCGGCGCCATCCAGATCATGGGATGGGTCGACCTGTGGCTGGCCAGCTTCCTCGTCAGCGGGGCACCCTCGCTGCTCTTCTACACGATGGTGCTGTACCTGCTGCCGGTGAGCCTGTTCGGCGTCAGCGTGGCCGCGGCCGAGCTGCCCGACATGTCGCAGGTGTCGGTGCACGATCCCGAGACCCGCCGGCGCTTCCGCCTGCGGCTCGAGGACAGCATGGCCCGCATCGGCTGGTACGTGGCCTTCACCGCCACGATGTTCATCGTGGTGGGCGACGTGATCGTCGCCGCGATCTTCGAGCACGGGGCGTTCACCCACAGCGACACCGTCGCCGTCTGGCTCACGCTGGCCGTCCTGGCGGTCGGCCTGCTTCCGGCGACGGCCACCCGCCTGCTGCAGAACGGGCTCTACGCGCTCGACGACCCTCGCACCCCCGCCCGCCTGGGCGTCCTCGGCGTGGTCCTGTCGGCCGTCATCGGGGTGGCGTTCATGTTCCCGTTCGATCGGTTGATCGTGGGGCCCGAGGGCATCGAGGGGTGGGGCGACTTCTGGGCGGTGGGTCCGCTGCCCGCCGCGGTGCGCGAGAACGTCGACGAGGTCCGCCACCTGGGCATCATCGGCCTGGCGATCGGCGCGTCCGTGTCTCGCTGGATCGAGTACCGGATGCTCAGCCGGGCGCTGGCCTGGCGCGTGGGGCGCACCAAGCTGGCCGGGCGCTGGCTGGGCCCGATCGCCATCGGGTGCGCGGCATCGGCCACAGTCGCGTTCTTCACGCAGATGGTCTTCGCCCCGCTGCCCAGCATCGTCGAGGCCGCGCTCGTGCTCGGCCCCGCCGGCCTCACCTACATGCTGGTGACCCGCCGGCTCGGGGTGCCCGAGGCCCTGGCCACGGCGAACCGCCTGGCCGCGATGCGCCGTCGGGTGCGCCGCTGATCCGTCCCTGGCCGTGAGGCGATCGTGCGGCAGGCTGGTGCCGCGCAGCCACAACCAGATGGACCGGGACCAGTCGCGGCCTCTCGGCCTCTAAGGTGCGGTCCATGTTCAAAGTGTTCCGACGGTGGTGGGCGTACGTCACGGCAAAGCTCGGCATGAGCCTCGAGGAGCGCGCCGATCCCAAGGTGCAGCTCGAGCAGGCGATCGCCGAGGCGCAGGACCAGCAGCGGCGTCTCAAGGAGCAGGCCGCGAACGTCATCGCGCACCAGAAGCAGACCGAGCTGCGGCTCAACCGCGCCATGGCCGACCTGGAGAAGATCAACGGCAACGCCCGCCAGGCGCTGCTGATGGCCGACGAGGCCGCCAAGACCGGCGACCAGGCCAAGACGACTCAGTACACGGCCACGGCCGAGAGCTTCGCCAACCGGCTGATCGCCCTCGAGCGCGAGGTCGAGGACCTCAAGGCCCTGCACCTCCAGTCGACCGAGGCCGCCAACCAGGCCAAGGCCGCCGTCCAGCAGAACTCGTCCGCCCTGCAGCAGAAGCTGGCCGAGCGCCAGAAGCTGCTGAGCCAGCTCGACCAGGCCAAGATGCAGGAGCAGATGAACTCGGCGATGACGTCGCTCTCCGAGACGGTCGGCCAGGACGTGCCCACCCTCAACGAGGTCCGCGACAAGATCGAGGCCCGCTACTCCAAGGCCAAGGGCATGGCCGAGCTGACCGAGACGTCGGTGGAGAGCCGCATGCTCGAGGTCGAGCAGGCGTCGATGAACAGCGAGGCCCAGGCCCGCCTGGCGCAGATCCGCTCCCAGCTCGGCCTCGGTGCCGGTGAAGCCGCCGCCCCGAGCGACGCGCCCACCGACGGCACCCCGGGCACGGCGGGCGGCACCGCGGCTCCGGGGGCCTGATCGAGCCGCACGACGACGGGATCGGCGTCGGTCCCCACCCCGAGCCGTGGCCCGACGACCCGCGGCTCGATCCCGACCTGCTCGCGCGGGGGGACCGGCGCAACGTCGTGGACCGCTACCGCTACTGGCGGGTCGACGCGATCGTGGCCGACCTCGACGAGCGGCGGCACCCGTTCCACGTGGCGATCGAGAACTGGCGCCACGACCTGAACATCGGCACCGTCGTGCGCAACGCCAACGCCTTCGGAGCCAGCGCGGTGCACATCGTCGGCCGGCGCCGCTGGAACCGGCGGGGCGCGATGGTGACCGAGCGCTACCAGCACGTCGAGCACCACCCGACCATCGACGACCTGCTGGGGTGGGCGACGGCGGCCGGCCTCCCGCTCGTCGGCATCGACAACCTGCCCGGCTCGGTGCCGCTCGAGACGGTGACCCTCCCCCGCCGCTGCGTCCTGCTGTTCGGTCAGGAGGGTCCCGGGCTGTCGGCGGCCGCCCGTGCCGCCTGCGACCAGGTGTGCTCCATCGCCATGTTCGGCTCGACCCGGTCGATCAACGCGGGCGTGGCCTCGGGCATCGCCATGCACGCCTGGGTCCGCCAGCACGCGCTGGGGTGACCGACCGGCAAGCCGGCCGCTGCCGAGGTGCTGCCGGACCGCGCACGTGCCGTTGGCGTTCCGGCCTGGTGCGGACACCGCAACGCAGCAACGCCGGAAACACCTGCCCGCACCGCCGAGGCCGTGTCCCGCCTAAGGTCTCGCCGGACGGCCGTGGGGGTCGTCCACCACGAGCGCAGGGGGCGAGATGATCCTCGACCGGTTCCGGCTGACCGACCGCGTCGCCATCGTGACGGGCGCGGGCCGCGGCATCGGCGCCGCCACCGCTGTGGCGCTGGCGGAGGCAGGTGCCGACGTCGTCATCTCGGCCCGCACCGAAGAGCAGCTCCGCGAGGTCGCCGGGCGGATCGAGCAGGCCGGCCGCCGGGCGGTCGTCGCCCCCGCGGACCTCTCCGACCTCGACAACGCCGCCGCGCTCGTCGACGTCGCCCGGGCCGAGCTCGGCCGCCTCGACATCGTCGTGAACAACGTCGGCGGCAGCATGCCGCGGCCGTTCACGGCCACGGCGCCCCGCCATCTCGAGCAGGCGTTCCACTTCAACGTCACGACCGCCCACGCCCTCACCGCAGCTGCCGCACCGCTGATGCTCGAGGGGCGGTCTCCCGACGGCCCCACCGGGGCCGTCGTCAACATCTCCTCGGTCGTCGGCCGGGTGAGCGGCCGGGGCTACCTGGCCTACGGCACCGCCAAGGCGGCGTTGTCCCACTACACCCGCCTGGCCTCGCGCGACCTGGCACCCCGCATCCGGGTCAATGCCATCGGTGTCGGCTCGGTCGCCACCTCCGCACTCGACGTCGTGCTCACCGACGACGACCTGCGCTCGGCGATGGAGGAGGTGACGCCGCTCCGCCGTATCGGCGACCCGGCCGACATCGCCGCCACCGTGCTCTTCCTCGCCTCGGACGCCGGGGCGTACGTCACCGGTCAGGTGGTCGGCGCGGACGGCGGCCTCGACCAGCCCAACCTCGACCTGGGCTTCCCCGACCTGTGAGGGGGCGGCGCGGTCAGCCCGACAGCTCGGTCGCTCCGGTGGTCAGGTTGGTCGCGAACCAGTCGAGGGTGCGCCCCCAGGCGTCGGCCGCCGCGCCCTTCTCGTAGTCGGGACTGCCGTCACGGTTGAAGCCGTGGCCCGCATCGGCGTAGCGCACGATCTCGGTGGGGACCTCCGCTTGGCTCGCCGCTTCGCGCAGCTGCTCGACGTCCTCGGCGGGGATCCCCCGGTCGCGGTCGCCGTACAGGCCGAGCCAGGGCGCTCGAAGCCGCGGCGCCGCATCGACCAGCGGTGCGAACCCGAAGCGGCCCTTCGCCACGCCGCCGCCGTAGAACGACACCGCCGCACCGACCTGGCGCTCCACGGCGACGTTCAGCGCCACGGTGCCGCCCATGCAGAAGCCCACGATGCCGGCCGTGTCCGTGGGGAACCCGGCGTCGGCGATGAAGGCGAGGGCTGCGTCGACGTCGGCCAGGATGCCCTCCGGGGTGAGGGACTGGAAGTGCGGCGCGACCTGGCTGAAATCGTCGTACGGGAGCACCGGGTCGCCGGTGCGGTGGAAGAGGTGCGGGGCGACGGCCAGCCAGCCGACGTCCGCCAACCGCTGGCACACGTCCGCGATGTGGTCGGTGATGCCGAACGCCTCCTGGACGACGACGACACCGCCGACGGGGGGCGTGTCCGGGCGGCGGATCGTGAGCGGGGTCTCATCGGCCATGCCAGGACCGTACCCATGACCCTCCCGTCCCTTCCCTCGACGCGCGGTGGCCACGGCCGGCCCGCCCGACCCGGCCACAGCACCTGGTGATGCCGAGGAACGCAGCGGGCCGGTGGCGGCACCGATGATCATCAGCAGCACTCCGAGATGCAGCTGGAGGGAGGGAACGACCAGGTGACGGGCGGTCTCCATACCGTCGCTGTGCCACGCCAGAAGTCCGTGTGGCACCGAGAGTGCGGCGGCGGCTGCGCCGACGGCCAGGGCAGGGCACCAGCGCCGGCGCCCGATCGCCCAGCCCAGGGCGACGACCGCGGCGAGCAGAACCTCCGTCGTGGGCCGCGCCAGCACCCGGTCGACGCCCGGCACCACCGCCATCCCGGGCGGTGCGTAGAAGCTGCGGTCGCCCCGGGCGTTGTTGAACGCCCGTTCGGGGACCCGCACCGGCTCGGTGAGCAGGTAGGTCGGGTGCGTGGCGACGAAGCGCGCGTAGGCCAGGCGGCCGTCCGACTCCACCCAGTCGAGCCACTCGCCCAGCTCGGCATCGTCGTCGGCCACGTAGACGACCGGAGGCAGCCCGGGCTCGCGGTACGGCGCCCGGGCGTCCGGCCCCAGGAACACCTCCGACCGGGGCATGCCGTGGTCGGCGAACCAGGCCACCCGGTCGGGGTAGGGCAGCACCCGCACCTCGTAGACGTTGCGCATCGGGAAGGCGTGTCGCTCGCCGTGCGACGAGCCCCACGCGGCCACGAACGCCAGCACGACGGCCCCGACGCCGAGCACGGTCCACCACCGGACGGCGCCCGACCGGACACCGCGATGGCCCTCTCCGTTCCGACCGTCTTCGTCGCAGTCGTCAGGGTCGGCGCCCGGACCGAGGTCGTCGGGCCGGTCCCGCCCGTCGTCCCCTTCGCCCCGGGAAGCGACATCGCCGTCCTCTCCGTGGGCGACGTCTCGGCGGGGGCGGCCGCGCACCCGCAGCACCGCAGCCGTCACGAGGGCAGCGACGCCGGCGACGAGCAGCACCGAGGCGTGGCTGTCCCGGGCGGCGCTCCAGAGCGCGGCCACGACGAGCAGCGCGGCCACGCGCCGCCCCGTGATGCCCCTGGCCAGCTGGAGCGCCGCGGCCAGCAGGAGGGCCAGCAACGACAGCGCCAGGGACTCGGACAGGACCGAGCGCTCCCACATCGTCACCGGTGACGTAAGGGAGACGGCGACGACCGCAGCCGCTACGGGCCAGCGCCACCGGCCCGGCACCACCGTCGCCACCGACACCGCCAGGGCCGCCCAGCACAGCACGGCCACGCCAGCCTGCCAGTGGACGAAGGCGGTCGCGTCCTCGCCGAGGAGCTTCAGCACCACCGGCACGAGGGGAGGCCGCAGTCCCGCCCACAGGTCGGTGCTGGCCCAGGCTTCCCGCGACGAGGCGACGAAGTCGGTCGTGTCGGCCCAGCCGAGCACCGGGCGGTCGACGGCCTGCCAGATCCGCACCGCGCCGGCCACCAGGACGGCGACGACGCCCGCCGCGACGAAGGGGACGCGCGCCGCCGCGTCAGGTCGGGTCGACGCCCGCTGGCGCCTCCCGGCCTGGTTGCGCGCGATCGGCTGCCCCATGACGGCCGGACAGTAGCCGCGGCGCCATGCCCCGCCATCGCACCCACAGTCGGGCTGAGGGGGCCGAAGGCTACGGCAGGACGACCAGGTCGTCGCGGTGGACGACCTCGTGGGTGATGCCCTCGGGCAGGTCGTACGTGCGCATGCCGGCCACCTCGCGCAGCCCCGCCGCGTCCAGGCGGCAGAGCCCCTTGGCGAACACCGCCCCGTCCGGCCCGGCGATCTCGACCGCCTCGTCCGCCTCGAAGCTGCCCTTCACCCCGGAGACGCCGGCCGGCAGCAGTGACACACCCCGTTCGAGCAGCGCACGGCGAGCGCCCTCGTCCACGAGGACGGTTCCGGACGAGCCGACCGCGAACGCGATCCACAGCTTGCGCGCAGGCAGCCGGCGGCCACGCGGCACGACCACGGTGCCGACACCCGGCGCACCCGCCACCGCGTCGACCAGCACGTCGGACCGGCCCGCCTGGGCGATGACGGCCCGCACGCCCGACCAGGCCGCGATCTTGGCGGCGGCGAGCTTGGACGCCATGCCCCCGCTCCCCCGCTCGCTGCCGACGCCACCGGCCATCGATTCGAGCGTCTGGTCGACCTCGATGATCTCCTCGATGAGGGACGCCTCGGCATCGAAGCGCGGGTCGCCCGTCAGCAACCCCGGCTGGTCGGTGAGGAGCACGAGCAGATCGGCGCCGATGAGGTGCGCGACGAGGGCCGCCATGCGGTCGTTGTCGCCGAAGCGGATCTCGTCGTCCGCGATGGCGTCGTTCTCGTTGACGACGGGCACGACACCCAACTCCAGCAGGCGGGTCAGCGTCGATCGGGCGTGGAGGTACTGCTGGCGCACCATGAAGTCGAGCGGCGCGAGCAGCACCTGGCCGCCGATCAGCCCGCCGTCGGCCAGCGCCGCGTCGTACACCCGCATGAGCCGGCTCTGCCCGACCGCCGAGGCGGCCTGCAGCGTGACGGCGTCGCGCGGCCGGGACGTGGCCAGGCCGAGAGCGGGGAGGCCAGCCGCAATCGCCCCGCTGGTCACCATCACCACGCGGTGGCCGCTGCGACGCAGCACGGCGACCTCCGCGCAGAACTTCGCGATCGCCGACTCGTCGATCTCGCCGGTGTCGGTGGTGATGGACGACGTGCCGACCTTGGCGACGACGATCATCGGGGCACGCCCTCGTCGTCCTCGTAGTCGAACACGAGGCCGCCGATGCGCACGGCGTCGCCGGGCCTGGCGCCGGCCCGGGCGAGCGCCCGGTTGACGCCGAGGCTCTTCAGCCGGCGGTGGGCCTCGTCGAGCGCGTCCGGGCGGGTGAGGTCGGAGAGCGCGACCGCGCGGGTGGCCTCGCGGCCCTCGACCACCCATCCGCCCCCATCGCGCTGCACCGTGTATCCCTCCCGCACCGGGCGATGGACGATGAACTGGCTCGGCTCCGCCACCTCGGCGCGGGCGGTGCGCACGGCATCGGCCAGCCGCCCGCGGAGCTGCGGGATCCCCTCGCCCGTCACCGCCGAGATGCGCAGGTCGATCGGCATGTCGCCGGCCGCGCCGTGAGCGTCGGTGTCGCTCTCTCCGTCGTCGCCGAGGGCCGCGGCCAGATCGGCTCGGCTGCCGACGACGATGCGCTCCCGAGCGAGGAGATCGGGCTGGTAGGCGCCGAGCTCCTCCAGCAGCACGTCGAGCTGGGCCGCGGGCGGCCGCTCGGCGAGCGGCGCCAGGTCGAGCAGCACGCACAGCACCCGGGCCCGTTCGATGTGGCGCAGGAACTGGTGGCCGAGCCCACGCCCCTCGCTCGCGCCCTCGATCAGTCCCGGGATGTCGGCCACGACGTACTCGTACCCGTCGTCCATCCGCACGACCCCGAGGTTCGGTTCGAGCGTCGTGAAGGGGTAGTCGGCCACCTTCGGCTTGGCTGCGGAGATGCGGCTGATCAAGGTCGACTTGCCCACGTTGGGGAACCCGACGAGCGCCACGTCGGCCAGCAGCTTCAGCTCGAGTCGCAGCCAGCGCTCCTCCCCCTCCTCCCCCTGCTCGGCGAAGGCGGGCGCCCGCCGGCGGTTCGAGAGGAAGCGTGCGTTCCCCCGGCCGCCCCGGCCCCCCTCGGCGGCCATGTAGCGGTCCCCGGCGTGCACCAGGTCGGCGAGCACGGTGCCGTCGCGGTCGCGCACGACCGTGCCCTCGGGCACCAGCGCCACCGTGTCCTCGCCCGCCTTGCCGTGGCGACCCTTGCCCATGCCGTGGGTGCCATCGCCCCCGCGCCGGAACGGATGGTCCTTGAACGACAGCAGCGATGCCACGTTGTGGTCGGCGACCAACCACACGTCGCCACCCGACCCGCCGTCACCGCCGTCCGGACCGCCCTTGGCGACGTGTGCCTCCCGTCGGAACGCGACCGATCCGGCCCCCCCGTCTCCGGCCTTGGCGTGCAGATTGCATTCGTCGACGAACTGGGCCACTGGCAGCGAGTATGACGGCGGTGCGGGCGGCATGCGAACCGGCAGACGCCACCGGGCCGTGCAGCCCAGCCGCTACGGTCGTCGCGACGCGATCCGACCACGGACCGGACGACGACCGCGCACGCGGCCACGAGAGGAACCATGGACATCGACTGGATCGGCGACACCGGCGTGGTGCGCCTCGACCACGGCGTGAACGCGTTCGAGACCGTGTTCGTCGACGAGCTGCACGCCGCGCTCGACGTCGTCGAGGCCAACGAGTCGGCCCGGGCGCTCATCACCGTGGGCGCCGACAAGCACTACTCCAACGGGTTCGACATCGACTTCCTCGGGTCCCTCGACGGGCCGGGGCTGGCGGCGTTCATGGACCGCACGCTCGGCGCGCTCGGCCGGCTGCTGACGTTCCCCGTCCCGACGGCCGCCGCCCTCAACGGGCACGCGTTCGGCATCGGCGCCATGCTCGCCCTCGCCCACGACCGCCGCGTCATGCGCCCCGACCGCGGCTGGTTCTGCCTGCCGGAGATCGACCTCGGCATGCAGTTCCACCCGTTCATGCTGGCGCTGATCCGCCACCGCCTGCCCGCCGCGCTCGTGGAGGAGGCCATCCTGTCCGGCCACCGCTACGACGGCCCCGCGGCACAGGCGGCGGGCATCGTGCACGGCACCGCCGACCTCGATGACCTCGTCGACGCGGCGTCCGCCCTGGTGGAGCCCCTCACGGGCAAGCCCCGCGCCATCGCCGTCGCCCTCAAGCGCGACCTGTACGCCCCCGTGCTCGGCCACCTGCCCACCGCGGTGGGGTGACGCGGCGAGGCCCCCGCCGGGTGGCGAGGGCCTCGTCGTCAGATCGCTCGTGCAGGACGCGGCGGCAGGATGCTGCCGGGCGTCGGGTCAGTCGCCGGGGAGGATGTCGACCAGCTTGCGGCCCTTGCGCTCGCCGAACTTCACCTTGCCGTCCGCCAGTGCGAACAGCGTGTCGTCGTTGCCGCGGCCCACGTTCTCGCCCGGGTGGAAGCGGGTGCCCCGCTGCCGCACGATGATGGCGCCGGCCAGCACGTCCGTGCCGTCGAACACCTTCACGCCGAGGCGCTGGGACTGTGAATCGCGGCCGTTCTTGGTTGAGCCGGCGCCCTTGGTCTTTGACATGTCGTCGGCCTCCCTCAGCCCTTGCTGATGCCGGTGATCTCGATGGTCGAGTACCGCTGGCGGTGCCCCCAGCGCTTCCGCTGGTTGCTCTTGTTCTTGTAGGTGAACCCGGTGATCTTCGGACCCTTGGTCTCGCCCACGATCTTGGCCGTGACCTTGGCCTTGCCGAGCGCCTTGGGGCCGGCGAGCACCGAGTCGCCGTCGACGAGCAGGACGGGCCGGAGCTCGACGTTCTCGTCGTCGCCGTCGACGCCCAGGAGCTCGACCTCGAGCTGCTGGCCGTTCTCGACCCGATACTGCTTGCCACCGGACTTGATGACTGCGTACATGCGATCTGCTGCCTCGTCAGGCGCGCCCGTGGACGCGCGCTTCCTCGAAGGGGGACGGGTCAGCCTACCCAGTCACGCCCGTGACTCGCCACTCACGGGGGTGACCTCGACAAAGGAGTCTGTTGTCGCGATCGGTGCCTGGTCTGCGGCCCCGGGGCCCGGGTCGGGCGAGATCTGCAGACGTGGGAACCTTCGGGCCGACCGCCGCAGCTCCCATCGAGGCCCACCCGGAGCCGCTTCCGCCCACCGTCGGATCGTGGCGCGTTCGGGGTCCGAGAGCTGCTCGATGGGCACCGACACGCTGTCGGTGCGCCCGAGGCCCAGCGCCATGAACCGGTCGCCCTCGACAACGACGGTGACAGCCGACCAGTCGACGTGGCTCGATCGTCCCCCGCCCGCGTCGCCGTAGCCGGTGCTGTCAAAGTGGCGCACCACGATGTGTGGGCCCGGCCGATCCCTGAGGATCTTCCGTGCGCTCGCCCACGCACGGAACCGTGAACTCGCGCAGAGGGCGTAGACGGCAGCGAACCCGAGGGTCAACGCCCCGCTGGCGATCACGTCGCGCAACGGCTTCCCCGCGGACGACGATCTCACCACGCCGACGACAGCGAAGCCGCCGAAGAGAATCGCCAGTGCGGCGAACCGGTGCCGTGATCGTCGCGCCGTGGGCAGGGTGCGATACCCGAACTGCCACCCCTCGATGCAGGATGCCCGATCGACGCGCACCGCCAACCTAAGCCCGCCCAGCTGGTTCATCGCCAGGACGCTCGTGGACGTCCGCGGTGCGCCGCCGAGGCAATGACTGCCGCCGCGGGACTCGCGAGGCGATCACTTCCGGGGGCCGCACGTGATTGCCTCGTGAGCCGTCGGGCGCGAGTCATTGCCTCGCCAGGAGCGGGTTGCGCGGCCGGCGCGCAGGATCAGTCGGGCAGGAGCTCCTTGTCGACCAGAACGCCGCGGCCCTCGCAGTCGGGGCAGCGCTGGGTGAACGACTCGAGCAGGCCCTCGCCGATGCGCTTGCGCGTCATCTCGCACAGGCCCAGGTCGGAGATCTCGAACACCTGGGTGCGGGTCTTGTCGCGGGAGAGAGCATCGCGGAACACGCGCACGACCTCGTCGCGGTTGCCCATCTTCTCCATGTCGATGAAGTCGACGACGATGATGCCGCCCACGTCACGCAACCGGAGCTGGCGGGCGATCTCGACCGCGGCCTCCAGGTTGTTCTTGAAGACCGTCTCCTCCAGGCTCGACCGGCCGACGTTCTTGCCCGTGTTCACGTCGATCACGGTGAGCGCCTCGGTGTGCTCGATGATCAACGACCCGCCCGAGGGCAGCCACACCTTGCGGTCGAGGGCCCGGTGGATCTGCT
>DASUQS010000182.1:0-11841 GCA_036280455.1 Acidimicrobiales bacterium
GGTGCAGGAGGCGGGCGAGCCGACGATGTCGCTCGACACCAGAGGCGCCTCGGAGTACTCGAGGACCTTGGCCAGCGGGCCGTCGGACGCAGCCGCCTTGAACGCCTCGTTGACCTCGTCGACCGAGACCTCGCGGCTCAACACGCCGGTGAAGTCGGTGATCGAGCCGGTGGGCACCGGCACGCGCAGCGACTGGCCGTCGAGCAGGCCCTGCATCGACTCGAGCACGAGGCCCGTCGCCCGGGCGGCCCCCGTGCCGGTCGGGATGATGTTGACGGCGGCGGCGCGGGCCCGGCGCAGGTCCTTGTGCGGGCCGTCGACGAGGCTCTGGTCGCCGGTGTAGGCGTGGATGGTCGTCATCAGGCCCCGCTCGACGCCGAACGCCTCGTCGAGGACCTTGATCATCGGCACGAAGCAGTTGGTCGTGCACGAGGCGTTGGAGACGACCTTCTGGGTGGCGCCGTCGAAGGTGTCGTCGTTGACGCCCATCACGAACGTGCCGTCGGCGCCGGAGGACGGCGCCGACACGATGACGAAGGGGGCACCGCCGTCGAGGTGGAGGGCGGCCTTGTCGCGGGAGGTGAAGATGCCCGTGGACTCGAGCACCACGTCGACACCGAGGTCGCCCCAGGGAAGCTCCTTGGGGTCGCGTACGGCGAGCACCTTGAGGACGTCGCCGCCCACCTTGATGCCGTCGTCGGTGGCCTCGACGTCGGCGTCGAGCTGGCCCATCACCGAGTCGTACTTGAGCAGGTGGGCCATCGTGTCGACCGAGCCGAGGTCGTTGACCGCGACGAAGTCGATGTCGGCGCCCGCCTTCTTGGCCGCCCGGAAGAAGTTGCGGCCGATGCGGCCGAAGCCGTTGATCCCCACACGGATGGTCATGTCGATTGGACCTCTCTGTCGTCGACGCCAGTTGCCTGACGTCGACCCTAGTGGGATCGGGGGCCTTCCCACCCAGGACGGCCCGGCGGTCAGAGACGGAAGATGGACAGGTAGGTGGCGCCGTCGGGCGCGGCGAAGTCGCTGTGGGTCGAGCCCGCGGCGGCGACGTAGGCGTCGCCCTCCCGCATCTCGCGGCCCTGGGTGCGCACCCGACCACGCAGCACGTACAGGAACTCGGCGTGCTCGTGCTCGTGCGGTTCGCCCTCATAGCCGGGTTCGGCCTCGACCATGGCCAGCCAGTAGCCGTCGCCGGAGGCGAGCACCTTGGCCCGGGCGTTGCCGCCCGATCCCCAGGGCGCCCAGTCGATGGCGTCGAACCGGCCGATGTCCCAACCGTTCAGGGAGTGCGTTCGAGTGATCACGGCGTGCTCCTCATCCCTCTCGGATCTTGTCAGTGACTACATCCAACGCCAGTCCGCCGAACTTGTCAATGGCAAGATGGGCGACGATGGTGACGTCGCCTGCCCCGCGACGACCGCCTCACCCTTCGACGCGCAGGTGCCGGGCGACCGCCCGGGCCGCGGCCTCGGGATCGGGACCGAGCTCCCCCGGCAGCGCTCCGTCGAGCCAGAGGGTGGCGAACCCGTGCACCATCGACCAGGCGGCGACCCCCGCCGCCACGCTCCGCCGATCGCCGCCCGAGCCGTAGAGCAGGCCGGCCGTCGCCGTCCGGGCCGCGACCAGCGCCGCATCGTCCGTCCGCAACAGCTCCGGCCGGAACATCACCGAGAAGTGGGCACGATGGGTCACGGCGAAGCGCACGTAGGCGACGCCGACCTCGAGGAACCCGGCATCGACCGCCGCCCGCAGGGCGTCGGCCAGCAGCCCGAAGCCCTCGGTGGCGACGGCCGTGAGCAGACCCGTCTTGTCACCGAAGTGGTGGGCGGGCGCGGCATGGCTGACACCGGCACGGCGGGCGAGGTCGCGCAGGCTGAGCGCTGCGGGCCCCTGCTCGTCGAGGGCCTCGACGGCGGCGGCGAGCAGCACCCGTCGCAGGTCGCCGTGGTGGTAGGGGCGGACTCGGGCGGTCGGCACCCCCGGTACGCTACGCCCCGATCTAGCCATTGCCAAGATTGCGGTGGCGCCAGGCGCCGATCGTCAACCGACCAGTGACGCCAGCGCCTCGGCCAGCAGAGCCGGATCGTGCGCGAGCCCGTTCGGGCGGACGAGGTCGGCTTCGACGACCTCGACGTCGGCGAGATCGCCACGCGGCAGCGCGCCGCGCTGGGCGAGCACGACGTCGGGCTCCACGTCGTGCCGGCGGAGGGCGGCGACGTGGGCGGCCACGTCGTAGCCCCGCGTCTCGCCCGCCTCCGCCCGCACGTTGCACACGTACACCCGGCGGCCCGAGGCCCGCTTGAGCGCGTCGCGCACCCCACCGACCACCGCGACCGCCAGAACCGACGTGAACAGCGACCCGGGGCCGAGCACGACCTGGTCGGCGTCGAGCAGCGCCTCGACGGCGGCGTCGGGCACCTCGGCCCCGGCCGGTTCGAGCACGAGGCGGTCGATGTCGACCGTGCGGGCGATCGCCACCTGGCCGGACACCTCCCCTCCTCCCGCGACGACGGCCCGCAGGACGACGGGGTCGACCGTCGCCGGCACCACGCGTCCCACCGTGGGGTCGATGCCCGCCAGCCGGCTCAGCTCGTCGACAGCTGCCACGAAGTCGCCCGTGATCGCGTGCAACCCGGCGAGCAGCAGGTTGCCGAGCGCATGGCCCTCGACGTCGCTGCCGGTGAACCGGTACTCGAGCGCCTGCGCGAGCGGGCCGCACGGCTCGCCGGCCATCGCCTCGACGCAGCGGCGCAGGTCGCCGGGGGCGGGCATGTCGATGGCGCTGCGCAGGCGCCCGGTCGAACCGCCGTCGTCGGCGGTCGCCACGACCGCCGTGGTGTGCCCGGCGTACCGGCGAGCCGCCCGGATCGTGGCCGCCAGGCCGTGGCCCCCGCCGACGGCGACGACGTGTGGGGGCGCGCCGCCGCGGCCGCCGGTCACTTCTCGACGTCCCGGTGCAGGACGCCGACGCGCTCGCCACCGGCCCGCAGGCGACGGGCCAGCTCCTCCGCGATCGCCACCGACCGGTGCCGTCCGCCGGTGCAGCCGAGGGCGATGGTCAGGTAGGCCTTCCCCTCGGCCACGTAGGCCGGCAGGAGTTGCTCGAGCATCGTCTCGAGGTTGTCGAGGAAGTCCCCCGCCGCCGGTTGCTCCAGCACGTAGTCGCGCACGGGGGCGTCCAGCCCGGTGAGGGGGCGCAGCTCGTCGACCCAGTGCGGGTTGGGGAGGAAGCGGCAGTCGAAGACGAGGTCGGCGTCGAGCGGCAGACCGTTCTTGTAGCCGAACGAGAGGAGGGTCGTCTGCATGGCCGACTCGGACTCGTCGGCCGCGAACAGCGTGCGGATGCGCCGCCGCAGCTCGTGCACGTTGAGCTCGCTGGTGTCGACCACCACGTCAGCCTGCGCCTTCACCGGTTCGAGCAGCGCCCGCTCGCTCTCGATCGCCGGTGCGAGGTGTCCTCCGCCGTCGGGATCGCCGGTCTCGTCACCCGACTGCGGGTGGCGGCGCCGCGAGCTCTCGTAGCGCCGCACGAGCGTGTCGGTCGACGCCTCCAGGAACAGCACGCGCACCCGTGCCCCGGTCGAACGCAACCAGCCGAGCGTGGGCAGGATCTCGTCCTGGTAGTGCCCGGTACCCATGACGAGGGCCACCCGCTCGACCTGCGAGCCGGGCGTCTGGGCCAGCTCGACCACCTTGGGCACCAGCTCCGGCGGCAGGTTGTCGATCACGAACCATCCGAGGTCCTCGAGGTCGTCGGCCGCGAGGCTGCGCCCCGCCCCCGACAACCCGGTGATCACCACGAACTCGCCCATACGTCGTCAGGCTAGAGGGCGATCGGACCGCGGGGGCTCAGCGCTTCTCCGCCCGCAGCAGGAGCAGCCGCGGGATCGAGGCCGCGTCCGCGTACTGGGGGGCCATCGCCAGGAAGCGCGTGGGTGGCGCCGGTTCGACCATGCGCGTGATGTACAGCCCGCGGGCCGCCATCGCGTTGACGTAGCGGCTGAGCGGCCGGTGGAAGAACGGCAGCCGCACCCCCTGGTCGACCTCCTCGATCGACACCCCCTCGCTGAGGTAGGGGCCCACCCGCCAGTACTGCTCGGGTGGGTCGAGCACCTGATCGTCGATCCAGCCGCTGCCGGGCGTCTGGAACAGCGGGTGGTTCACGAAAAGGACGAACCGACCGCCGGGCCGCAGCACGCGCGACACCTCGTCGAGGGCGCCGTCGAGGTCCGCGACGTGCTCCAGCACCAGGCAGCTCACCACCGCGTCGAACCAGCCGGCGACGAGGGGCAGCGCGGTGGCGCTCCCGCGGGCGTAGGTGACGCCGCCGCCCCGGCGTCCGGCCTCGGCGATCTGCGCGGCCGAGGCGTCGACGCCGGTCACCCGATCGGCGCCACCTGCCACCGCGAGGCGGGCGATCTGCCCCTCGCCGCAGCCGAGGTCGAGGACCCGGGCGGCGCCCGCGATGTGGCGCACCACCAGGGGCAGGATCTGGTCGGAGTACTCGACGTCGGCGCCGTAGGTGAACTCCGCCTGCCACCAGGCGGCGTGCTCCTCCCACACGGCCGCCGTGTCGACGTCGTCGGGACGCTCGCTCATGCCTTCCGCTCCCCCGCCACGGAGGCACCGTGGATCTTGGCGTACACCGCGGTGGCCACGCTGTCGGGCAGCCACGGCAGGGCGCGGAGGTCGTCGAGCGACGCCTGCTTGACCCCGGCCACGCCGCCCAGCTCCTTGGTCAAGCGCTTGCGACGCGTCGGCCCCAGGCCCCTGATGTCGTCGAGCACGGACTTGGTCATGCGCTTGCCGCGGAGCTGGCGGTGGTAGGTGATGGCGAACCGGTGGGCCTCGTCGCGGATGCGCTGCAGCATGTAGAGGCCCTCCGACCCACGCGGCACCCGCACCGGATCCGCCTTGCCCGGCACGTACACCTCCTCGAAGCGCTTGGCGAGGGAGGCGACCGGGATCTCCTCCTCGAGCCCCAGGTCCTCCAGCACCCGCACGGCGACGTTGAGCTGACCCTTGCCCCCGTCGACGAGCAGCAGCTGGGGCGGGTAGGAGAACTTGCCGGACCGCTCGCCCACCGGCAGGGCCCGCTCGTCGAGGTAGGCGGTCAGCCGCCGGGTGAGCACCTCCTCCATCGCCGCGAAGTCGTCGTTGCCGCCCACCGTGCGCACCTTGAACCGTCGGTAGTCGGACTTCTTCGGCAGGCCGTCCTCCATGACCACCATCGACCCGACGTAGTCGGTGCCCTGGATGTGGCTCATGTCGTAGCACTCGATGCGGAGGGGCGCCTCGGGCAGCCCCAGGGCGTCCTGGAGCTCGTTGAGGGCCTTGGCCCGGGCGTTGTGGTCGCTCGCCCGGCGGAGGCGGTGCCGGGTGAACTCCTCGGCGGCGTTGCGGGTGACCGTCGCCTGCAGCTCGCGCTTGGCGCCCCGCTGGGGCACCCGGACGTCGACCCGCCCCCCGCGCAGCAACGTCAGCCAGTCGACGTACAGCTCGGGGTCGTCGGGCTCGGACGGCACCAGCACCGTGCGGGGCACGCCGAGGGGCGAATCGTCGTAGAGCCCCTCGAGCACGTCGCCGATCAGCTCGCCCGGCGCCAGGTCCTCGACCTTGTCGAGCACGAACCCCTTGCGCCCCACCACGCGGCCGCGCCGCACGAAGAAGACCTGGACGGCCGCTTCCAGGTCGTCCTCCGCGATGCCGATGACGTCGAGGTCCTCGTTGCGGTCGGCCACCATCTGCTGGCGCTCGATCGCCTTGCGCACGCTGGTCAGGCGGTCGCGCAGCCGGGCGGCCCGCTCGTACTCGAGGTTCGACGCCGCCGCCTTCATCTGCGCCTCGAGGCGTCCGACGATCGTGTCCGTGTCGCCGTCGAGGAAGTCGATCAGTTCCTCGACCAGCTTCTCGTAGGCGTCGTGGTCGATCTCGCCGACGCACGGCCCGGTGCACTTCTCGATGTGGAACAGCAGGCAGGGGCGGCCGAGGCTCTCGTGGTGACCGAACTTGTTCTCGCTGCACGTGCGCAGGGGGAAGGTGCGCAGCAGCAGGTCGAGCGTCTCGCGGATGGCGGAGGCGTGGCCGTAGGGGCCGAAGTAGCGCACCCCCTTGCGCTTCCGTCCCCGCATCACCATCGGCCGGGGCCACTCGTCGCCCACCGTCACCGCCAGGAACGGGTAGCTCTTGTCGTCACGCAGCCGGATGTTGAACCGCGGCTTGTGCTGCTTGATGAGGCTGTACTCGAGCATGAGCGCCTCGACCTCGTTGCGGACCTGGATCCACTCGACGGTCTCGGCGGTCGCGACCATGGTGGCCGTGCGGGGCGGCAGGTTGCGGGGCGCCTGGAAGTAGTTGGACAGGCGCTGGCGCAGCGAGCGCGCCTTGCCCACGTAGATGACGCGACCGTCGCGGTCCTTGAACTGGTAGGACCCGGGAGCGTCGGGGATCGTGCCTGCCGGCGGACGTTGCACCACGGGGCCGAGGGTAGAGCCACGCGCCGACGCTGCCGCGCCGCATGAGCGCCCCGACCCGGCCGGGCGCATGTTTCGCGTCCGAGTCGCCGACCTGACGCCGGTACCCCGTAGACTCGTCGCCAAGCCGGCCCGGTATTCCGGCTGCATATCGGTTCCGGGGACGACATCCCCGTGGGAGAGGCGACCGGGCTGTCCCCACCGTCCGCCAACCGGAGCCACCTCGACGGAGGTACCCACCACCATGCTTCGGCTCCAGACCCCGCTCGACGAGCGGTACACGGCTGCGCAACCGGATGACCTGGCCCGACGCATCGCGTCGGCGAAGGCCACGTTGGGCGAGCGGCTGTTCATCCTCGGCCACCACTACCAGCGGGACGAGATCATCCGCTGGGCCGACGCCCGGGGCGACTCGTACCGCCTGTCGGTGCTGGCCCAGCAACGACCGCAGGCCGAGTACATCGTCTTCTGCGGCGTGCACTTCATGGCCGAGTCCGCCGACATCCTGACCGCCGACGACCAGACCGTCATCCTCCCCGACCTCAACGCCGGGTGCTCGATGGCCGACATGGCCGACATCGACGAGGTCGAGGAGGCCTGGGACGCTCTCGGCGGCATCGTCGACATCGACCGGGTCGTGCCGATCACGTACATGAACAGCTCGGCGGCCCTGAAGGCGTTCGTCGGCCGCCACGGCGGTGCGGTGTGCACCTCGACCAACGCACGGGCGGTGCTCGACTGGGCCCTCGGCGGCGGCCCCGGGTCGGACGGCGGCCAGGGCGACCAGGTGCTGTTCTTCCCCGACCAGCACCTCGGCCGGAACACCGGCGTCGCGATGGGCTACGGCCTCGACGACATGAGCGTGTGGAACCCCCGCCAGGAGCTCGGCGGCCTGAGCGAGAAGGCCTGCAAGGAATCGACGTTCCTGCTGTGGCGCGGCCACTGCTCGATCCACCAGCGGTTCCGGCCCGAGCAGATCGCCGCCTTCCGCGCCGAGCACCCCGACGGCATCGTGGTGGTCCACCCCGAGGTGCCGCACGAGACGGTGGCGGCCGCCGACCAGGTGGGCTCGACCGATTTCATCATCCGGGCGCTCGATGCCGCCCCCGCGGGGTCCACCATCGCGGTGGGCACCGAGATCCACCTGGTGAACCGGCTCGCCACGGAGCACCCCGACAAGACCGTGGTGTCTCTCGACCCGCTGATCTGCCCGTGCTCGACGATGAACCGCATCGACGAGCCCCACCTCGCCTGGGTGCTGGACGAGCTCGTGGAGGGTCGCGCGGTCAACCCGATCACGGTCGACCCGGCGACGGCCGAATGGGCCCGGGTGGCGCTCCAGCGGATGCTCGACATCACCTGATCTGACGCGGCCGCAGAGCGGCGCGGCGCGGCCTCAGATGGGCCGGCCGCGCCGTTCCGGCTCGCGTCCCGGCGGCTGGGTCGGCGGGACACCCGGCTGCGCCGGCGGGATCGGCATGTCGACGTCGTCCTCCCCGAGGGCCACCTCCTTGCCGTGGTGCCACAGGGTGCAGGGCGTGCCCTCGATCAGGTGGTAGGTGGCGGAGTCGCCGTCGGTCGTGACCCGGACGCAGCTCCCGCGATACCGCACCCGGAACGACATCCGGCTGATGCCGCTCGGCAACCGGGGAGCGAAGCGGAGCTTCCCGTCGCGCGCCCGCATGCCCCCGAAACCCTCGACCAG
The DNA here is from genome assembly GCA_036280455.1 of Acidimicrobiales bacterium. Classification (GTDB taxonomy): domain Bacteria; phylum Actinomycetota; class Acidimicrobiia; order Acidimicrobiales; family VFJN01; genus ZC4RG19. The sequence goes on from DASUQS010000182.1 coordinate 8,182, forward strand.
CGCGGTCCACGCCCCCGCCAGCGACGCCATGTGCAGGCCGTCGCGGGTGTTGTCGTGGCGATCTTCGAGGTCCATGAGAGCAGCTTCGGCCAGGTAGTCGTGGGCCAGCTCCAGATACCCGAGCTCGGCCGCCACGACCGCATGGGTGCAGGCCGACAGCGACGAATCCCGCACCGTGATCGCCTCGTAGTAGCGGAAGTTGCGGTCCTTCTCCTCGCGGGTGAACGCCTCCTCGCGCAGGTGCATCGCCAGCACCAGGTCCGGCTGCTTCACCACCTGCTTGCGGTACAGGTCGAAGTAGGGGAAGTGCAGCAGCAGCGGGTACTGGTCGGGCCTCGTGGCCTCGAAGTCCCACATGGCGTGGTCGGTGAACCGCTCACTCTGCGGGTGGACGCCGAGATCGGCGTCGTAGGGGATCACGACGGCGTCGGCCGCGGCGCGCCACGACGCCATCTCCTCGGTCGTGACGTTCAGCCGATCGGCCTCGTCCGGTTGCCGGGCGGCGATCATCGCGGCCGCCCGCAGGTTCTGCTGGGCCATCAGGTTCGTGTACACGTTGTTGTCGGCGATGGCGCTGTACTCGTCCGGGCCGGTCACCCCGTCGATGCGGAACCGGCCCTCCCGGTCGTGATGGCCCAGGCTGCGCCACAGGCGGGCGGTGGCCACCAGCACGTCGATGCCCACCTCCCGCTCGAACTCCTCGTCCTGCGTGGCATCCAGGTAGCGGATGACGGCGTCCGCGATGTCGGCGTTGATGTGGAACGCGGCGGTACCGGCGGGCCAGTAGCCCGACGACTCGCGACCCCGGATGGTGCGCCAGGGGAACGCCGCCCCTTCGAGACCCAGTTCGGCGGCCCGCTCCTCGGCCAGCGGCAAGGTCAGCTTGCGCCACGTGAGGGCGGCCCGGGTCGCGTCCGGCTTGGTGTAGGTGAGCGCCGGCAACACGAACATCTCCGAGTCCCAGAACGTGTGGCCGTCGTAGCCCGGGCCGGTGAGGCCCTTGCCGGGGATGGGCCGCTGCTCCGCCCGCGCCCCCGCCTGGAGGATGTGGAACAGGCCGAAGCGGACGGCCTGCTGCACCTCGGCGTCCCCGTCGACGGCGACGTCGGCCCCCTTCCAGAAGTCGTCGAGGTACTCGCGCTGCTGCGCCCGGAGCCCGTCCCAGCCGGTCAGCCGGGCGGCGGCGAGCGCCGCCACCACCTGGTCGTGCAGCGCGGGCCGCGTGCGCTGGCTCGACCAGCCGTAGGCCAGGAACTTCACGATGCGCAGCCGCTCGCCGGGACGGAGGCGGGTGGCGACCGTCAGCCGGCAGATGTCCGGTGAGCTGGTCACGTCGTAGTCGGTGTTCGTGGGCCCGTCGATGACGTGGCGCATGCCGGACGCCACGCGCAGGCCGCTCTCCCGGGTGTGGTGCACCATCAGCGCGGTGGTGCCCGACGCCGTGTGCTCCTCGATCTCGAGCGGGCTCTCGAGGACGGCCGCGGTGCGCGGGTCACGGCTCTGCGGCGGCAAGACCTCGTTGGCGACCAGCTCGGACTGCACCACGATCCGCAGCGACTCGTCGATCGCCTCGACCTCGTAGCAGATGGCGGCCACGGCCCGCTGGGCCAGCGAGACCAGCCGGATGGACCTCAGGCGAATGCCGTCGCCGGCCGGCGAGTACCACTCGACGTCCCGCTCGAGGGCACCGGCCCGCAGGTCGAGCGAACGGCGGTGCGACGCCAGCGTGCCGTAGCGGATGTCGAACGGCTCGTCGTCCACGAGCAGCCGGAAGAGCTTGCCGTTGGTGACGTTGATGATGGTCTGGCCGGACTCGGGATAGCCGTACCCCCGCTCGCTGTAGGGCAGCGGGCGGGATGCGTAGACCGAGTTGAGGTAGGTGCCGGGCACCCCGTGCGGGTCGCCCTCGTCGAGGTTGCCCCGCAGGCCGATGTGCCCGTTCGACAGGGCGAAGACCGATTCGGTCCTCGCCAGCGCGTCGAGGTCCAACCCGTTCTCGGTGACCGACCACGGCTCGACCGCGAAGGTGCGTTCGTCAGCCATGTCGTCCCGTCCTCGCTCGATCGGCCACGCCCAGTGGATACCTGATCGGGGGCGACTTGTGAACCGCCTGCGGCCGCGCAGGCGATGTCATCAGGCGTTGCCGAAGAACCCGAGGGCGAACGGCTCGTGGCTGCCGCCCGTGTGGATGACCCGGATCACGTAGGTGCCGGTGGCGGGCAGAGGCTCCTCGGGGAGGTACCACTCGAGGCCGTTCACCACGCCCGGCTCACCGCCCTCCCACGACCCTTCGCTGCTGCCGTCAGGCGCGAACACCTCGATCTCGGTCCGGATGCCGTCGTCCGCCATCGAGAGCAGCGAGAGCTCCTGGTCGGTGCGCAGGTGGACGGGGAAGTCGAGGTATCCGCCCTCGTCCAGGTCGACGACGAGGGTGCCCCACTGTGGGGCTTCCTCCCCCGACATGATGTCCGTGGGGATGGAGTTGGGCTCCGAGCCCGGGATGGTCGTCGGCGGGGACGACTCGGCCGGGATCGTCACCGCCGGCAGGTCCGCACCGGCCGGCGAACCGCCGCCGTCCGCCGAGTCCGGCGACGTCGTCGCCGCGGTCGTGGCCACCGTGCCCGCGTTCGACGGAAGCGTCGCCTCGGTGCTCGCGGTGGCCACGGCACTGCCGATCGCCTGGGTGTCGTCCTCCTCGCCGTCGTCGCCCATGGCGCCGACAACCATGACGATGGCCACCCCCACGAGCCCGACGACCGCGACCGACGCGGCCACGAGGGGGCCGCGGCCGGCACCGGACGGACGGGTCGGACCGGGCGTCCCGGACGTGTCTTCAGGCGGGATGTGGCTCATCGCGGGGCGCTCCTGGACGCACGGGTGTGCTGGCGGGGACACGAAACTGGCAGGACACAGACGGTAGCGGCACACCGCCCACCGCCGATCGCGCCTCGCCCGTCCGCCAGAATGTGCCTGTGCCCGCCGACGCCTCCCGCCACGACGACCCCGAGGTCGCCGCCGTGATCGACCGGCTGGGCCTCGTGCCCCATCCCGAGGGCGGTTGGTACGGGGAGACCTGGCGCCACGACGACGGTGAGGGCGGGCGCGGGGCGGGCACCGCCATCTACTACCTGCTCGCCGCCGGGCAGCGTTCGCACTGGCACCGGGTCGACGCCGTCGAGGTCTGGCACCACTATGCCGGCGCCCCCCTGCGGCTGTGCATGCACGACGGCGCCGGCCCCACCCGCGACGTCACCCTGGGCGACGACCTGGGGGCCGGGCAGGTGCCCCAGGCCATCGTCCCGGCCGGCGCCTGGCAGGCGGCGGAACCCACGGGCGCGTTCACCCTGGTGGGCTGCACGGTGTCGCCCGCGTTCACCTTCGACGGCTTCGAGCTCGCCCCGCCCGGCTGGGAGCCGGCCGGCTGAAACCACGTGGGCGTCAGCTCGCGGCGCGGCCGCCGACGTCGAGCAGCGGTGCCAGGAACTGCCCCGTCCAGCTGGCCGGCTCGGCTGCCACCTCCTCCGGCGTGCCGGTGGCGACCACCGTGCCGCCGCCGCTGCCGCCCTCCGGCCCGAGGTCGATGATGTGGTCGGCCGTCTTGATGACGTCGAGGTTGTGCTCGATGACCAGCACCGTGTTGCCCTGGTCGACCAGGCGGGA
>DASUQS010000183.1:0-13949 GCA_036280455.1 Acidimicrobiales bacterium
AGCGCGCCCGGGCGGGACCGAGCGCCATCGCCGCGGGCACGTGGCCGAAGCACGGCGGCAACACGACGCGCCAACCGATCCACTTGACGACGGCGTGGTTGAGCAGCGGCCCCACGACCGCCACACCCAGCACGGCCATGGCGGCGACGAGGACGATGTGGTTCATGCCGGCCGGCTCAGAAGGACAGCGTGCCCTGACCGCGCCCGGCCTCCCGCGCACGGGGCGCGTGAGGCCGGGCGGCAGGGTGTGCGATCAGCGAACGGTCGACAGGAAGCTGATGAGTCGGCCGCGCTGGGCGATGTCCTCGCCCTGGCTGCCGCCTCGGCCCGTCGAGCCACCGCTGTTGCCCACGGTCGACACCACTGCGGCGCGGGCCTCGGGGCTCATCGCCGCGACGTGGGGCGCGATCTCGCCGTCGTTCACCGGCGGACGACCCGGGCCCGGCATGGGCGCCGGACCGAGGCTGCTCAGCCCGCTGAAGGGCGAGGTGGGCCCGCCGTTGACGGAACCGCTGCCGGTGTCGTCGGCCGCCCAGTGCAGGTCCGGGGGCAGCGATGAGGGGGTCACGGGACGGATCTGGCCGGTGTCGTGCGCACTCGGGGGCGGTCCGAGCCGGCCACCGTCAAAAGGGGTGGATCCGCCCGGGGAGGTGGCACCGGGGCCGGGCGTCGGCCGCCCGGGGCTCGCGAGGCCGTTGGGGCCCTCGGGCCGGCGCGGGGCGGAGCCCGGACGCTCGGTGCGCGCGACGGGGCCGGTGTCGCCGACGCCGTTGCGAGGACGCGGAACGTCGGCCGTGCGCCCGCGTCCGGTGTCGTTGGTGCGGGCGGGCGGGGCCGCAGGCGGCCGCGCCGACGAGCGCGTGCCGTTGGTGCCGAGCGACGGCGTGGCGCCGGTGACCGGCGGGGTGGCACCCGTGGTCGGCTCACCGCCGCGGGGCGACGAGCTGGCGTTGCGGCCGCGCCCGAGGCGGGAGGCCAGGCCACCCTTGCTCGGCGGGTCGGCGGGCGGGCTGCTCGGCGCGGGGCCGGCCGGGGGCGGCGTCGCCACGGTGTCGTCGAGCGAGCTGCGGTGACCGTTGCCGCTGGGGGTCGAGCGGCGGTCGGTACCCACCGCGGGGACCTCTCCGGTCTGGCGCCAGCCGGCGCGGGGGACCTCGCCCGTGAGATGTGCGGGGCGGCCGACGGGGCCGACCGGCCCTGTCGGGTCGGGCGTCGGCAGCGGCTGACGCGCACGGTCGCGGTCGGACAGGGGCGTGCGCCGGGACGCCTCGGGGGCGCGCGGCACCGGCATCGTGCCCGGGGGGTCGACCTCGGCGACGCCGAGGTCGACGAGATCGCGCACGGCGCGGGAGACGCCGAGCTCCGTCAGGCTGAGCGCCGTCGCCAGCTCGCCGACGGTGCGCCCGGCGGCGACGGCCACCAGCGTGCGCCAGCGGTCGGAATCGATCGTGACCTGCTCGACCGACAGGTCGGACGAGAGCGTGACCTCGTGGGTGAGCGACGGGACGACGGTCTCGAGCTCGGCCCACTCGCTGAGGAGCGCGTTGGCCCGGCGGAGAAGCGACTCGACGTCTTCGGGCTCGCCCCCCTCGGGGGCGGTGTCGTCACCGTCGAACGCGAACGAGCCGGCGTCGAAGCGCAACAGCTCGAAGATCACCTCGTCGGTCGGAGTGCCGTCGATCGCACGATCGGCGTCGGCATCGACGATGCCACCCTCGGCCAGCCACACGCTGCCCAGGCCGCGATCGCCGTCGATGCGGAGTCGACCCGTCTTCGACGTCGTGGCGAGAAGCCGCAGAACGTCGGGAAGGGAGAACGTGTCGAGAGTCCCTTGGAGCGCCAAAGCCTGTACCTCCGGAGTGAGCTTGCCCGCCATGCATTCCCAGCGCAGCTGTCAGCCTAGGCCGCACACGCACCGCGCGCCCAGCGTCGAATTGACCACCGGGCGCGGATGTGGGGCCGATACAGGCCCTCACCAGGGTTTCAGTCCGGTTACGGAGAACCGTCGACCTGCGCGCGACGGGCGAGTTCGCGGCGGGTCGCGTCCACCATGGTGTCGATGGGGGCCGCCGCTCCGGTCCACCGGACGAAGGCGTGAGCCGCCTGGTGCACGAGCATCCCCAACCCGTTCACGGCGATCGCGCCGCGCTCGGTGGCCGCCGCCAGCAACGGCGTCGTCTCGGGGTGGTAGATCAGGTCGACGACCACCTGACCCGCCCGCAGCGAGTCGGGGTCGAGCGGGAGCCGAACGCTCTCCGTGGCGGGCCCCATGCCGAGGGGGGTCGCGTTGACGATCAGGTCCGCGGTACCGATGTCGCCAGGCTCGCCGATGCGACCGCGGGCCCCCGCCAGTTCCGCCGCCCGCCTGGCGGGGGCCGGCGACCGGTTCACGATCGCCACGTCCGCTGCGCCGGCGCTGCCGAGCGCTCGGGCAATGGCCCGGCCGGCGCCACCCGCCCCGACCAGGACGCAGCGCCGTCCCCCGACGTCGATGCCCTGGTCGATGCGCAGGGCATCGATGAAGCCCGCACCGTCGGTGTTGTCGCCCACGAGCCGGTCGTCGCGCCAGTACACGCAGTTGACCGCGCCGAGGTCGGCCGCGACAGCGGTGCGCTCCTCGACGGCATCGTGCACCGCGGCCTTGTGGGGCATCGTCACCGACAGCCCGCCGAGACCCAACGTCCGCATGGCGGACACGGCGTCGGCCCCGCGGCCGGTCGCCACCTCGAACGCCGTGTACACCCAGTCGAGGCCGGTGGCCGCGAAGGCGGCGTTGAGGATCGTCGGCGACAGCGAGTGGCGTACGGGATCGCCGACCACCGCAGCGACCCGGGTGGCGCCCGAGATCACCCCGGGATCGCCCTCAGCCGCACTTGCCGGCCTCCTGGCAGCGGGCCCTCGCCGCGTTGAACTCGTCGACCGAATCGGTGAAGAAGCTGGAGCCGTCGTCCTTGGTCACGTCGAGGACGTAGAACGTCCACGGACCGTCGGCCGGAGCGAGCGCCGCCTCGATGCTGGCCCGGCCGGGCGACGCGATCGGCGTCGGCGGTAGCCCGGCCTGCCGGCGGGTGTCATAGGGCGTGTTGTCGTTGAGCTCGGCGGTGGTGAGCTGGCACGGGATCTGGTCCTTCTCGTAGCAGCTCGTGGCGTCGATGCCGAGGGGCTCGTTGTTGGCGAGGCGGTTGTAGATGACTCGCGCGACCTTCGGCCCGTCGGCGGGCGTCCCCGCTTCGCGCTCGACCATCGATGCCACGGTCAGCACCTCGTAGGGGGTGAGGCCGAGCGCTGCCGCACGCCCGTTCAGGTCGATCTCGGTGGCCACCTGCTCGAACTGGTCGACCATCCGGCGGATGACGACCGCTTCGGTGTCGCCCTCCTCGACCGTGTACGTCTCGGGGTAGAGCGTGCCCTCCAGCAGCGACTGCTCGGCCGGGATGACCGGTGACCGGGAGGCGGGGTCGGCCAACGCCGCGTTCACGCCCTCGACCGTGAACCCGGCAACGCCGTCCTCCGGGTCGGCCAGACGGGCGGCGATCTGCGCCTGCGTGAGGCCCTCGGGCACGGTGACCATCGTCGAGTTCGGGGGAAGGGGCTTCTTGGCCAGGTCGTCGATCGCCTCGTCGAACGACGAGTTGACCCGCATGACGTAGCTGCCGGCCTGGATCGTGCCCGGATCGTTCAGCTTCGTGTACCAGTTCCACAGGCCGGCGTCGGTGATGACATCTGCCTCCGCGAGCACGTCGCCGATGGCTGCGGTGCCGATGCCCTCGGGGATCTCGACCATGACCTCCTCGCCGGGCTCGCCGGCGGGGTCGATCTTGCCCTGGGCCCACGACCAGGCGAACCAGGAGGCCACCAGGCCGACCACCACGATGATCGCGAGCACGATCAGTGCGTTGCGGCAGCCCCGGCGCTTGGGCAGGTCGTCGAGCTCGCCGTCGTCGAGCTCGTCGTAGTCGTCGTCGTAGTAGGTGTCGTCGTCGTAGTCGTCGGCCTCGGGATCGTCGTCCCAGTCCTGGTGCGGATCGCCGACCCCGTAGGTCGGGGGCTCGCCGGCATCGGCGAAGCCCGGTACGTCGTTCGCGCCGGTGAACACCAGGTCGGACATGTCGACCGCCTCGGTCGGTCGATCGACGCCGGCCGGAGGACCACCGCGCCGTCGCCCGGGACCGGCCGGGCGGTCGGGACCGGCGCCACCTACAGGGTCGGTCGGACCGGACATCGCCCCGTACCCGGGTGCGGTCATCCGGCCGTCGGGCCCGTGCGGCCGAGCACCGCCGCGATCCCCACCGGGGAGACCACCGCCGCCGTCGGGACGGCCCGCGCGGCGGGCCGGATCGATCGGCCCGCGTCCGATCTCCGCGGCGGGGCCTTGACGTCCGCGCCCCGCAGGCCCGCCGCCGACCGCCGCACGTTCGGGGCCACGAGAAACGCCCCGGGGGTCGCCGAGGCGGGGATCGTCGTAGCCCGGTGCGCGGCGCCCGCCGTCGGGCGCACGCCCGCCGGGGCCGGGTCGGCCGCGGGGCGGGCGCAGGTCCGCGCCACCCGTGACCTCGAACTCGCCGGTCCGCCGGTGCGGCGGCACGGCCGCCTGGGCGCCGACCGGGCGCCTGATGGGCGCCGCTCCGACGGGGGGTCGCTCCGTCGCCGGGCCCGGCCGCGACGTCAGCGGAGGGCGCTGGGCCGATTCGCCGCGGGTCGGGGCGGGGCGGGAGGTCAGCGGAGGGCGCTGCGCCGGCCGGGAACGGGGATCGTCGTGTCCGCCGGGGCCGGAACGGGGTTCAGCCGCGGGAGTGCGTGCCTGACGGCCGCTCCCGCTCCGTCGTGGTGCTTTGCTGGACGGGCTCGACGGGCCCTTCGCCGGCCCCGCATCGGCGAGGTCGCTGAGGTCGTCGGCGTCGCCGCCGCGCTTGCGCCCTCGGCCGGGGGTGCCCCCGTTGTCGCGGCCCCAGAAGTCCTCGAAGTCGTCCTTGTCGCGACGGCGTCCGCGGCGGCGGCGTGAACCGGAGGGTTCGTCTTGATCGGGAAACGACATACGCAGTGCGGTGTCCGTGAGGTCCTGGAGCGGTCAGGGACGCTTACGACGTTGGCGACGGTGACGGCGTGGTCGTCACGCCGTCACCTCCGTGGCGGTCCAGCATCCAGCCACGACTGGAGGATCACCGTAGCAGCGACCTGGTCCACGATTCGGCGACGGTTGCCCTTCTTGACCCCCATGACACGCAGACTGCGCTCGGCCTCGACCGTCGTCAACCGTTCGTCCCAGGTCACCACGTCGACCGGGAGAGTGGCGCGCAACTCCTCGACCTCGTCGAGGATCGCCCGCGCGGCCGGTCCGATCGACCCGTCGAGCGAGAGCGGCAGGCCGACGACGACCACCTCTGCGTCGGCCTCGTCGACCAACTCGCCGATGCGGCGATGGTCACGGGTGCGATCGCCCGACCGCTGCACCACCTCGTACGGGGTCGCCACCGTTCCCTTGCTGTCGGAGAGCGCGACGCCGATGCGGCGGCTACCGAGGTCGAGCGCGACGGCTCTCGTCACCGCGATGCCGACGTGGTCGCGGGGCCGAGGCGCGCCGTCGTGCGGCCGCAAACGCTGGCCTCGTGGGGACGGACGCCTCGGGCCGGCACGCGGCCGGGGCGGATCACGTCGCCGATGCCGCTTCCCGGGCCTGGTCGAGGGCCTCGTCGAGACGGGACGGGTCGCGGCCGCCCGCAACGGCCAGCTCGGGGTTCTTGCCGCCTCCGCCCCCGCCGACGGTGCGCGCTGCATCGGCGATCAGCGTCTTGGCGTCGAGGCCGCTCTCCTTGGTCGCCGCGGCCACCAGGGCGACGCCGCCGCCCTCGGGCTCGCCACCGATCACGACCGCCCGGATGCCGGGCTGCTGGCGCACGGCGAGCGCAAGCTCGCGCACCTCGTCGCGCGTGGTGCCGTCGATCCGGGTCACGACGACGCCGTCGACCGCCCCCGCCGCCAGCTCGCCGGCGCGGTTGCCCGCCACCTGGCGGCGCAGCGCCTTGATCTCGTTCTGGGCGGCCTTGAGCTCGCCGCGCAGCTTCTCGGCGACGAGCGGCAGGTCGTCGGACGTGGTGCCGAGAACCTCGGCCGTCCGGGCCACGAGGTCCTCCTCCTGGCGCAGGCGGTCGATCGGGCCGAACCCGGTCACGGCCTCGAGGCGGCGCAGGTTGGAGCCGATCGACGCCTCGGACACGATCTTGACCGGGCCGATGTCGCCCAGCCGCCGGACGTGCGTGCCACCGCAGAGCTCGGTCGAATGGGGCCCGGCCTCGAGCACCCGCACGATCTCGCCGTACTTCTCGCCGAAGAACGCGATGGCGCCGAGGTCGCGGGCCTCCGCCATCGTCGTCTCGAAGTGGCGGACCGGCGGGTTGGCCAGGATGTCGCCGTTGGCCAGATCCTCGATCTGTCGGATCTGGGCGGCGGTGACCGGCTCGAAGTGGCTGAAGTCGAAGCGGAGCCGGTCGGGCGCGACCAGCGAACCCTGCTGCTTGACGTGGCTGCCGAGCACCTCGCGCAGCGCCCAGTGCAGGACGTGGGTGGCCGTGTGGTTGCGGCGGATGGCGTCGCGTCGCTCGCCGTCGATGCGGGCGTCGGCCTGCTGGCCGACCGCGACCGTGCCCTCCCGCACGACGAAGGCGTGGCGGTGCAGGCCCGGCAGCGCGTAGGTGGTGTCGACCACGTCGACGATGCCGGTGGGCGTGACGATGTGCCCGGTGTCGCCCACCTGGCCGCCCGACTCGGCGTAGAACGGCGTGCGGTCGAGGTAGAGGCCGTCGCCGATGACGGCGATGATCGTCGCCTCCGTCTCGTACTCCTCGCGGCCGGTGAAGATCGTGGGGCCGTGCTCGGCCACCAGCCGCTGCTGCGCGGTCGCCTCGTCCCCGGTGGCGACCGAGCCGGCCTTGCCTCCGGCGCGGGCCCGGGTGCGCTGGTCGTCCATCGCCGACTCGAACCCGGCGACGTCGACCGCGAAGCCCTGCAGGTCCGCGGTCTCCTGGGTGACCTCGAACGGGAAGCCGTACGTGTCGTGCAGCTGGAACGCCACGTCGCCGGGCAGCGTGCCGCCCGGCTCGAGCCTGCCGAGCTGGGTGTCGAGGATCTGCGAACCCGTGGCGAGGGTGCGCCGGAACGACTCCTCCTCCCGCGTGATGATCGGCAGGACCAGGCCGCGGCCCTCGACGATCTCGGGGTAGGCGTCGCCCATCAGGTCGATCGTGCGCTCCACCATGGCCGGCAGGACCGCCCGCTCGACGCCGAGCAGGTAGGCGAAGCGGATGGCCCGACGGATGATGCGCCGCAGCACGTAGCCGCGGTCCTCGTTGGACGGGATGACCCCGTCGGCGACGAGGAACGTCATCGTGCGGGCGTGATCGGCCAGGAGGCGCAGCGCGATGTCGCCCAGCTCGGATTCGCCGAGGCTGTGGCCGGTCACCGACTGCGCCTCGCCCACGAGGGCGGTCAGCGTGTCGGAGGCGTACAGGCTCGGGCTGCCCGCCAGCACGGCCATGATGCGTTCGAGGCCGGCGCCGGTGTCGATGGCCTTCTTGGGCAGGTCGCTGAGATGCCCGTCGGCCGCCCGCAGGTACTGGGGGAAGACCAGGTTCCAGATCTCGACGTAGCGGTCCCCGGCCTCCGGGTTGGCGGGACCACCCTCGGGCCCGATCTCGGGGCCGTTGTCCCAGAAGATCTCCGACGACGGGCCGCACGGGCCGGTGTCGCCCATCTCCCAGAAGTTGTCGCTGCCGAGCCGCTGGATGCGCTCGCGGGGGAAGCCGACCCCGTCGGCCCACAGCTCCTCGGCCTCGTCGTCGCTCTCGTGGACGGTGATCCACAGACGCTCGGGATCGAGCTCCAGCACCTCGGTGACGAACTCGTGGGCCCAGCTGATGGCGTCGGACTTGAAGTAGTCGCCGAAGCTGAAGTTGCCCAGCATCTCGAAGAAGCTGAGGTGCCGGGGCGAGCGACCGATGGCGTCGAGGTCGTTGTGTTTGCCTCCGGCCCGCACGCAGCGCTGCACCGACACGGCCCGGGGCGGGTCGTACGGCACGGCCTCTTCGCCGAGGAAGAGGGGGACGAAGGGCATCATCCCCGAGTTGGTGAACATCGGCGCGCTGGGGTGCGTCGGGATGAGGCTGCCCGAGGGGACAGCCGTGTGCTGCCTGGCGACGAAGAAGTCGGTCCAGGCGCGACGCAGCTCAGCAGAGGAACGCGGTGCCATAGGTGCTCCTCAGCCTAGTGGCGAGGTGGATGGTCGCCCCTGGCCGGTTCCCGTTCGGCGAGGGGCTCGGGAACCGGGCTTCAGCTCGGAGCGCAACTCGGCCTCCCGCTCGGCCATCGTGCTGCGGGCCTCGGTGACGGCGGTGCGGAGGTCGCTGCCGAGGCGACGGACCGACGTGGTGACCTCGGTCTGCACCTGCTCGGGGGTGTAGCGACGGACCGCGCGCAGCACCTGCCGACGGATCCACATGGCGCCGCCGAACCCGGCGGTCGCGCCCGTCGTGAACCAGAACGTGCGCTTGAACATCAGCGACCGCCCCGTCCCCGGCCACGGATCCGGCCGGACCCGTTCGCCTGGCCGGCACCGTTGCGGACGGTGGCGTCGTCACGGGTGGTGCCGCCGCGTCCCGCTGGACCGTCGTCCGGTGCGGTGCTGGGGTCGTCGTCGACCTTTCGGCCGCGCAGTCGGCGTGCGGCCTTGGCCGTGCCGCTCGCGAACGCGACGCCCTTGATGACCGGGTTGGCCATCGCGATGTAGGCCAGGCGCGACGCCGAGTCGACCGTGCCCGTGACCGATTCGGCGGTCGTGACCAGGCCGTCGAGGCGGATGATCTCGTAGTTGGCGGCCTCGACGGTGTCCCGCAGGTCCTCCAGCACCGGCACCGTCTCGGTGCGCAGGACGGTCGCCACGTCCCGCAACGCCCGTAGCGTGCGGACCAGTGAGGCGAGCGCCACGGCCAGCAGCACCACGGCCACGACGCTGCACCCGGCGACGATGACGGCAGCGAGATCGGTGGCACTCATCGGCGCACCCTCCGGGATGCACACGATGAGCGCTCGGCCCTTCGGGCCGGGTGACGCACGGTGCTCATGGTTCGCTCGCTCACGACTGCGCGTCGCCTTCGGTGGCGGCGTCGGCGGACGCCGGGGCGCGACGAGCACCGGACTCGTCGTCGTAACCGTCGGCCAGTCGGTCCATGCGCTCGGCGATCTCCTGCTCGTAACCGTGACGGGAGGGCTGGTAGTACACCGCGTCCCTGGCCCCGTCGGGCAGGTACTGCTGGCGCACCCACCCCCGTGGGTCGTCGTGAGGATACTCGTAGCCCACCCCGTGCCCGAGCGAGTGCGCCGATCGGTAGTGGGCGTCGCGGAGGTGCACCGGCACCTCGCCGCCGACGCCCTTCTGCACGTCCGCACGCGCCTGCCAGATCGCGGCCGCCGAGCGGTTCGACTTGGGCGCCGTGGCCAGGTGCACGACCGCTTGGGCCAGGTTGAGCTGCGCCTCGGGCAGGCCGACGTACTCGACCGCGTGCGCGGCCGAGGTGGCCACGACCAGTCCCATGGGGTCGGCCTCCCCCACGTCCTCGCTCGCCAGGATGACCAGGCGGCGGGCGATGAAGCGGGCGTCCTCCCCCGCTTCGAGCATCCGCGCCAGGTAGTGCACCGCTGCCTGCGGATCCGACCCCCGGATGCTCTTGATGAACGCCGAGATGACGTCGTAGTGGTCGTCGCGCCCGTAGCGGTGCAGCTTGGTACCGAGGGCAGCCTCGGCGTCCTCGGGCGTGACCCGCGGCGTAGCGGCGTCCGGCTGCCGGGCCCGGGCGAGGGCCACCGCCACCTCCAGGCTGGTGAGGGCGTGGCGGCCGTCGCCGCCGGCCCGGTCGGCGAGGTGGGCGAGCGCCTCCTCGTCCGCTTCCGCTCCCTCGGCGTCGAGGCCCTTGCGGAGCAGCATGGCGATCGCTGCCTCGTCGAGCGGCTGGAGCCGGAACAGCGTGGAGCGCGACAGCAGCGGCGCGTTGACCTCGAAGAACGGGTTCTCGGTGGTCGCTCCCACCAGCACGAGCAGCCCGCTCTCGACCGACGGAAGCAGCGCGTCCTGCTGGGACTTGTTGAACCGGTGGACCTCGTCGAGGAAGAGGATGGTGCCCTGGCCCCGCTCCCCCAGCCGCTGGCCGGCCTTGGCGACGATCTCCCGGACGTCCTTCACGCTGGCCGACACCGCGGAGAGCTGCTCGTAGGCCTTGGCGGTGTGCCGGGCGATGACCTGGGCGAGCGTGGTCTTACCGGTCCCGGGAGGTCCCCAGAAGATGGCGGAGGACAACCGGTCGGACTCGACCAGCACCCGCAGCGGCTTGCCCGGCCCTACCAACTCGTCCTGGCCGACGATGTCGTCGAGGCGCATGGGCCGCAGCCGCGCGGCCAGCGGTGCCTGCTGCGCGAGCTGCTCCTCGGCTGCGGCCGCGAAGAGGTCGCCTCCCCCGGTCGCCGACGATGGTGCCATCGCGGCGAGGCTACCGATCCACCCGACGACCGGGTGCACGGTTCGTGGTGACGGTCCCCGCCGTCTGCTTCCGCAGCCGCGCTCCGTCCGACATCCCGTCGGTGGGCTCGAATCTCTGGTGGGTTGTGGTTGCTGGGCAACCACAACCGTTCGGAGATTCCGGATCGTGGCGACCAGGCGACGGCGTCGGGTGGCGTAGGCGGTCGCACGCGAGAGAATGTCCCCGTGTCCGAGGTGCGGCGCTCCCCACGGTTGACCGGCGACGAGGTGGCGCTCGTGCTGCGGCGGGCGGCCGAGCTCGACGCCGTCACCACCGAGCAGTCCCTGGCCGACGGCTACGAGCCCGCCGCGGTCGAGGAGGCCGCCCGCGAGGTGGGCCTCTCCCCCGCCGCCGTGCGCCAGGCCGTGGCCGAGCTGCGGGTCGGTGCGCTGCCGGCGGGGGTGGCGCCGTCGAAGCGGGGCAGGGCGCTCAGCTCGCGGGTCGTGTGCGAGCAGCGGCTCGTCGTCGCGACGCCGGATGCGGTGCTCGCCGCGGTCGACCGCTTCATGCGTACCCAGATGCTCGAGCTGCGCCGGCGGGCAGGCGACCGCTCGCTCTACCGCCCGCGCAGCGACCTGGTGGCCAGCCTGCGTCGGGGACTCGACTTCGGGGGTGCCATCAAGCTCGAAGGGCTGCGCACGATCGATGTCGTCGTCACCCCGGCCGACGACCGCACGCTGGTCCGCATCGAGGCCGAGATGGCCGCCAGCCGGGCCAACGCCGTAGCGGGCGGCGCAGCAGCCGGTTCCGCCGTCGCGCTCGGAACCGGGCTGCTGGGAGCCGTTCTCGCGGAGCCCGTCCTGGTGGTGGGTGCGCTCCCCGCCGGCGCCGCCATCGGCGGCGGTGGCATCCGGGTCGCCGGAGCCCGCTGGCGTCGGCGACGCGACGACGTGGCCGAGGTCCTCGCCTCCCTCCTCGACCGGTTCTGAGCCGCCGCCCGGGCCACGCCCAGCACGAGCGTCTTGCCTCCGCTAGTCGACGTCCGCGACGAGGTTCGCCTGGTCGTCGTCCGGGTCGTCGTCGATGACCACGTTGCGCGTGGCGAACAGCGCCACGGCCAACTCGACGACCTGGTCGCTCCCGATGACCAGGCCGGAGAGATCGGCGCCTCGCACCCCGGCGAGCGACGACCCGTGCAGCGCGACGTCGGCGAACGTCGCCGTCGACAGCTCGGCCCCGTCGAGCCGGCTCCGCAAGAGGCGCGACCGCCGCACCCGCGCCCCGTACCAGTCGCTGCCGGTCAGATCGACGTCGACGAGGTCGCAGTGATCGAGCCGGGTCATGCGCCACCACGACTCCTCGGCACGGCACTCGACCAGGCGCACATCGGTCGCCTCGCAGTCTGCGGCCACCACGCCCGACAGTCGGCACCGCTCGACGGTCACGCGCTGCAACGTGGCCCCGCTGAGGTCGGCCCCCGACAGGTCGCAGTCCCGGAGCGCGACGTCGACCAGCTCGAGGTCGGGCAGCACGACGCCGGTCAGGCGGCACCCGGTCAGCACCGCACCGCGCAGAGACAGGCCGGCGACCGTCTCCCCGAGCAGGCCCCCGCCGTCGCAGCGAATCCCTTCACGGGTCTCGTGATCGCACAAGGCTCCGAGGTCGAGCGTGTCGGTCTCGGCCGGGATGCGCGGCGTCGCCGTGGGGCCGCGCCGCTGCGGCGCTGATCGCCGGGCACGGCGAGCGGCCACGACCGGTCGGCCTCAGGCCTTGCGGGGCAGGAGGCGGAGGCCGAGCTCGTCGAGGTAGGCCGGGTCGATGGGTGTCGGGGCGTTCGTCAGCGGGTCGGCGCCGGACTGCGTCTTGGGGAAGGCGATCACCTCGCGGATGTTCTCCTCGCCCACGAGCAGGGCGACCAGGCGGTCGATGCCGAAGGCGAACCCGGCGTGGGGCGGCGCGCCGTACCGGAAGGCGTCGAGCAGGAAGCCGAACTTGGCCCGTGCCTCCTCCTCGCCGATGCCCAGCAGCCCGAAGATCGTGGACTGCACGTCGGAGCGGTGGATCCGCACCGAGCCGGAGCCGAGCTCCCACCCGTTGAGCACCAGGTCGTAGGCCTGCGACCGCACCTTGAGCAGGTCGGCCGGGTCGTCGGAGGTGAGCAGGTCGACGTCGTCGGCGTGCGGCATCGTGAACGGGTGGTGGGCGGGAACGGGGCTGCCGTCGTCGCCCAGGCCCTCGAACAGGGGGAAGTCGACGACCCACAGGAAGTTGAAGCCGCCCTCGGTGACCGGCGGGCGGCCGAGCTCGAGCCGCAGCAGGCCGAGCACGTGGCGGACGACGTGGCGGCTGTCGGCCACGAGCAGCAGCAGGTCGCCAGCCTCGCCCTCCAGGCCCGCGCGGATGCCGGCCAGCTCGTCCTCGGACAGGAACTTGGCGACCGGGCTGTCGAGCGCCTCGTCCTGCACCCGCATCCACACGAGGCCCTTGGCGCCCCAGCGCTTGGCCTTGGCGGTGAGGTCGTCGAGCTTCTTGCGGGACAGCTCGGCACCGCCCGGCACCCGGATGCCCTTGACGGTCTGCCCGGCGAACGCCTTGAACCCGGTCGAGGCGAACACCTCGGTGAGCTCGACCAGCTCCATGCCGAAGCGCACGTCGGGCTTGTCGGAGCCGTAGCGCTCCATGGCGTCGTGCCAGGTCAGCTGCGGGATGTCGGCGACCTCGGCGCCGGCGACCTCGGCCGCGCACGCCCGGATGGCGTGCGACACGAACGCCAGCACCTCGTCCTGGCCGACGAAGCTGGCCTCGACGTCGAGCTGCATGAACTCGAACTGGCGGTCGGCGCGCAGGTCCTCGTCGCGCAGGCAGCGGGCGATCTGGAAGTAGCGGTCGATGCCGCCCACC
Source organism: Acidimicrobiales bacterium (assembly GCA_036280455.1). Taxonomy (GTDB): domain Bacteria; phylum Actinomycetota; class Acidimicrobiia; order Acidimicrobiales; family VFJN01; genus ZC4RG19. The sequence goes on from DASUQS010000183.1 coordinate 13,404, forward strand.
ATCGTGAGCTGCTTGAACAGCTGGGGGCTCTGCGGCAGGGCGTAGAAGCTGCCCGGGTGCAGTCGGGACGGCACCACGAAGTCACGGGCGCCCTCGGGTGTCGAGGCGATGAGCATCGGCGTCTCGACCTCGATGAAGCCCTGGGACTCCATCGAGCGGCGGATCGCGCTGTTCGCCCTCGCCCGGGCCCGCAGGTTCCGCTGCATGCGGTCGCGGCGCAGGTCGACGTAGCGGTGACGGAGTCGGACGTTCTCGTCGGTGTCGACCCGGTCGCCCACCGGGAACGGCGGCGGCTCGGCGGTGTTGAGCACCTCGACCGTGCACTCCCCCAGCTCGACCTCGCCGGTGGCCAGCTCGGGGTTGGCGGTGCCCTCGGGGCGGATGCGCACCACGCCGGTGACCCGGACGACCCACTCGCTGCGCACGTCGACCGAGCCGTCGATCACGCACTGGACCACGCCCTCGCGGTCGCGCAGGTCGAGGAACGCCAGGTGCTCGCCGTGCTCGCGCCGGCGTGCCACCCAGCCGCACAGCGACACGGTCTGC
>DASUQS010000184.1:0-7716 GCA_036280455.1 Acidimicrobiales bacterium
CACCCGCTCGGGGACCATCGCCTTGACGGCGCTGACCCACACCCGCGCTTCCGCGTTGCCCATCGTGTCCATGGCCTTGGCCGCGCGCAGCACCATCAAGCGCATCGCTTCGATCTCGATGCGGGCCTTGGCGATGACCTCGACGTTCTTGCCCAGCCGGGCCAGGGGCTTGCCGAACGCCTCGCGGTTCAGGCCTCGGCGGACCATCAGCTCGAGGGCCCGCTCGGCTGCGCCGATGGAGCGCATGCAGTGGTGGATGCGGCCGGGGCCGAGGCGCACCTGGGAGATCTCGAAGCCGCGGCCCTCGCCGAGCAGGATGTTCTCCCGTGGCACGCGCACGTTGTCGAGCTTGATGTGCATGTGACCGTGCGGCGCATCGTCGTGGCCGAAGACCATCATCGGACCGAGGATCTGGAGCCCCGGCGTGTCCATCGGCACCAGGATCTGCGACTGCTGCAGGTGGGCGGCCGCGTCGGGGTTGGTGCGGACCATGCAGATCATGATCTTGCAGCGCGGGTCACCCGCCCCGGAGATGTAGAACTTCTCGCCGTTGATGACCCACTCGTCGCCGTCGAGCACGGCGGACGTGGCGATGTTCCGGGCGTCCGACGATGCCAGCCCCGGCTCGGTCATGCCGAAGCACGAGCGGATCTCACCGTCGAGCAGCGGCTTGAGCCACCGCTCCTTCTGCTCCGGCGTGCCGACCCGCTCGAGCACCTCCATGTTGCCGGTGTCCGGCGCCGAGCAGTTGAGGCTCTCGGCCGCGAGCGGGTTCTTGCCCAGCTCGGCGGCGATGTAGGCGTAGTCCAGGTTGCTCAGCCCCTGGCCGGTCTCGGCGTCTGGCAGGAAGAAGTTCCACAGCCCGTTCGCCTTGGCCTTGGCCTTGACGCCGTCGAGCAGCTCGAGCTGGCCGGGGGCGTAGCTCCACCGGTCGGCGCGGTCCGCGCCGAGGGCGAAGAACTCCGCCGTCATGGGCTCGACCTCGTTGGCGACGAAGGCCTTCACCTGGTCGAGCAGCGGCCGTGCCTCGGGCGACATGCCGAGGTTGAACAGCTCGCCGCCGAAGTCGTCGACGTTGAGGGGGTTGGCAGGCATGGGTCGACGTTAACCCTCGGCGTGCTGACGGCCGGGATCGCAGTGACCAGGGGGTCGCTGCCGAGCTCCCAGAGGATGGGCGGTGACGGGGACCGTCGCGCTCAGGATCTCCGTCGGTCGGTCAGCCGCCGGCCAGGCGGGCCTTGACCAGGGCGGCCACCGCCTTGCCGTCCGCCCGCCCGGCGACGCGGGCGTTGACCGCCTTCATGGCCTGGCCCATCTGCTTCGGGGAGTCGAAGCCGCCGGCCGTCAGCTCCTCGTCGACGAGCGCGGTCAGCTCGTCCTCCGTCAGCGGGGCCGGAAGGTAGCGGGCGAGAACGTCGCGTTCGGCCAGCTCGGCGGCGGCGCGGTCGTCGCGGCCGCCGTCCGCGAAGGCGGTGGCGGCCTCCTCCCGGCGCTTGGCCTCACGGGTGATGACCGCCACGACCTCGTCGTCGGAGAGCTGGCGTGCGCTGTCGCCGGCGACCGCCGCCTCCTTGACCGCGGCGATGGTCATGCGCAGGACCGATGTGACGAGCGTGTCCCGGGCCTTCATCGCGGTCGTCAGGTCGGACTGCAGGCGTTCGGTGAGCATGCCCGACAGACTGGCCGATCTGCGTCCGTGCTGTCGTCCCTGGGCCGGCCGGTCCGACAGGGGGACGACAGAACGGAGGGGTTCAGGGCCGGGGCTCGACGAACTGGAGGTCGAGCTCGATCTTGACCACGTCGCCGAGCATGGCGTCGGCGGCCCCGAAGGAGATGCCGAAGTCCTTGCGCCGCAGCTGGGCCGTGGCCTCGAAGCCGGCGTGGCGGGAGCCGTCGAAGAAGTCCTCGACGCCGCCGAGCTCGACATCGAGCGTGATCGGCCGGGTGACGTCGCCGATGGTCAGCTCACCGTCGACGCTCCAGTCGCTGCCCGCGCCGTGCACGGCCAGCGACCGGAAGGCCAGGGTCGGCCGCTGCGTCGCGTCGAGCAGCTCGTCGGACAGCACGTGGGCGTCGCGATCGGCGTTGCCGGTGTCGAGCGAGGCGACGGCGATCGTGGCGGCCACGGAGCTGGCCGCGGCGGTCGGCCCGACGATGAGGTCCGCCTCGAGGTCGCTGAAGCGACCGCGCACCTTGGACACGCCGAGGTGGCGGATCGAGAAGCCCACCTGGGAGTGGGCCGCGTCCAGGGTCCAGCGCCCGGGGACGAGCGGCAGGTCGCTGTCGGGAGCGGTCTCGGTGGGAGCGGTGGGAGCGGTGGTGTCGGTCATGGCCGACACCGTGCGCCGGGTGCGGCGGCGGAGGGAGGCCGAGCCGAGACTGGCCCTTGCAGGGCCACCCAACCGGCCGCCTCGCCAGGCACACTGGGGGCCGTGATCGATTCGGATCCCGCAGAGCTCGGCGCCTACCTCCGCAGCCGCCGGGAGGCCGTCTCGCCCGCGGATGTCGGGTTGCCGGTCGGCCCCCGCCGGCGCACGCCCGGCCTCCGCCGCGCCGAGCTGGCCACCCTCGCCGGTGTCAGCGTCGACTACCTCATCCGCATCGAGCAGGGACGCGACCGCCACCCGTCCGCCCAGGTGCTGGCCGCGTTGGCCGATGCCCTGCGCCTCGGGGAGGACGAACGCAACGTCCTCCGCCGGTACTCGATCCACTCGCAGGGCAGCGAGCTGTGCCCCCGACCGACGCCCCCGGCCCGCTCGGTGCGGCCCACCGTCCGGGCGCTGCTCGACAGGCTCGAGCCCGCGCCGGCATACGTGGTCAACCGGGTCTCCGACCTGCTGGCGTGGACCGAGGGCTACGCGCTGGTGGCCGGGCCGATCGGCCTGCTCGACGGTGCCCGTCCCAACCTGCTGCGCTTCACGTTCGAGGATCCCCGCTCCCGCACCGCCTTCCCGGACTGGGACGACCTCGCCACGGAGCAGGTGAGCGACCTGCGCGACTCCGTGTGGACCGACGATCCGGGGGACAGCGAGCTGGTGGCGGCGCTCACGACAGCGGCCGGTGACGCGTTCAGCGACCGCTGGGCGGCCCGTCCCGTCGTGCGCCGGCGCACCGGGACCACGCGTGTCGTCCATCCCGAGGTGGGGGAGATGCGCATCGCGTTCGAGACGATGCAGCTGCCCGACCCCGACGACCAGCGCCTCGTGGTGCAGCTACCGGCCGACGACGACACGGCGGCCGCCCTCGACCGGCTGGCCGGCCGCCGCCCCGGCGCACTGCGCGCCGTGAGCGGCTGATCGCGCGGCCGGCGCAGCCCGGTCCTTCTGCCACCAGGGATCCGGTCCTCCCGACCGAGGGATCACAGAACGCCGGTCCTCACCGTGCGGTGCGAGCTCACCGCCAGAGGGCGGCGTCCTTGGACTCGATGACGACTCCCGCGAGCAGCGCCCGGGTGAGCAGCGCGCCGCCGACCGCCAACCCGCCCGCGATCAGCAGGCCCACCACCACGGGCGGGGCGCCGATGTCGAGCCAGTCGCGGATCAACACCCCGGCGGCTCCGGAGCCGAGCGCCAGCTCCGCACCCACGGCGACGCCGGCGCCCGCGAGCAGGAACACCGAGCCGAACACCCAGCCGAGGCGGAACAGCGCAGCGACGATGAGCATCCCCGCGATCGCGTGGGTGGCGTAGAGGAAGAAGAGCTCGACGAAGATCAGACCGTACTGGTCGGGGCTGTCGTAGATGTGCATCTCGTGCTCGCCGCCGAGCACGTGTGGCCAGCCGGCCACGTCGAACACGACGCTCTCGACGAGGTACCCGGCGGTGGTCGCCAGCGCGGCGACGACGGCGAGCCCGACGAGGGCGATCAGCGCACCGCTCGTGACGTCGCGCCGGGTGATGCCGTGGGTCAGGTAGACGGGCAGGTAGCCGGCGACGACCATGATCCCGGCGCCGAGCATCGCGTACTGGAAGATCGAGGCGTTGCCGTCCCAGATGCTCGCCTCGAGGTCGCCCCACACCGTGTTGGCGACGAGGTTGATGATCAGCAGGGCGGCGCCGACACCGGTCCACACCACGGCGTAGAACGAGAGGTCGGCACCGAGCGCACCGGCGGCGCGGAGCCACGGGCGCCGAGCGGTGGTGGTGCTGGCGGTCGTGCTCACAGGGAGGCCTCCTCGGGCTGGGTTGCGCCGCTCAGGTGGACGAACAGGTCCTGCAGGGGGATCGGCCCCAGCTCGAGGCCCGCGTCCGCGGCGCGCCGGCGCGCAACGTCCGTCAGGTCGCCGTAGGTCACGGCCGCCTTGGTGCCGCCGAGCGAGCGGGTGGACAGCACCCGCAGTCCGGCTGCGCCCGTGAACTCGTCGACCGCGGCGGCGGGCCCGGTCACCTCGGTGCCCCGGGCCCGCAGGCTGTCCGTCTCGTCGTCGGTGACGAGGCGCCCGTCGTCGAGGATCGCCACCCGTCCGAACAGGGACGCCACCTCATCGATGTGGTGCGTCGAGAGGATCACCGTGCGGGGGTGGACCATGTAGTCGCTCAGCACCTCGTCGTAGAAGGCGTAGCGGGCCGGTGCGTCCATGCCGAGGTAGGGCTCGTCGTACATCGTGATCGGCGCCCGTCCGGCGAGCCCGAACAGGCAGGCGAGGGCGGCGCGCTTGCCGCGCGACAGCTTGGCGATCTTGACGTTCGGGATCTCGAACAGGTCGAGCAGGCGGTCGGCGTAGGCGGCGTCCCAGGTGGGGCGCAGCCGGCCGGCCGAGGTGACGGCGTCGCGCACCTTCCATGCGCCGCCCTCGGCGGCCTCCCCGACGAGGGCGACCCGGGCGGTCAGCTCGGCGTCTTCCCACGGGTCGCGGCCGCCGATGAGCACCTGGCCGTCGGTGGGCCGGCGCAGCGATGCGACGAGGGACATCAGGCTCGACTTGCCGGCGCCGTTGCGACCGAGGAGGCCGAGGATGGTCCCGCCGGGCACGGAGAGGTCGATGCCGCGCAACGCCTCGGTGCCGTCGTCGTAGCGCAGGCTCGCACCGCGCAGTTCGAGGTCGAGCGTCATCGGTGGCCGTCCTGGCGTCGCTGATCGATGCGGGTGACGACGTCGTCGAGGTCGATCCCGATGAGGTGGGCCTCGGCGATCATCGGATCGACCACCTCGGCCATGAACCGCTCGCGGTGCCGGGCCCGCAGGCGTTCGGGGGCGTCCGGGCTGACGAACATGCCGATGCCTCGCTTCTTGTAGAGCAGGCCGTCGTCGACGAGCTGCTGGAAACCCTTCGCCACCGTGGCGGGGTTGATGCGGAAGTGCGCCGCGAACTGGTTGGTCGACATGACCTGTGCGTCGGGTTCCAGGGCGCCGCTCAGGATGTCGGCCGCGATCTGCTCGGCGATCTGCCGGTAGATCGGGCTACGGCCGTCGAAGGCAGCCATCGAGGTTCCCTGGTTCATTAGTGATGTAACGAACCATAGAGGCTGATCGCGCAGATGCCAACGCCACGCCGCGCGCCGCCCCGCGAGGGGACTCCACACCGGCAGGCGGGCGGGTACGCACGGCGGATCTACAGTTGGGCGGTGCTGGGTGCCTCGGTCGTCGTCTGTACGCGCAACCGCGCCGGGCGCCTGCGCCAGTGCCTCGACCACCTGGCCGATCAGGTCCTCCCGGGCGGCGAGCCGATGGAGGTCGTCGTCGTCGACAACGGCTCGACCGACGGCACCCCCGAGGTGATCGAGGCGTGGCGCGCCGGCGACCCCGAACGCCGCCGCTCGGCCCACGAGGCTCGTCCCGGCCTGTCGCGGGCCCGCAACCGGGGCGTGGCCGAGGCCCGCAACGAGGTCGTGCTGTTCATCGACGACGACGCGGTCGCGCCACGCGGCTGGGTCGGCGCCCACCTCGCCCCCTACCACCGTGACCCTGCGGTCAGCGGCGTCGGCGGGCCGGTGTCGCTGTGGTGGCCCGACGGGCGCCCGCGCTGGCTCGCCCCGCGGCTGGAGCACTGGTTCAGCGCCCTCGACCACGGCGACGTGGCGGTGGAGTTCCCCCCGCCCCACGGGCCCTACGGCACCAACATGTCGCTGCGGCGCGCGGTGATCGACGAGGTCGGCGGGTTCGACGAGCGTCTCGGGCGGCGCGGGCGCAGCCTCGTGTCGAGCGAGGAGGCGGATCTGTACGCGCGCGTGTGGCACGCCGGCGGCCGGGTGGCGTACGAGCCGGCGGCGCTGGTGCTCCACGGGGTGACCCGCGATCGGTTGACGCGCCGGTGGGTCCTCCGCCGGGGCTGGGCGCAGGGTCGCAGCAACGCGCGGCGCCGGCACGGCGCCGAACCGATGGACCGGCGCGAGTTGGCTACGGTGTGCCGGTCAGAGGCAGGGGCGGCGACCCGCGATCTCGGCGAGGTTGTTCGGGCGACGGCGACGGGCGGTCAAGCGGCGTTCCTCGACGAGGTGGCTCGCCGCTCCGGCCACATGGCGACGGTGGTCGAGCTCGTCTGGCTCCGGGTGCGCGACGGGGCGCAGACAGGCCGGTGAAGGGTGCGCCCTCGGGTTCGCGGGCAGTCTGAGGCAGGGAGTACAAGGGTGGGATACCAACTCGGGGTCGACCTCGGGACGACGTACACGGCGGCCGCGGTGATCCGCGACGGTCGCGCCGAGGTCTCGACGCTCGGGACGCGCACCCTCGAGATCCCCTCGGTGGTGCTCCTGCGCGACGACGGCGAGTTGCTGATCGGCGAGGCGGCCGAGCGCCGCAGCCAGACCGAGCCCGATCGCTTCGTCCGCGAGTTCAAGCGCCGGATGGGCGACCCGACCCCGATCCTGCTCGGTGGCAGCCCGTTCTCCGCCCACGCCCTCACCGCGCGGCTGCTGCGCGGGGTGGTGAAGGTCATCGCCGATCGCGAGGGCGGTCCCCCCGACCACATCGTGGTCACGTGCCCGGCCAACTGGGGCGACTACAAGCGCGACCTGCTGGTGCAGGCCGTGCACCAGGCCGACGTGGGGCGGGTGAGCATCGCCACGGAGCCCGAGGCCGCGGCGGTGCACTACGCGTCCACCACCCGCGTGTCGCCGGGCGAGATCGTGGCCGTCTACGACCTGGGCGGCGGCACCTTCGATGCCGCCGTGCTGCGCAACACGGGCGCGGGCTTCGAGCTGCTCGGCGATCCCCGGGGCATCGAGCAGCTCGGCGGCGTGTACTTCGACGAGGCCGTGTTCGCCTGGGTGGTCGACCACATGAGCGAGGCCTTCGCCCAGCTCGACCCGGACGACCCGGGCACGCTGGCTGCGGTCGATCGGTTGCGCCGCGACTGCGTCGCCGCCAAGGAGTCGCTGTCGTGGGACACCGACACGGTCATCCCCGTGTCGCTGCCCAACCAGCGCACCGAGGTGCGGCTCACGCGGGCCGAGTTCGAGGACATGATCCGCCCCACCCTCGTCGACACGATCGAGGCCCTGCAGCGATCGCTCACCTCGGGTGGGGTCGAGACCGAGCAGCTGAAGTCGATCCTGCTGGTCGGCGGCTCGTCGCGCATCCCGCTCGTCGGCCAGATGCTGGTCGCCGCGCTGCGCCGACCCGTCGCCATCGACGTCCACCCCAAGCACGCCGTGGCCTTGGGGGCGGCTCGCCTGGCCGCGGCCGACGCGGGGGCGATCGCCCGGCCGGCCGAGGCCCCGGTGCCGACGCTCGAACCCACGCAGGTCACGCGGTCGAGCACCACCACGGTGACCAGTCC
>DASUQS010000185.1:0-3388 GCA_036280455.1 Acidimicrobiales bacterium
AGCCGGAACCGCACGGGCGCTTCGATCAGCGCGTAGGACGCCGCGGCCAGCGCCATGGTCACCGCCACGCGCAGGAGGAAGAGCCAGTGCGGATGGCCGACCGGGTTGCGCTCGCCGTTCAGCACGAGGAAGACCGGCCAGTGGTAGAGGTAGGCGCCGTAGCTGATGCGGCCGAGGGCCCGCAGCGGCAGGCACCCGAGCGTGCGGGCCACCAGGCCGCCCGTGCTCGTGGCCAGCACGACGAGCACGGTCAGTCCGGCGTTGAGGGCGGTGACACCCCGGAACAGGCCCGGGGTGCCGAGCGACGTCGCCCGCCACAGCACCAGGAGCGCGATGAAGGCGACCCCTCCCGCGACGGTGACGGCCACCGGCAGCGCTCCACGGGCGCGCCGGGTGCCGGGGGCGCGGAGGGCGCCGGGGGCATCGTCGGCGTCGTCGCGGCGCGGGGCGACCGCCGGGGATGCACGGGTCGCCCGCGCGAGGACGAAGGCGTGGGCCGCGGCGACGCCCACGATCAGCTCACCGGCACGGGTGAACGTGGCGTAGTAGACGAGGCCGCTGTTGTCGCCCCCGCCTGCCAGCATCCAGGCGGCAGCGAACGACGCTGCCGCCAGGACGGTCCAAACGGCTCCGGCGGTGGCGATCGGCAGCCGGCGGCGGCGCCCGACGATCCGCATGATGCCGGCGAAGATCAACGGGAACAGCAGGTAGAACTGCTCCTCGATCGCCAGGGACCACAGGTGGGCCACGGGCGACGGGTCGGAGAACAGGCGGGCGTAGTCGCCGGTCGTGGCCGCCGCCCGCCAGTTGGCGGCGTAGCCGAGCGCGGCGAGCAGGTCGCCCCGGAAGCCGGGCGCCGAACCGATGCCGAGGGTCGCCTGCAGCACCGCGATCCCCGCCAGCGCCACGAGCGCGGCGGGCAGAAGGCGGCGGATGCGGCGCTCCCAGAACCGGGCTGTGGCCAGGCGGCCGGTCTCCGACCACTCGCCGAGGGCCAGCGTGGCGATCAGGAAGCCGGAGAGCGTGAAGAAGCTCGACACGCCGAGGAACCCGCCCCGCGCCCACCCGAAACCGTGGTGGAAGGCGAGCACGGCGAGCAGCGCCACCGCCCGCAACCCGTCGAGCCCCGGCAGGTAGCCCAACCGAGCCGCCCCGGCGACGCCACCCCCCGCCACCGCAGCCCCGGCCCCGCCCTCGACGTCATCGCCAGCCGTGTCGGTGCCGGTGTCGAGGCCTGTGGCGGTGCCGGAGTCCGCGCCGGCGGACCCCGACGCGGACGCACCGCCGTCGGGATCGTCCTCGGTCACATCGGTCGCGAGCGGCACCCCGGTTCCCCCGGTCTCCGGCTGTGGTCGACCGGGTCAGACCTGGGTGCGGCCGCGCTCGGTCACAGCGGCCCGCCGGGCCTCGATGGCGGCCGGGTCGAGGCCCTCGCCCTGCCAGGTCTTCGCGACCGTGGTCTCCAGCTGCCAGGCGTCGCCGGCGGTGAGCAGCGCGCCTTCCTCGTAGGTCTGGAGGATGCGGCGCACCCCCCGCTGGTCGTTGGAGACGATGTCGGCGGCCAGGCTGCGGCAGAACGGCAGCAGCTCGGCGTGGGGGACGACGTGGTTGACCAGGCCCCACGACAGCGCGGTCCGGGCATCGAGGAAGTTGCCGGTGGTCGACAGCTCGCGGGCTCGCCGCACCCCGACGGCCTGGGGCAGCAGGACCGTGAGGCCCCAGTCCGGCATGATCCCGACGCGGGCGTGGGTGTCGGCGAACGCCGCCCGCTCCGACGCGATCAGCAGGTCGCAGCGCAGCGCCAGCTCGAAGCCGCCCGTGATCGCCACGCCGTTGATCGCGCCGATGACCGGCTTCGCGATGCGCGGGAACGGCCCCCGGTCCTGCGGCGGCGCCTTCTCGTCGTCGCTCGCGAGCGCGTCGACGGACGCGTCGGCGGAGGCCCCCAACTCCTTGAGGTCGAGCCCCGCGCAGAAGGCCGGGTCCGAGCCCGTGAGGATGACGACGTCCACGCCGTCGTCGTCGGCGACCTGCTGCATCGTCCTGTGCAGCGCGCGTCGCAGGTCCCGGTTGAGCGCGTTGCGGGCCTTCGGCCGGTCGAGCGTCACCGTCGCCACGCGGTCGGACACGTCGAGCCCCAGCACATCGGTCATGGGGCCGACGCTACAACCGGACCGTGGGCGGGGCCCCAGCCGGCCCGACCGTGTGCGGAGCGGTCAGTGCCCGTCGTCGACGGGGGGCAGGAACGGGAGGGTGAGGTCGCCCAGGCGGACCAGCGTGGCGGCGATCCACCCGCCCATCGCGCTCAGGTGGTTGTCGAGGATGGTGCCGTCCTCGAGCGTGGCCTCGTCGAGGTCGTAGCTGCCCTCGTAGGAGACCTCGATGGCGTACTCGCGCTCCTGCAGGTCGGCGGAGCACACGGTCTCGATCGTGGGGCCGGACCGTTCGAGGCGCTCCGTGCCGATGGGTGCGCTCGTCTCGGGCAGCACCCCGAGCACGAGCCCGGGATCGGGTGACTCGGCCAGCCGCTGCACCCGCATGACGAGCTCGATCTCGATGCGCGGCGGGTCGTTGAACGGCTCGCCGATGTACCAGGAGCGGTACGCGGTCTGCGCCCACGTCGGCCAGTCGAGGGTGAGGTCGGCCTGCACCCGGGGCGGCAGTCCCTCGCCGGGCAGGCCGTAGGAGGTCTCCCAGGTGACGTCCCCGAGCAGGACGTCGACCTGGAACCGCTCCTCGAACGCTTGCCGCTCGAGGAAGGCCCGCTCGAGCGAATCGCGCAGGGCCCCGATGGCATCGGTGAAGACGTGGTCGAGCATGGCGTCGGCAGGCTACAGGGACGTGTCGCCGGAACGTCCGGCCTCGTCGCCCGCGACGGCCGGCTCCGGGGACCCGCCCGCGGCCGGCCGTGCCGGAGCGCCGGACATGAAGGCGATCGGCACCGACACCGCGTCGTCCTTGCGCAGCGTCGCGATGCGCCGGCCGGACTGCACCGCCGGCTTCGGCGCCCCGACCCGGTCGCCCAGCTCGGCGGCCGTCGCGTCGATGTCGGCGACGGTGAAGGCCAGGCCCCAGAACGTGGCGGGGCCCTCCCCGGTGGGCTCGGCCGGCCCGACCAGTTCGAGGATGACCTCGCCGAGGCGGAAGAAGCGTTGCAGCCGTCCCCGTCCCGCCTCGCGGGTGCGGCGGGCGGCGACGCCGGCGGCCTCGATGGCGGCGGTCGTGCGGTCGAGATCGACGGTGATGGCCACGACGTGGTCGATCTGCACGGCCCCGTTGGGATGGCGTGGCGGGCTCGCCACCGCGGCCGCGTCCGACTCGCCGGACGGTGGTGCGGCGATCGTCGGGAGCCCGTCGAGCCCGCCGTCGGGTACCCGCACGCCGGCGA
>DASUQS010000186.1:0-13676 GCA_036280455.1 Acidimicrobiales bacterium
AGGCCGGGTTCCGCGGCTGGATCTTCACGATCGCCCGCAACCGGCTCATCGAGCACCGGCGCCGGCAGGCCCGGCGGCGCACCGAGCCGCTGCCCGACGATCGCCTGGATCGGCCGATCGAGCACGGGCTCGGCGGCGACCCGGCGTGGCTGGTGATCGAACGCCTCGGCGTGCAGCAGACCGTCGAGGCGCTGGTGGGCGACCTGGCACCGGACCAGGCGGAGGCGGTCCTCCTGCGGGTCCTCGGCGGGTTCGACGTCGCCGAGGTCGCCCGCATCATGGGCCGGTCCCCCGGCAACGTGCGGGTGCTCTGCCACCGCGCACTGAAGCGGCTGGCCGTCAGCCTGAGCGAAGAGGAGGCGCTCGCGGAATGAGCCACACCGACGACGACAGCGACATCCCCGGGGACGCGACGATCGACGATGTCGATGCGCTCGACCTGTTCCTCGATCGCCTGCTCGCGGGGGCCGACCCCGCAGCGGACGCGCCGGCCTGGAGCCGCGACGTCGCACACCTGGTGCGGGCGGCGCAGGCGCCGGCACAGCCCGGCGAGCTCGCCGGCGAGAACGACATCGTGAGCCGCATGGTCGAGGTGCGCCGCCTGGCCGCCGACCGCGCCGCGCCGGCGCTCGCCCGGACGGGCACCGGCGGGCACGCCGCCACGGACGCGGGCCGATCCCCGACCGGCGAGTCCGCCGCCGGCACCGGCGTCCTCGCCTCCGTCACCCACCTGGCCGATCGGCGCGGGCGGGACCGCAGCGACCGCCACTACCGGGCCAAGCACGCGGCGGCCCGGCTCGAGGCGTCGCGCCACCCGGCCCTGCGCACCGTCGGCCGGATGCTGGCGATGAAGGCGGCCGCGGTGACGACGGTCGCCGTCGTCGGGGTCGCCGCCGCCGCAGCCGCCACCACCGGCATCGTGGCCACCGTCGTCGTTCCTGCGTTCACCGACGAGCCGCCCGAGCCGAAGCCCGCGCCCACCACCGAGGGCAGGCGTCGCACCTCGACCACCGGCGGCACGCGGGCCCCAGACGCCGACCGGCAAGCCCCGGCGTCGTGCACCCCGGACCGGGACTGCCCGGCGCCGCCGTCCACCGCGGCGACCCCGACCACCACGACCAGCACCACGCACCCCTCACCGACGACCACCGAGGCTGCGCGCGGCGACACGGCACCGTCGACGACCACGACGGTTCCGACATCGACCACGTCGACCACGGTCGGGACGCAGACCACGGTCGAGTCGACCACCACGACGACCGGGGCTCCCGGCCCGGGGCCCGATCCCGCCGTCTCGACCTTCATCGACGACGGCAGCGGCGATGCGGGCGGCGGCAGCACTCCCTAGTCGCGACCTGCAGCGGGCCGACCGTCGTGGAGGGCCCGCGGAGAAACTTTCCCGGTTCCTGTAACGCTCGCCGCCGCTCACGCGATCTAGTGGGTGCAACAGATGCTTTGTCTCGGTGCTGGGGGACGAGAGGTTCGGGCGGACCTCGACTCCCTGCCGCAGGAGCCTTCGGGCGAGCGGGCGGTCCACCGGTGCAAAGGTGGGTGAGCCGGGGTCGGGCGGGCGACCCCGGACCACGCACGGTCCGGCACGTCGATCTCCCGGCTCCGGGGTGGCGGCTCCGCCTCCCGGCTCCCCGGAGCCGGTGGATCACCCGCCCGGCGTGCCCGACCTCCGTCGTGCGCGACGTCGCAGGATCTCGCCGGTTCAGCGCGGGCGCGGCGCCGTCAGCTCGACCGCGTTGTCGTGGAGCACGCGCCGACGGTCGTCCCGGGCGAGCGCCTTGGCCTCGGCCAGGTAGTCGAGCGGCTCGGGCAGCGCCTCGATGTGGGGCCAGTCCGACCCGAACAGCACGCGGTCCGCGCCCATCCACTCGACGACCGACACCAGGTCGTCCTCCCAGAACGGGTTGATCCAGACGTGGCGGCGGAAGATCTCGACCGGGTCCTCGGGGAACCAGCCGCGCATCTTCTTGTCGACCGACCGCAGCTTGCGGAACAGGTCCGGCAGGAACTCGGCGCCGTTCTCGACCGACGCGACCCGCAGGTTCGGGAACTTCTTGAAGTGGTTGGCGAGCACCATCGACAGCAGGTAGTCGTGCACGGCGTTCTCGATGGCGAAGTTCTTGAGCGACGGGGCGAAGCCGCCCGAGAAGGTGGCAGCGAATCCGTCGACCGCGTAGCCCTCCGACGACACGCCGCTGTCGCCGGCGTGGACGACGACGGTGATGCCGGCCTCGTCGAGCCGCGCCCAGAACGGGTCGAACATCGGGTCGAACGGTGACCGGCGGCCGAGCGCCGTGGTGGGGGCGGCGGTCCGCATCACGATCATGCGGGCACCCTCGCCGAGCGCCCACTCCAGCTCCTCGACCGCCCACGCGGGGTCGGCGAGGGTGATGTAGGGCGCCGAGAAGATGCGGTCGGCGTGGGCGAGTCCCCAGTCGTCGTGCAGCCAGCGGTTGAAGGCCCGGAAGGTGTGGCAGACGGCCTCGGGGTCGTGGTGCAGCGGCTCCTCGTAGATCATGCCGAGGGTGGGGAACAGCCAGCAGCCGGCCAGTCCCTGGTCGTCGAGGGTGGCGAGGCGGGCGTCGCGGTCGCGGTACTCGGGCCGGATCGGCTCGTGGTCGCGCAGGCGGGTGAGCGGATCGACCCCTTCTGCGTTGCCGCGGAAGTAGTCGTAGAGGCAGCCCGGCTTGGACACCGGGTCGAACGTGGCGTTGCTGACGGCACGGCTGATGCGCCCGCCGAGCACGTGGTACTGGCGCCCGTCGATGGTCGCCCACTGCACGCAGCGGGGCCCGAGGGCGGGGTCGAGGTGGCGGGTGAAGGCGTCGAGGGCCTCGTAGTAGTGGTTGTCCGCGTCGAAGACCGGGTGCCCGAGCTCGTCCATGGCGCAAGGGTAGAACACGTTCTCGTCAGGCGCCCCCGGGACGGGCGAAACGGCGCTGGGACCAGGGCGCGCGACGTTCGCCGCACCTGGATGCCTCTTGTCAGTCGCCCTGCCGTTCTCTAGGGTGACCGAAATTGGTAACAGCGTTCCGCAGAGCGGAACAGGCTTCTGGGGAGATCCCATCGTGATCCGTCGTCCGGTGCGCCTCGGCGCAGCACTGACTCTGACCCTCGCGGGACTGGCGGTCGGGGCTGCCCCGGCCGGCGCCGCGACCGGCTCGAGCGCCATGACCTTCTCGTGCGTGTTCGGCAACTTCACCGTGCCGTGGACCACCACGGCCACGCTCACCGCGCCCGACACGGTCGCCCCCGGCGGCACCGCCAACGTCGGCATCGCCTTCGCCGACGCCGCGGGCCCGACGAACGGGGCGCCCGCCGGCATCCCCGTCCCCGCCGGCACCGTGACCGGCAGCCTGTCGGTGACGGGAGGCAGCGCCGCCACCGTCGACGCGTCGGGGGGCAGCACCCCCGCCGGCCCGGCGAACGGCGCGGTCATGCCCATCACCGGGCTGTCCGCGAACGTGGTGGCCGGCCCCGACGCCGGCACCGACCTCGTGGCCACGCTCGACTCGGTGGTCGTGACCCTCGGTGCCTTCGGCGCCATGACCTGCACGGCCGACGCCGGGTCCGCGCACGCCAGCGTCACGATCCCGATCGAGACGACGACGACGCCGACCGAGCCGACGCCGACACCGACGCCCACTCCGACGCCCACACCGACACCCACCCCGACCCCGACGCCCACACCAACGCCGGCACCCACACCCGCGCCGCCGGCGCCCGACGCCCCGGCGCCCGACGAGCCGTCCGCCACCCAGGCCGTCCTGGTGAGCGGGTCCGAGTCGATCTCCTACACCTGCCAGACCGTCATCGGCGGTAGCCAGCTCGGGTCGGAGACGGCCAACCAGACCGTGACCGTCACCGCGCCGGACAAGGTCAACCCCGGGTCGACCTTCTCGGTGTCGGTCAAGGTGTCGCCCGGTCCGTCGAACGGCCCCGTCCCGATCGAGGCGGGCGCCATGTCGTCGTCGGTGAAGGTCGGCGTCAGCGGCGGCACCCCCGGCACGCTCAGCCTCTCGGGCGGCAGCAACTCGGCGACCATCCAGCCGCAGGCCAAGGTGTCCGTGCCCACCGTCACCGGGCGGGTCACCGCCACGGGCAGGGCCGGGACGAACATCACCTACACCGCCGGCGTCGTGTCGTTCAGCGCACCGACGCTGGGCAACGCCACGGTGACCTGCACGCCGGCGGCCTCCGCGGTCGTGCTGCGCACCGCCATCGTCGACGAGCCGCTCATCGCCCCCGGGGCGAACGGCGCGGGCGGCGCCGGCGGAGCAGGCGGTTCGCTGCCCGCCACGGGCTCGACCTCGACCCCGCTCGCCCTCGTCGCCGGCCTGCTCATCGCGCTCGGTGCGGGCGCGGTGACCGTGTCCCGCCGGGTGTTCGCCCGCCGGTCCGCGAGCTGAGCCTCCCGTCCCCGCCCGGCGGGGACGGCCGATAACGAGCACGTCGGCCGATGGCCGCGGGTGCCGCGAGGCCCCGCGGCCATCGCCGCGCCGTGGCCGGTGAGGCAGGATGACGGCGTGAAACGGTTCACCGCCGACGACGGCATCGAGATCGTCTACGACGAGTGGGGCACGCCGTCCGACCAGCCCCCGGTGCTTCTGCACCACGGGTTCGTCGCCGACGCCAACATCAACTGGGTCCTGCCCGGGGTGGTGGCGGCGCTCGTCGCCGCCGGCCGGCACGTCGTCGCCCTCGACGCCCGCGGCCATGGCCGCTCGGGCAAGCCGCACGACCCGGCCCGCTACGGCGAGGCGCGGATGGCCGCCGACCTCCGCTCGCTGATGGACGTCGTCGGTGCCGCCGAGGTCCACCTGGTCGGCTACTCCATGGGCGCGATCGTGTCGCTCATCACCGCCACCGACGAGCCCCGGGTCCGGCGGCTGGCCGTCGGGGGTGTCGGCGCCGGCGTGGTCGAGCTGGGCGGGGTCGACACGCGGGTCCTCGACAACGCCAAGCTCGTCCCGGCGCTGCTGGCCGACGACCCGGCCGCCATCGCCGACCCCGAGTCGGCCGGGTTCCGGGCCTTCGCCGACATGATCGGCGCCGATCGACGCGCCCTGGCGGCGCAGGCCCAGGTCGTGCACGCCGAGCCGATCGCGCTCGACCGCATCGCGGTGCCGACGCTGGTGCTCGCCGGCGACACCGATCCGCTGGCCACGCGACCCGAGGTCCTGGCCGACGCGGTCCCCGGCGCCCGGCTCGAGGTCGTGAGCGGCGACCACACGGGCGCCCTCGGCGACCCCCGGTTCGTCGCCTCGCTCGTCGAGTTCCTGGCCTAGTGCTGCACCAGCCGGCGCCGCCGTCGCGCGGGGTCAGGCCGTGTCGCGCCGAAGGGGAAGAACCGTGGCGGCGGCCTTGCGAGCCGAGCCAGGCCGGACCGACGTGCCGGTGCTCGACGGAGCGGCCGACGCCGGCGTGCCCCGAACGAGCCAGCGCACGCGGTCGAGGAGCCCCGGCAGGCCCGGCCGGGTGACCGGAACGACGGCGGGCGGAGGTACCGGTGTCGCGGCGGCGTCGGCCAGCCCGTCGACCAGCAGGCCGGTCAGCTGAGACACGTCGCCGACATCCAGGCGTGTGGCCCCGGTGCACACGTCGGACGACCACGTGCTGAGCACGAACTGGCGCCGTTCCGGATGCCACGTCGCCCGCAGGTGCTGCCCGTTGCGCCGGGCATCTTCGATGAGCACCCGATGCCGTCTCTGCGGTCGTTCCCCCATGGACGAATTGTGCACCCGCCACTACAGGCACCGCAACGGACGAAGGTCCCGTCGGTGTGTGCTCAACCGGCCGCAGCGGACTCGGACGCGGGGGCGGCGGGCCGGGCACCCTCGTCGCCATCCGCCTCGTCGCCGTCCGCCTCGTCGCCGCGCGCCAACGCCCGCACCGCGGCGACGAACGCGACGGCCCACAGCGCCGCCGCCGCGACCAGCACGCCGTGGATGACCGGCGCCAGCAGGCCGTCCGCGCTGTCGGACGCCTCGCGCAGCAGGTAGCGGCGTTCGCCGGCGAAGGCGACCGTCCGGTCCTCGGCCGGGATCTCCGGCTCGTCGAGCGTCGCGTCGGCCGGGAACCAGATCGGCGCCGCCATCATCTCGTCGCCCCGGTGCAGCCGCAGCAGCGTCTTCCACAGCCCGTCGACCGGCACCGGGTCCTCGGTGCGGTACGTCCCGGGCTCGCCGGTGGGCTCCATGTCGGACAGGACCAGTCCACCGCCCTGCCACGCCGTGGCCATGAACCAGTAGGCATCCTCGGCCGCGTCGGCGGGGCTCAGGCGGACCTCGACGTGCGCGCGCCCGGGGCCGGCGTCCTCTCCCACCATCTCGGCCTGCACCGACCCCACGTCCCGCGGCAGCGGCAGGACCACGACGGCCAGGCATGCAAATCCGGCGACGGCCACCGCCGCGGCGGGCAGCGGGCGCGCGCCGTCCGGGCCGATGGCGCCGCCGACGACGGCGCCGAGCACCGCGGCGCCGGTGGCCGCGACCACCCCGAGGACGAGCGCCTCCGGCAGCAGGGCCCGGCCCCACGGCTGCGGAGCGCCCTGGTTCCACCACCACTCGGCCGCCAGCCCCACCGTGCCGACCGCCACGCCCGACACGAGCGCGAAGCGCAACCGCCGTCCGGTGCCGAGGGCCCACGCCACGGCCTCGACGAGAAGTGCGCTGACGACGAACGTGCCCCCCTGGCGCGTGTCGACCGGGGCGTCGTCGCCGACGCCGCCGGACATGAGCGCGAAGGACGCCACCGCCACGCCCACCGTCCACCACGGGCCGTGCACGATGCGGGAGGCCACCAACGCCAGCCCGGCGGCCAGGCAGATGAGGACCGGGTGGAACACCTGGGAGAACTGCGGCACGCCGAAGCTGAACTCGCCCTGCGACGCCACGAGCCCCTGGAGGGTCAGCCACGCGCACAGGAGGTGGAGGCCCCGGGCCCAGCGGCCGTCGGTCGGGCGCACCCCGGCACCGGCCAGGACGATCCAGGCGGCGAGGCCCGTGAACGAGGCGCCCAGGATCATCAGCATGTGGGTCGGGCTCCACATGGTGACGTCGATGCCGTAGGCCTGGTGCCACACCTCGTCCAGCGGGAAGCCCGCCACCGCGGCGATGCCGAGCGCCCATAGCGGCGCCAGCGTCGGGGGCACGCGCAGCGCGCCGACCCGCCATCCCTCCACCCCGTCGAGCGTGGCCACCACCGTGCCGAGCACGGCTCCCCCGAGGATCCACACCAGGCCGAGGAGGATGCTGGTGTGGGGCGCGGTGAGCAGCTCGTCGTCGCGCCCCAGCGCGACGTGCCAGGCGACGTCGGAGTAGAACCCCTCGCCCGCCACCAGCAGCCCGAACAGCGCCATGCCGACGGCGACCGCCGCCCACCCGGGAACGCCGGTCACGCGGGTCAGGCCCCGCGGCGGGCGGGCGAGGTGCCGCAGCGGCCCCCACGCCGGGTCCGGCCGTCCGGCGAGCGCGAGGGCCGCGACGACGACGGCGAACCCGACGAGCAGTCCCGTCAGTGGCCACCACGAGGCCAAGCTGCTGCCGCCGAGCGTGCCGGGATCCTCCACCGGCGCCGTGGGAATCGACGCGAGGAGGTGGAGGGTCGGCCACATGGTTACCGGTAGTAACAGGCGGGGAACCTGCGGGCAAGGGGTCGCCTCCGCCGCCCTTCCGGCCGCCCGGGACCGCTCCTACCGCCGGGTCTCCCCGAGGTCGGGGCCTACCGGGTGCGGAAGCGGTCGAGCTGGCGGCGGTCGCGCTTGGTCGGCCGGCCGGTCCCGCGGTCGCGCACGAACACGTCCGGCGCCTGGTCGCGCGGGGGCTCGGGCGGGCTGTGGTCGACGAGGCACTCCGCCGCGACCGGGGCGCCGACCCGCTTGTCGATGACGCGGACCACCTCGAGGATGCGCTGGCGGCCGTGCACGTGCGCCTCCACCCGGTCGCCGACCCGGACGGGGGCGGCGGGCTTGGCCGGCGTGCCCCCGTTGACCCGGACGTGGCCGCCCTTGCAGGCCGCGGTCGCCAGCGCTCTGGTCTTGAACAGCCGCACCGCCCACAGCCACTTGTCGACCCGGGTCTCGTCCACGGCGGCCATCGTGCCAGACGGCGACCGGGTCGGCCCGAGCGTTCCGCTCCGCCCTGTTCACCCGCGACGGGCGATGCGCGACCAGGCTGGGGGCGCACGATCGGGACGTTCGCACCACCGTCCCGAGGAGCACACCATGTCCGACATCGATGCCGGCTTCGGCCAGGCCGTCCCTCCCCCGCCGCGTCCCGTCGAGTACACCGACGCCGACCCCAGCGGGTGGTGGATCTCGGTGCTCGGCGGACTCGCGCTGATCATCCTCGGGATCTGGCTGCTCACCAACCTGTTCGAATCGGTCGTCGTCCTCGCGTGGTTGGTCGGCATCTCGCTGATCGTGGCGGGCGTCGTCGAGGTGCTGGCCCTCCACGGCATCCGGGGGGTGAGAGGCGCGGCGTGGCTCTCCGGCGCACTGCTGGTGGCGGCCGGGATCGCCGTGATGGTGTGGCCCGACATCACCCTGTGGGCCCTCGCCGTGCTGGCCGGCGTCGGCCTGGTGCTGGCCGGCCTCCTGGAGGTGGCGGTCGCGCTCTCCAACCGCGACAGCAGCGACATGCCCTTGCAGCTGGCCCTCGGCGGCCTCACCGTGCTGCTCGGCGTCGTCGTGGTCATCTGGCCCGGCGCGACGCTGGTCGTGCTGGCCGTCCTGCTCGGCCTCCGCGCCATCGGGTCGGGGCTGATCGCCATCGGCGTCGGGCTGCAGCTCCGCCGTCTCCGGGCGGCCTGAGACCGTACGGGCCCCGGGTTTCGCCCGACAGCGGGCGGCGCAGGCGTCCCTTCGCCGGGTCAGAAGGGGGACATGACCGTCCAGCCGCGCCGTTCGAGCTCTGCAGCCATGAGGCCGGCGGGCATGCCGCGCAGGATGCCCGCCTGCTCGGCTTCGAGCCGCTCGGCCGCCGAGTCGTACTCAGCGGCCGCGATCCGGGCCTCGTCACCGACGCCGTCCGCGCCGTCGCCGCCGCCTCCCTCGCCGTTGAGCAGGCGGTCGATCAGCTCGGACGCCTCGCTCTTCGTGAACTTCCCGCCGGCCTGTCTCTGGGTGAGCCCCAGCGGCCCGCGGGCGTCGCGGAAGCCGGTGTGGCCGTCCTTCTCGATCAACGACAGCAGGTACTTGACCTGCTTGGCCGATGCGGGAGGACCTGACTGGCGACCGAAGCTCATGGACCGAGCCTGGCAGCCGAGCGCGCTCTGCACGGGGATGATTGACTGACTCCATGGGTGCCGGGGGTCACACGAAGCGGGACGACGACGACGGCCGGCTGCCGATCAAGCTCGGCCCGGTCTCCAACGGCGAGTTCCACCCGCAGCCGCACAGCGAGGTGGTGCGGGAGGCGATCCGCCGCACGTACCGCCTGGCCGACGACAACGCCCGGCGCATGGGCATCTCCCGCCGCCGGTTCCTGAGCGGGGCCACGGGAGCGGCGGCGACGCTGTTCATGCTGGGCGCGTGCTCGAAGGAGGAGTCCAACAGCCGGGGCGAGTCCCCCGGTGGCAGCTTCGACGTCTCCGAGGACGCCACCCGTGACACGGCGACCGCCCTGGAGGAGTTGGGCGGCGACGAGTTCATCTTCGACGTCCAGACCCACTACGTGAACTACGACGCCGACCCCGGCATCGGCGAGTGGACCGGCGCCTTCCCCGGCAGCAGCTGCGAGGAGGGCGCCACCGCCGGCGACCCCAAGGTGTGCTTCACCGCGGATGCCTACTTCCGCGAGGTGTTCGTGCGGTCGGACACGTCGATGACGATCCTGTCGGCCCTGCCGTCGCAGCAGCTCGCCGGCCTCCAGCCGGCGGACATGGCCTACGCGATCGACGTCGCCACCCGCCTCGGCTGCGACGGCCGGGTGCTGATGCACGGCGGCGCCTATCCGCACCAGGGGCCGATCGAGGCGGCGCTCACCGCCATGACCGACCTGCGCGACCGCTACGACCTGGCCGCGTGGAAGATCTACACGATGACCCCGACCGACGCGCACTTCTACTTCGACGACCACGATCCCGACCGGCCCCAGATCGGCCAGCGGTTCATCGACCACGTGCGCGAGATCGGCCCGCCCATCATCTGCACGCACAAGGGCATCAGCTCGATCGTCGGGTCGACGCCGGAGCTGGCCGACCCGAGCGACATCGGCCCGGCTGCGGCCCGCAACCCCGACGTGTCCTTCGTCGTCTACCACTCCGGGTTCGAGCCCGGCGGGGAGGGCACCGGCCCGTACGATCCCGACGACCCGGCGCCCCAGGGCGTCGACCGGCTCGTCCGCTCGCTCGAGACCGCCGGTGTCGAGCCGAACGCCAACGTGTACGCCGAGCTCGGTGGCACCTGGTGGTTCGTGATGCGCGACCCCACCGCCGCCGCCCACGTGCTGGGCAAGCTGCTCACGTACGTCGGCGAGGACCGGGTGGTGTGGGGCACGGACTCGATCTGGTTCGGCACCCCGCAGGACCAGATCCAGGCGCTGCGCACCTTCGAGATCAGCGAGGAGCTCCAGGAGCGGCACGGCTACCCGGCGCTCACCGACGAGATCAAGGCCAAGATCTTCGGCATCAACTCCTCGCGCCTCTACGGCATCGAGCCGATCACCGGCCAGTGCGACCTCACCCCGGAGGAGGTCGAGGCGGTGCGGGCGACGCTGCCGCCGGCGCAGACCTACGGGCCGACGACGTATGCGGAGTCCGCCGCGATGATCGCCGCCCACCAGGCGGGCTACCTGGCGTGAGGCGCCGAGCGAGCGGAGCACGCGGCCGCCTCCGGCGCCCACGATCTCGACCGCTCACCCCTATCGTGGACCAATGGACCCAGCGGTCGAACTGAGCCGAGCCGCCCGGCGCCTGAAGTCCGAGCTGGTCGACGACGGCATCACGCTCGACCTCGAGCCCCGGCTGCTCGCGATCGTCCTCGACGAGGTCGGCTACGCCCGCCGTCCCCCGCGGTTCGAGCGGCGCATCCCGCTCTACGGGTCGATGATCGTGCCCGACGACCGCTCCCTCGTGAGTGCGGGCGAGCTCGCGGACCTCATCCCGCTGGACGGCACACCGTTGCCGATGGCCCGGCGGTTCGCGGACGGGCGTTCGTCGTACCTGGCGATCAACGCCGACGGCAGTCGCCGGCTGGCGGCGTTCCGCCGCAGCGTCCAGTACGAGGCGGACCTGGTGGAGATCCAGGCCGACACGGGCGTCCTCATCGTGCAGCGCACCCCGGTGCACGAGGCGACGCGGCTCTTCACCGCGACCGCCACCATCGAGTGGTCCGGCTACCGGTGGACCGCCCGGCCCAACGCCCGCGCCCAGCAGGATCTGCTCCAGCCCCACCTCCCCCACGTCGCCGAGACCGTGCTGACCGGGATGCTCGAGCTCGCCCTCCACTGGCTCAGCCCCGGCCGGGTCGGGGCCACCTTGGTGATGCCGGGGCCTGACGACGCGTCGGGGCTCGACATCGAGCACGGCATCGTCGCGCCGGCATTGTCGGTCACCGCCCGCCACCACTACCCCGCTCTCTTCGCCGCGCTGATGCAGACCGACCTGGCCGTGGTCATCGACTCCCGGGGTCAGGTGCTCCACCTGGGCGTCGGTCTGAACTCGTCGGCCGAGGCCGACGCCGCGGTGGGCACCACCCGCGGCATGCGGCACCGTTCCGCCGCCCGGTACACCTACGACCACCACGAGGCCGTCGCGGTGGTGGTGAGCGAGGACGGTCCCGTCACCGTCTTCCACCAGGGGCGGCCGCTCACGAGTTGCCGGGCCCTCGGGGCGGACCTGCCGGCGGTGGCGGTGGGCTGAGGGCCGGAGCGGCACGGTCTTCCCCGGCCCGCTCGACCGGCCCGCTCAGCGGTTCCTGGCAGCCCGTCAGTCGATCAGCCTGCCGAGTGGGTCGACAGCCACGCGTCCACATGGTCGGCGCCCACCCCGGCGACGTGCACGCGCTTGCGCCGACCGCCGTGACCGCTGACGATCTCGACGTCGGCGGGCCGCACACCCAGCTCCGCGGCCAGGAGCCTGGCGACAGCGGCGTTGGCCTTTCCCCGCTCGGGCGGGGCGGCGACCTTGAGCTTGAGGGCGTCCCCGTACCTCCCGACGACGCCCGCCCGGGCGGCTCCGGGCTGGACGTACACGGTGAGCACCACACCGCCGGCGGGGTCGACCTCGTACACGGGCCCGAGGGTACGGGACGCCGCCTGCCCGTCCGGCGGGATGGGACATCGACGCGGATCCGGAGATGCCCGCTGGATGCAACAGGACGCTGCACCACCCAGCTACCATCACACGGGGTGGCGGGCGCTCCACGCTGAGCGGTAGTCGCTCGGGAGTCACATGCCGGACAACTCGACGACCAGGCTGGTGCAGCCGTGGTGGTGATCGCCCGGGTGACCGGTGCCGTCGTGCTGTGGCTGATCGCCTTCCTCATCGTCGACCTCCAGATGCCGGCGAACGAGGACGACACCGAGGACGTCACCGTCGACGCGGTGGTGGACGTGCCGGCGAGAGGCTCACTCGGCGTGCAGGACGTGACGATCACCAACCAGCGCTCGCGTCCGGTCCTCCTCGCTCCCGCTGCGGCCACCCTGCGTGACGCGACACCTGCGTGCTCGGCCTCGCTCGTCAATCGAGCTGCGCCCCAGGAAGCTGTCGAGGTGCCACCGGGAGCGACCGTCGTGGTCCCCGTCCACGTGCGCCTCGATCGCGACACGCCGGCGACGTGCCGCAACGAGACGTGGCCCGTGGAGCTCGCGGCGACCGCCCCGGAGGTCGAGGACGCGGCGGCGTCGCCCGGCGACGGCCCCGGCTTCCTCCGCTACGCGATCGCCACGGCCGGTGTGGTGGCGCTCGGCGTTCTCACCCTGCTGGCGGCCGCGGCGGTGCGCCGGTGGCGGCGCCCGGTCGAGGAGCCCCGGCCGTCGGTCACCGCCGGACGGGCCGCGTCGACCTCGCACACCGGACATCGCCCGCTCGGCTGAGCGCCGACGACGCCTCGGATCCGCCAGGTCCGGGAACGTCCTGTGGGCTGGGCGCGGCGCCTGGCAACCTTGTGGCGATGCCCCGCACCCGCGACAACCCCGACGCGGCCCCGACCTCGCTCGGGCCGAGCATCGCCGAGGTGTACGGCGGCCCGCTCGACGGGTTCGTGGCGCGGCGCGACGCGCTGGTGCGCGAGCTGCGGTCCGCCGACCGGAAGGACGAGGCAGCCGAGGTCAAGGCGCTCCGCAAGCCGAAGGCCCTCGCGTGGGCCCTCGACGCCGGTGCCCTGGCCGACCCGGACGCGTTCGCCGAGCTCGACGCCGCCGTCAGCGAGGTGGGCGAGGCGCAGGACGGGGGCGGCGACGTCCGCGCCGCGATCGCCCGGCTGC
Source organism: Acidimicrobiales bacterium (assembly GCA_036280455.1). Lineage (GTDB taxonomy): Bacteria > Actinomycetota > Acidimicrobiia > Acidimicrobiales > VFJN01 > ZC4RG19. The sequence continues at coordinate 13,440 of DASUQS010000186.1, forward strand.
GCGCGGCGGAAGACGCCGCGGTCGCCGCGGCCGACGACGCAGCCCGGGGGCACGATCATCCGGTCGACCGCACCGCGCTGGCGTCGGGGCTGCGGGCCGTCGTCGGATGGGCCTCCGCGATGGACGCCCTCCGGGCCGGCCGCCTGGTGGACACCACCCCGCCGGCGGACGACGGGGACGCGGGCGGCGAGGCGATGTGGGCCGTACCCGAGGCGCCCCGCAAGCAGCGAGCCGGGT
>DASUQS010000187.1:0-17628 GCA_036280455.1 Acidimicrobiales bacterium
GAGTGGTCGTCCCGGGCACGGTGCGGCGGGGCGACCGCGTCCGCAAGGTGGGTCCGGCGCCCGCCGCCGGCGGGTGACGCCGAGCCAGACCTACGCGATGTCGAGCCGGTAGACGTTCGTGTCCCGAAGCTCGAAGCCCGCCCGCTTGTAGAGGCGGTTGGCGGCCTCGCGCGACGGGCGCGAGGTCAGGTCGACCGTGCGGCAGCCCAGCTCGCGGGCCCGAGCGACCATGCCGTTGGTGAGCGCCTCGCCCACGCCCTGGCCGCGGCCGGCCTCGTCGACGACGACGTCCTCGATCCACGCCCGCAGCCCGGTGGGGATGCGGAACACCGCCAGGGTCGCCATGCCGATGACGGTGCCCGTGTCGTCGATGGCGATGAACAGGTCGGTGGCCGGCGACGAGACGACGTCGCCCAACTCGTTCGTCGTCGGCGGCGGGTTCGACCGCGACAACTGCGGCACGAGGCGCTCGACGGCGTCGACGATGGCGGGCGTGAGCGTGGTGGCGATCTCGACCTTCACCCACCGCACGCTAGGCGTTCGCCACCCCACGCGGGCAGTCCGGCTGCGAAGGCTCCAGCGAGTGCACGTCAGACGGGTGGCGGTGGCTCACGAGGCGATGACTCGCGCTCGGAGACTCTCGAGGCAATCGCGTGCGGGGGCCACACGTCATCGCCTCGCGAGTCCGCTGGCGCACGTCATTGCCTCGCCGACCCGTCGGCGGGCGGCCGGCTCCCCGGGATCGGACCGGACCGGTGTCCGCCCGCCGAATGATTGCCTCGCCCCGTCAGGCGTCGGGCACCGGCTGCGGGGGCGGCGGCCCGACGTAGCGGGCGGAGGGCCGGATGATGCGGTTGTCCGCGGCCTGCTCGAGGATGTTGGCGCACCAGCCGATGACCCGGCTCGACGCGAACGTCGGGCTGAACAGCTCGGGCGGCAGGCCCACGTCCTCCATCACCACACCGGCGTAGAACTCGACGTTGGCGTAGAGGTTGCGGCCCGGCTTGAGCTCGGCCAGGACGTCGACCACCGTCTGCTCGACCTCGGTCGCGAAACCGACCTTGGCCGCCCCGATGCGCTGCGCGACCCCGCGGAGGAACTCGGAGCGCGGGTCGGTCGTCTTGTACACCCGATGGCCGAACCCCATGATCTTGTCGCCGCGGGTGACGGCGTCGACCAGGTAGGGCCGGGCGTTGCCGGGTGTGCCGATGGCGTCGAGCAGGTCGAGCGCCCGCGACGGCGCCCCGCCGTGCAGCGGGCCCGACAGCGCGCCGATGCCGCCGGTGACCGCGGCTGCGAGGTCGGCGCCCGTCGAGGTGATGACCCGAGACGTGAAGGTCGAGGCGTTGAACCCGTGGTCGATCGTCAGGATCTGGTACTGCTCCACCGCCCGGGCCTTGTCGGCGTCAGGCTGCTCGCCGGTGAGCATCCACAGGTAGTTCTCGCCGTAGCCGAGGGCGGGATCGGGCTCGATCAGGTCGAGACCCTGGCCCAGACGGTGCAGCGCCATGATGAGGGTCGGTACCGCCGCGCACACCTGGAGAGCGTTCGTGCGCAGCTCGCCCGCGTCGATGTCGAGCCACGGCCGGAAACCCTGGCTGTGGCCGATCAGCGAGACCGCGCTGCGAAGCTGGTCCATGATCGGGCCGCCGGTCCGAGCGACGGCGGGGAGCAGCTCGGCAACCGCCGGCGGCACCGCCCGCAGGCCCCGCACCTCGGCGGCGAACGCCGCGCTCTCGTCGGCCGACGGTAGGTGCCCCTCGAAGAGGAGGAACCAGATGTCTTCGAGCGATCGCTTGTCGGCCAGCTCCACCGCAGAGTACTGGCGGTAGTGGTAGAAGCCCTCGAGCCCGCGGACGTCGCCCACCTCGGTCTCGGCGACGATCACGCCCTCGAGGCCCGGGGGCGCCTCGATCTGCCCCGGGTGCACGACGGGCTGGATCTGCGCGAGGTGCATCAGGTCGCGCAGCGACACGATGCCCACGAGATCGTCGCCCTCCACGACGGGGAGGTGGCGGTAGGCGCGCTCGGTCAACGACGCGAAGGCGTCCTGCACCGATACATCGGGCGCGATGCAGTCGGGATCGGCGGTCATCAGCTCGGCCACCTTGAGCCCGGCCGATGCGGGGCCGGCGGCGGCCAACCGGACGATGTCCCTCTCGGTGAGGATGCCGACGGGCCGGGAGCCGTCGACGACGACGACGGAGCCGACCGTGCCGGCTTCCATGCGGGTGGCGGCGGCGGCCACGGTCTCGTCCGGCAGAGCGGTCACCACGGGCGAGCTCATGACGTCGGCCACCGTGCGGACGGTGGGTGCGGGGGTCACGTCGAGCAGCCTAGTGCTGCGTCCATGAACGTTCGCCCTGCCCACGGCGAGTCAGATTCATCGGTCGCAAGGACGCAGGAGGAAGGCGCATCCGTCGATGCGGCAAACGACGAGGACGCCGCGACCGGCGGGTCTGGCCGGCGTGGCAGGGCGCAAACGTTTGTGGACGCGGCACGAGTGGCGCCGTTCACCGCACCTGCCCCGGGGCGTCGATCGGGGCGGCCGAGGACGTCGGGTGGCGCGTCGACCGCCCTCCAGGGTGTGACAACGTTCATGTCGGTGTGACCAAACGCTCATCGTCACGCCTATCGCGCGACACGTAATTTTCGTAGCCTGCCGTCCATGAACTTCCGCACCGCGATCAGCACATGGGCCGGGGCCGGCGCGGCCGAGAACGCACGGAGGTCACTCGACGAGTGGTCCCGGGCCCAGGACGAGGTGTCGGCCATGCTGAACCGCCTCGCCGACCAGACCGGGACCGCGTCCGCGACGGGTCCCGGCTCCACCGCCCCGGTGGCCGGCGCTCCCGGGCGCCACGGCGCCGCCTGAGGCGCGCCCTCCCGCCGACTGCTCCCCGGGTTCGCCCTCCGGCCGCCCCGCGAGATGCCGCGCGGCCGGCGGGGTGCCGGCGGCCGATGCCCGTACGATGGTCGCGGTGGATCACGTCCGCTGGCGCTCGCGACCGACCCTCGACCGTCCCGTGCTCGTGGCGGCGTTCGAAGGCTGGAACGACGCCGGAGACGCCGCCAGCGGGGCGGTCCGCTACCTGATCGACCGCTACGACGCGGACCTGATCGCCGACATCGACGCCGAGGAGTTCTTCGACTTCACCACGTCGCGGCCCCAGGCCGAGGTCGACGACAGCGGCGTCCGGCAGATCGTGTGGCCGACCACAGACGTGTACACCGCCGCCCTTCCGGGTGATGCCGGCGACGTGGTGCTGATGATCGGCGCCGAGCCCCAGCTGAAGTGGCGCACCTTCTGCGCCCAGGTCACCGGCATCGCCCAGGAGCTGGGCTGCCGGCTCGTCGTCATCCTCGGGGCGCTCGTCGCCGAGGTGCCGCACAGCCGGCCCGTCCCGGTCGTCGGCACCGTCACCGATCCGGCGCTGGAGGCCGGCCTCGGCCTGCCGCCGTCGACGTACCAGGGCCCCACCGGCGTCGTGGGCGTGCTGTCGGCCGCCTGCCGCGAGGCCGGGCTGCCGGCCGCGTCGCTGTGGGCGGCGGTGCCGACCTACGTGCCGACCGCTCCCTCCCCCAAGGCCGTGCTGGCGCTGCTGGAGCACACCGCCGAGGTGCTGGGCACGTGGATGCCGACGACCGACCTCGAGATCGCCTCGGCGGCCTACGAACGGCAGGTGACCGAGCTGGTCGAGGAGGACGACGAGACGTCCGACTACGTCACCCAGCTCGAGGAGCGCCACGACGCCGGCGGCGACGAGGAGGGCGCCGCCCGCTCGTTGGTCGAAGAGGTCGAGCGCTTCCTCCGCGACCGCCCGGATTAGGTCGGGGCAAAATCCGGGACAGGCCCCGGGGTCGGCGGCCGGCGGTCAGCCGCCCGTGGTCGCCGGGGCGTGGCGGGGCCAGGGCTGGGTCTGTTCCCAGATGCGGGCCAGGCGCAGCGGGATCTCGTCGTGGTGGCGCGCGGCCATCACCTGGAGGCCCACCGGCAGGCCGTCGGCGGTCTGGCCGGCGGGCACCGACACCGCGGGGTTCCAGCACAGGTTGGCCAGCATGGTGAACGGTGTCGCGGACGCGCCGAGCGGCTTGGCCGGGCGACCGTCGATCGTGTCGGGGGGCGGGCCGGCGGCGGCGAACGCCGGCACCGCGGTCGCCGGGGAGAGCACGACGTCGACCTCGTCGAACAGCCGGGCGGCGTCGAGCGTCAGCTGCTCCCGCCGGCGGGCCGCCTCGGCCACCCGGGGGACGGGGTACGACTCGGTCTGCTCCAGCACGCTGCGGCTGTACCGGGTCAGGTCGTCGGCCACCCCCGGCCACATGCCCGGCTCGAGCGCCAGCCACAGGTCGAGGCTGCCGGCGCCGAGCCAGGTGCGCACGGGATCGGTGAGGACGACCGGCTCGTCGTCGAGCACCATCCCCGCCGCCTCCGCCAGCGAACGGGCGGCCTTCTCCGCGATCGCCCGCACCTCGGGGTCGCACAGCGCGAAGCCGAGATCGGGCGACCACCGCGCCCGCAGTCCGTCGAGGGGCAGCGACTCGATCGCCGACTCGTAGTTCACGAGCGGCCGCGGCAAGGAGAACCGGTCGCGGTCGTCGGGGCCGGCGGTGACGTCCAGGTGGCGGGCGCTCTCGGCGACCGTGGTGGTGAGCAGCCCGTACACCGCGGTCTCCGACCCGGGGGCACCCGGGAGCGGGATGCGCCCGTGGCTCGACTTGAAGCCGACGAGGCCGCAGAAGGACGCCGGGATGCGCGTCGAGCCGCCCCCGTCGCTGGCCGTCGCCACCGGCACCAGGCCTGCGGCCACGGCGGCGGCGCTGCCCCCGCTGGATCCGCCCGGGGTGCGCTCGGTGTCCCACGGGTTGCGGGCCACACCGAACGCCTTGGTCTTCGTGAAGTTGAGCGTGCCGAACTCCGGGGCGGCCGTCTTGCCGACCGGGACCGCCCCCGCGGCGCGCAGGCGCGCCACGTGCACGGAGTCGGCGTCCACCGGGCCCCGCTCGGCGAAGGCCAGGGAGCCGTAGCTGGTGGGCATGCCGGCGCAGTTCTCCAGGTCCTTCACGCCGAAAGGGACCCCGGCGAACGGGCCCGGGTCGTGGCCCTCCGCCACCGTGGCGTCCACGGCCTCGGCCGCGGCGCGGGCCACCTGCTCGTCCACGTGGACGAACGCTCCGAGGCGGTCGTTGCCGGCCGCGATGCCGGCCAGCGCCTCGTCGAGCACCTCGACCGCACGTCGCTCGCCCCTCCGGACCGCGTCGGCGATCTCGATGGCCGTCTGCTCCATGGACCCTCCCGTGGTCGGTGCCGCCGCCGAGCATACGCCTGCACGACGAGTGCAGAATGTCCGGCCTACGGCGAGAGGCCGCCCTCCGCTGCGACCTCGTCGTCAGCCGGCACCCCGTCGGAGCGCCGCCCGTCGGCCCGGATCTCCGCCATGACGTTGATGACCACGGCGGTGACCGGCACGGCCAGCACCGCCCCGAACGGCCCGAACAGGGTGCTGCCCGCCACGATGGCGCCGAGCACGACGAGGGCGTGCAGCTCGAGGTTCTTGCCGAACACAACCGGGGCGAGAAGGTCGTTGTCGAGCTGCTGCACGGCGACCGCCACGATCAGCACGATCAGCGCCTGACCGGTGCCCGCCGTGACGAGCGTGACGAGCACGGCGACCGTTCCCGCCAGCACGGCTCCCGCGAACGGCAGGAACGCGGCGAAGAACGTGATGACCGCCACGGGGATGGCCAGCGCCCCACCGACCAGCTGGACCGTCGTGCCGATGATGATGCCCTCGATGACCCCGAGCGTCGCGGAGCCCCGCAGGTAGCCGCCGAGGGTCTGCCACGACCGGGCTGCGAGCTTGACGGCCAGCGGCCGGCGGTCGTCGGGCACGAACCCCAGCACCCACCGGGAGAAGCGTTGGCCGTCCTTGAGGATGAAGAAGGTCGTGATCAGCGAGAGGAACAGGCCGGTGAGCACCTCCACGGCCATGAGCGTGCCGCTGACGACCGTGCCGGTCTGCGACTGGGCGTTGGTCGAGATCCAGTCCTTCGCCTCCTCGCGGAAGTCGTCGATGTCGCCGCGCTTGACGTCGAAGGGACTGTCGTCGACCAGCCAGTCCTCCAGGTCGTCGACCGCGTCCTCGAGCGTGGGGCCGAGGCTCTCGAACTCGTCCGCGATCGACGGCACGAGCAGCGCGACGATGCCCGCCAGCACGGCGAGGAACCCGAGCAGCGTGGTCGCGGCGACCAGGGCGTTCGGCCAGCGGAGGCGCCGGAAGACGTTGGCCACCGGGTCGAGCGCGCGCGACAGCAGCACCGCCACCGCCGCGGCGAGCAGCAGCACCCACAGGATCGTGATGAGCTGCAGCAGCGCCCAGCCGACGATGCCGATGGCGATGAGCCGCCACGAGTAGGCACCCAGCGTGGCGACGACCGGATGCACCAGCGGGCCCCGCCGGTCACGCGTCCGCGGCTCGGGCGATGTCGATTCGGGCTCGGGCACCTGTCCTCCGTCTCCCCCGGGCGGGCGCACCGGAGAGTAGCGGGATGCTACGAGCCGGCGGTCTCCCGTGGCACCTGCCCCACCACGAGATCGGCGTAGCGCTCGGCGCCGTTGGCCGTGAGGTGGAAGCCGTCGTCCCTCGTCAAGCCTGGCTCGCTCGTGACGAGCGACCGCCAGTCGATCAGCTTCGCATTGGGATGACGGGCGGCCGCGGCGGCGAGCTGGTCGTTGACCTCCCCCTCCCACCGGCGGGGCACCAGCACGTTGACCAGCAGGACGGTGCGGTCGGCGCCGATCGTCGCGAACACCTCGTCGATCTGCTCGGCGGTGAACGGCCCGTTGTTGCCGAGGTGCAGGAGGACGACCTGACCGAGGCGCCCGTCGGCGGCCATCCCCGCGATCAGCGCGCCGGCGTCCTCCATCTGACGACCGATGACGGCGTCGACGGCGAGCGAGGGGCCCATCCGGGCCGACAGTGCAGGAGCCGCGCCGACCAGCACCGAGTCGCCGATCGCGGTCGTCGGCAGGAACGCGGCGGGCGCCGCGGGAACCGGCGCCGCGGGAGCGGGAGCGGGCGCCGCGGCACCGGGCGCGGCGGGATCCGGGACCGCGGTGGCCGGGACCGTGGTGTCCGGGACCGTGGTGGCCGGGGCGGCGGTGGCGGCGGTGATCACCACCGACTCGGGCTGGGCCGTGTCGGGAGGCGACGCCGTGACCACGTCGCGCGTGACGCTGGCCGAGGCGCCGAGCGTCACGACCGCGGCGAAGATCGCCACGCCGGCAGCCAGCGGGCGTCCCCGCACCCGGCCCGCGACCCAACTCCACGCGTCGCGCCAGGCATCGCCCAGCCCGCGGGCCCGGACGGGATGCTCGATCAGCCGGTTCATCAGCGTGGCGAGGCCGATCACCAGGGCGACCTGGGCCGCGACCGACACGGGCGACTCGGGCTGCTCGCCCGGCGCCGACGAGAAGAAGACGATCACCGGCCAGTGCAGGAGGTAGATGCCGTACGAGCGCTGGCCCACCCATCGCACCGGGTAGAGCGACAGCAGCCTGGCCGTGCGGGTCGGGGCCGGGTAGACCGCCACGGCGATCAGCAGCAGCGTGCCCATCTGCACGGCGGTGAACCCGCCGAGGAACGCCACCGGCTGCGCGGCGTCGAGGACGAACGCGTACCAGGCCAGCAGACCGGCGCCCACGAGCGCCATGGCGTCGAGCGCGGCGGTGAAGCGCGGGGAGTCGTGGGGGCGCAGGCGGTTCGGCGTCCAGAACAGGCCGAGCGCCACGCCCATGAGCAGGCCGGCCGCCCGCGTGTCGGTGCCGAAGTAGATCCGCGACGGGTCGACGCCGGGCGTGTAGAGCGCGAAGCGCAACACGGTCGCGGCCACGGCGGCGGCCACGACGGCCATGACCGCGACCTTGCGCGACCAGCGGGCCAACACGAACGCGCACAGGACCGGGAACACCAGGTAGAACTGCTCCTCGATCGAGAGCGACCACAGGTGTTCGAACGCCGAGGGCCCCTCGGCCGCCTGGAAGTACGACTGGTCGTCGACGATCAGGCGCCAGTTGAGGTGGTACGCCAGCGCGGCGAAGCCGTGCGAGCGCAGGGCCGCGAGCTGGCCGGGCTCCGTCACGGTCGCGACCGCCAACGTGCCGACGATCACCGTGACCAGGGCGGGCAGCAGGCGCCGCGCCCGCCGCAGCCAGAAGCTCGTGACGCCGATGATGCCGGTGCGCTGGTGCTCGTTGATCAGGAGGGCGCACACCAGCCACCCCGACAGCACGAAGAACACCTCGACGCCGATGTAGCCGCCCGCGGCGCCCGAGTACCCGAGGTGGTAGGCGATGACGAGGGCGACCGCGACGGCCCGCAGGCCGTCGAGCGCCGGCATGTAGCCGAGCGGGCGCGACTGCCACGACGGCTTGCGGCGTGGACCGGTGGTGCCGCCGGCGAGCGCATCCACGGGCACCGCCGGAGGGGTCGCCTCCGTCGAGACCGTCGAGGCCGAAGAGACCGACGAGGGCGTCGAGGCCGACGAGGCCGACGAGGCGGTCGCCTCGATGTCGGTGCCGGTGTCGACGCTGACGGACCGGGCATCGCTGGACACGGGCTTCAGCACTCCAGCATGGCGAGGTCGACCGAGGTCGAGGTCTCTTCGTCCGGCTCTGACTCGTCGTCCGACGGCGCGTCGTCGTCGGCGGACGTCGTGCTCGTGGTGGTGGTGGTCGCCTCGGGCAGCGTGGTGGCGGTCGTGGTCGACGTCGACGGCGACGGCTCGTTGCGCACGCCCTGCCAGTCGGTGCCCGTGACCACCTCGATGCCCTCGGCATCGTCGACCTCCTCGAGCTGGGCGCCGCCCACCAGCCAGCGGGCGATCAGGTCCGCGGCGGCCTCCTGGCCGGGCGGGTGACGCACGACCGTGCCCTCGGCCCCACCGCCCGGTTCGTCGCCGGAGACGTTGGCGATGAACCCGGCGCCGCGGAGGGCCTCGGCGGCGTCGGCGCCCTCGCTGGGCGTGCCCGTGCCATTGCGGACGATCAGGCGCACCCCCTCCGGCTCGAGGTCCTCGGACTCGCTGCCGCGGAAGATCGACAGGATCGCCTCGGTCTCCGGCCCCTCGACCAGCCGCAGGATCTGCGCCGCGCCCACCGTGTCCGGGGTGCCCTCGACGGCGTAGGTGGCCAGGCTGTCGGGGTCGAACGACCGGAACCGGGTGCCGAGGTCGAAGATGTCATCGGCCGTGAGCTGGCTGTCGACCGTGATGCCCTCGAGCCCGACGTCGATGAGCTGGTCGAGCGTGCCGGGGTTGCGGGCCCCGCGGTCGATGGCCCGGCCGAGCGCCCGGCGGATGAAGTCCTGCTGGCGGTCGATGCGTCCGATGTCGGAACGGAGGTCCTCGACCCACTCGCCGTCGACCTCCTGCTCGTAGTGGCGGGAGCGCACGTACGCCAGGGCCTCCGTCGGGTCGAGGGTGTGGCATCCCGCGTCCGCGATGTCGAGCCCGGACTCCGTGTCGCGGGCCGGCAGGGGGATCGGCACCGGCACCCCGTCGATCGCGTCGACCAACCCGCGGAACGACGCGAAGTCGACCTGCACGTAGTGGTGGATCGGGATGGCGAAGTTCTCGTCGATCGTGCGGATGAGCAGCGGCGGGCCGCCCCGCTGGATGGCCAGGTTGATGCGGGCGTTGGTGCCGTCCGCGTGGCGGACCCACAGGTCGCGCGGCAGCGACAGCAGCGCGGCACGCCCGGACGCCGGGTCGGTGCGCAGGATCATGATCGTGTCGGACCGCAGCGTGGGATCGCGGCCGATGCGGACCGAGTCGTTCTCCGGCAGGTTGGCGGCGCTGTCGATGCCGACGATCAGGTAGTTCTCGGGCTCCCCGGACTCGCCCGTCTCGTCGAGGACCCCGGTGAGCTCGACCCGGGGCAGCCGCTCGTACTTGCGGAACACGTAGGTGAGGCCGGCGGCGCTGGCGAGCAACCCGAACGTCGAGAAGCACCCGGCCGCGACGGCCAGACGTTGCCCCCAGGTGCGGCGCCGCCGCCCGGTGCCGTGGCGCTCCCGCACTCGACGCACGGGCTGATCGTACTCAGTCGGCGACCACGCCCTCAGCGCGTCAGAGCGCCGCAGAGAGTGACGCGGCCGCAGCGTCCGGCGACCCGAGGCCCACGTCGAGCACGAGCGCCCGCTTCAGGAAGAGGTGCGCGTCGAGCTCCCACGTGAAACCCATGCCGCCGTGCACCTGGATGCAGGCGCGCGTGGCCCGGTCGGCGGCCCGCGACGCCACGATGCGGGCACCGTCGAGGGTGCGATGCAGCCTGGGTCCGTCCCCGACCCCGGCGAGCGCGTCGTCGATCTCGACCCCGGCGGCCTGGACCGCGGCCCGCGCGACCTCGACCTGCACCTGGGCATCGGCCAGCAGGTGCTTCACGGCCTGGAAGGTGCCGATCACCTTGCCGAACTGCCGCCGCTCCTTCGCGTACCCGGTGCCGAGTGCGACGGCGGCCTCGGCCAAGCCCACCTGGAGCGCCGCCGACAGCAGCGTGGCGGCGTTGCGGAGGACGGCCGCGACCTCGGGACCGCCCACGACACGGCCGGGCGGCAGGGCGTCGACCACGTCGACCGGGGTCAGCGGGTCGAGGGGCCGATCGACCGGACGGGAGTCGGCGGGCGGGTCGAGGAGCCTCACCTCGTCGTCCCCCACGACGAGGAGGGCGTCGAGGCCGGCCAGGTGCTCGACGAACGCAGGGTCGCCGGCCGGCACCAGGCCGACCACCGCCTCGCCCGCCGCGGCGCGGCGGGCCAGGTCGAGCACCTCCGGGTCGGTGCCGTCGGCCCGGAGCCCGGCGGCGAAGAACGTGCCCAGCAACGGACCGGGAACGCACGCCCGGCCGAGCTCCTCGCACACGATCGTGGCGTCGGCCAGCCCGAGCCCGACGCCGCCCTGCGCCTCCGGGAGCGTGAGGGCGAAGACGCCCATGCCGCCCAGGTCGCGCCACAGGTCCCGGTCGACCGCGCCGGGCATGTCGATCACGGCGCGGCGGGCCTCGGGGGTCATCCGGTCGGCGAGGAACCGGCGCAGCTCGCCCTGCAGCGCGACCTGCTCGTCGCTCAGCTCGAAGTCCATCTCATGCTCCTCGGTCGCTCGCCAGACGAGCCGGTGCTCGGCCGCCAGAACGCGGACGGTTGGGCTGCGGCGCACGTCCCACCCGGCTCGTGTCGTTCGGGGGGCTCGCCAGGCAGGCCGGTGCTCGGCCGCCAGATTCCGGACGGTTGGGCTGCCGCGCACGTCCCACCCGGCTCACCTCTCCTTGGGCAGGCCGAGCAGGCGCTCGCCCACGATGTTGCGCTGGATCTGGGCGGTGCCCGCCGCGATCGACAAGGAGAGCGCGTAGAGCCGCTGCTGGACGTGGTCGAGGTGGCGGGCCGACAGCCCGGTGGGGTCGTCGAGAGCCAGCCGGGCCCGGCCGAGCACCTGCAGGGCGACCTCGCCCATGCGCTCGCGGGTCTCGTGGTACGCGAGCTTGAAGATCGATCCGCCGACGCCGGGCGAGCCGTGGCGGGCAGCGCGCGAGACGTTGCGCTTGGTGAGCGCCCACTGGGCGTCGAGCTCGGCGGCGGTGACCGTCAGGTCGCGGCGGATGCCGGCGTCGTCCCAGGCCGTGCCGGCGCCGAGCGGGGTCTTGCGGGCGATGTCGACCAGGTCGGCGAGCAGCCGCATCGAGCCGAGCAGCTCGCTCACGAAGGCGGTGCCCCGCTCGAAGCTGAAGGTCACCATGGCGACCCGCCAGCCGTCGTTCTCGGCGCCGACCACGTTCTCGACGGGGATGCGCACCTCGTCGAGGAACATCTCGCTGAACTCGCTCTCGCCGGTGAGCGTGCGCATCGGCCGCACGGTGATGCCCGGCGAGTCCATCGGCATGACCATCCAGGTGATGCCGCCGTGCTTGGAGGCGTCCGGATCGGTGCGGGCGAGCAGCTCGCAGTAGTCGGCGACCTGGGCGTGCGACGTCCAGATCTTCTGGCCGGTGACGACGTAGTGGTCGCCGTCGCGCACGGCCCGGGTGCGCAGCGAGGCCAGGTCGGAGCCCGCCTCTGGCTCGGAGAACCCCTGGCACCACACGTTGTCGCCCCGCAGGATCGGCGGCAGGTACCGCGCCCGCTGCTCGGGTGTGCCCTCGGCCGCGATGGTGGGCCCGGCGTGGAGCGTGGAGACGAAGCAGCAGCCGACGTAGGGGGCACCGGCGCGCTCGGTCTCCTCGAGGAAGATCAGCTCCTCGGACGGCGTGGAGCCGCGCCCGCCGTACTCCGCCGGCCAGGAGATGCCGGCGTATCCGGCGTCGAACAGGCGCCGCTGCCAGCCGGTGTCGTAGGCGCGCTTGGCGGCCCAGTCCTCGAACGGCGGCTCTGGGGGCAGGGTCGGGAGCGTCTCGTCGAGCCATGCCCGCAGCTCGGCGCGGAACGCCTGCTCCTCGGGTGTCTCCCTCAGCCTCACGAGCGGCTCCCCTCCACGATCACGCGACCAATCTGACAGACCGTCAGATCTCGCGGCAACCGCGAGCCGCCGGGCGAAGCGATGCGTGTGACCGTTGACACGCTACGCGGCCGCCGTCATCCTGACCGTGGGCGGCGAGAAAACGGGGGGGAATCGGGATGAGGCGCAGGTTCGCGGCCATCGTGTCGGTCGGTGTCCTGGTGAGCGGTCTGGGGGTGACCGGCGCCGGGGCCGGCCCGGCGCAACCCCCGCCGCCCGATCAGGGGGCGCAGGCCGCCGCCGGCGACCACCCCGACGTGTACGTCGGCACGCTCGACCGGCGCCAGCTCGAGACCCTCCGGGCCTCCGGCGTCGACCCCCGCGACCTCGGCGCCACGGCCACCGCGCGGGCTGACGGCGATGTCGAGGTCGAGGTCGTGGCCACCGACGCGCAGGTCGACGAGCTGGCCGACCAGGGCGTCGACCTCGAGCTCAAGGAGGTCGACGGCGAGTCGGCCGCCGAGATGTCGACGCGCATGGCCGCGGAGGGCTACTCGGTGTACCGGCCCTACGGCGCGCCCGGCGGCCTCCGGGAGGAGTACGAGCAGATGGCGGCCGACCACCCCGACATCGCCAAGCTCGTCGTCATCGGCCAGACCGTGCAGGGCCAGGACATCGTCGCCCTGAAGGTCACCCGAGGGGCGACCCGCACCCACGACGGCGCCCGTCCGGCGACCCTGTTCTCCGCCGCCCAGCACGCCCGCGAGTGGATCACGCCCGAGATGGTCCGCCGCCTGACCCACCACGTCATCGACAACTACGGCACCGACCGCACGATCACCGACCTGGTCAACCGCACCGAGATGTGGTTCGTGCCCGTCGCCAACCCCGACGGCTACGACTGGACCTTCGAGCCCGACCAGCGCATGTGGCGCAAGAACCTGCGGGACAACAACGGCGACGGGCAGATCACCGGCGGCGACGGCGTCGACCTCAACCGCAACTACCCCACCAAGTGGGGCTACGACAACGAGGGCTCGTCCGACAACCCCGGCAGCGAGACCTACCGCGGCCCCGCCCCCTCCTCCGAGCCCGAGACCCAGGCGCTCGACGGGCTGATGGACCGCGTCGGGTTCGAGTTCCAGATCAACTACCACTCGGCGGCCGAGCTGCTGCTGTGGGGCACCGGGTGGCAGGTGGCGACCCCCACACCCGACGACGCCATCTACGAGGCGATGTCCGGCGACGACGGCAACCCGGCCGTGCCGGGCTACGACCCCGACATCTCCGCCGAGCTGTACACGACGAACGGCGAGACGACCGAGCACGCGCACGCCGCCTACGGGACGCTGGCGTTCACGCCCGAGATGTCCACCTGCCAGACGGCGAGCGCGGCCGACCCCGGCGACGAGTGGGAGGCCGGCGACTGCGGCAGCGTCTTCCACTTCCCCGACGACGAGGAGCTGATCCAGGCCGAGTTCGAGAAGAACGTCCCGTTCGCCATCGCCACCGCCCGGTCGGCGAGCGACCCGGACGACCCGGTGTCGGTGGTGGGGCTCGGTGCGCCCGACTTCGTCGTCGACGGCTTCGACGTGTCGTACGGCGACCCGCAGCCCGTGGCCGTCACCGCTCGACGCGCCCAGCTGTTCCGCTGGATGAACTACCGCATCAACGGCGGCCGCACCCAGCGGGCGCTCGTCTCCGAGTGGGAGGGCGGCGAGCGCTACGGCGACGACGCCGACGTCTACTACGCCGAGTACCGCGGCACCGTGCGGGGCGCCCAGCCGGGCGACTCGGTCGAGGTGTGGTTCAACGCCATCGAGCTGCGCCGCGGCTACGTCGAGAGCGAGCACTTCACCTATACGCAGCACTCGGACTCCGGCGCGCAGGCCCTCGTCGTCGCCGACGAGGACTACACCGGCGTGAACCCGACCTACCCCGCCGGCACCGCGGCGCCGAAGTACGCGGACGAGTACGCCGCGGCCCTCGACGCCAACGGCGTGAGCCACGCCACCTTCGACGTCGACGCCCAGGGCGTGCCGCACCCGCTCGGCGTCCTCGGCCACTTCGACGCGGTGATCTGGGAGCTGGGCGACAACCGCCTGACCCAGGACGAGGAGGACTTCCTCACCGAGCACCCGTTGAGCTTCACGCAGGAGGACCTGGCGGTGGCCGAGCGCGAGCACTACCTCACGCTCGCGGCCCGCGATCACCTGAACGAGGGCGGCAAGCTGCTCCACACCGGCGAGACCGCCGGCTACTACGGTCAGCTGGCCGGATCGATCGGCGGCATCTACTACGGGCTCGACGGCGCACCGGAGGAGGACTGCGCCATCACGCAGGACTTCTTCGGCGACTGCCTGCTGCTGGCCGACGACTTCCAGCAGTACTACCTGGGCGCCTACGCCCGGACGACCTTCTCCGAGCCCGGCGGCGTCGCCGGCACCGGACCTCCGCTGGAGGGGGCGACGGCGACGTTCGGCGGCCCCGCCACGGTGGACAACCCGCTCGACGAGCCCGGGGCGTTCGCCCTGACCAGCGATGTGCTGCCGCCGGACCAGTTCCCGCTGTTCGCGGGCACGCCGTCGAGCACGTACCTCACGGTCGACGGCGTCAACCCGTTCGGGCCGGTCGAGGGCGAGCGCTACGCGGGAGCGGTCCACCAGGACGCCTCCTACATGCGGCTGGCCCGCACGGTGGATCTGACCGGTGTGGCGGCGACGGACGCACCGGCGCTCGAGTTCCAGATCTCGTTCAACACCGAGCTCGGCTACGACAACGTCATCGTCGAGGCGGCGCCGGCGGGCACCGAGGACTGGACGACGCTGCCCGAGGCGGGCGGGGCGACGAGCACCACGCCACCCGCCGAGTGCGAGGCCGGATTCCTCCTCGAGATGCACCCGTTCCTCCTGAACTACCTCACCCCCGGCGACCCGTGCACGCCCACGAGCCCCGGCTCGTGGAACGCGCTCACCGGCAACTCGGGCGGCTGGCAGGACGTGGCGTTCGACCTGTCGGCCTACGCCGGCGGGGGCGTCGACGTGAAGATCAGCTACGTCACCGACCCCGCCTCGGGTGGGATCGGCGTGTTCGTCGACGACACCCGCGTCACCGCGGGCGGCGCCGTGCTGAGCGCCGACGGGTTCGAGACCGACGATCCGTCGCTGTGGACCATCGAGGGCGCACCCGAGGGCAGCGACCCCAACCTCGGCGACTGGGTGTTCTCGACCGTGCTGGTCGAGGTGGCCGCATCGGTGACGACGGAGGACTCGGTGCTGCTCGGCTACGGCATCGAGCAGCTGGCCACGCCGGCCGAGCAGGCCGACATCCTCGGCCGCATCATGTCGCACCTGCTCGGCTGACCCCACGCGGTCGAGCAGAGGAACGTGGTGGGGGTGGCTGTTGGGGCCACCCCCACCCCGACCACCGGATCACCGTTCCCCCACCCCCACCACCGGTGGGTTGAGCTCAGTGCGGTCAGGCGGGACCCCAAACCTCGATGAGGTCGGCCGGGGTCAGGGCCACATCCACATCGGCGATGTCGAAGCCGGTCCGAGAGACGCCGACGAGTCGAGCGTCGTCTGCGCCAGGCACCCGTGATCGGTCGGACGCCAGGCTGGCCAGATCCCGCCGGTTGAACGGCGAACGCTCACGCCACTTGACCGACCCGACGAAGGCCACCGACGTCGGCGCCGATGCATCGGTTCCGCCCACGAGGTCGACCTCGACGTCGCCCGTGCGGCTCCAGTAGGCGCCGACATGACGCGCTTCGCCGAAGCGCTCATCCGGCAACAGGCGCTCAACGGAGGCGCGGACCAACGGCTCGACCGCCCGTCCCCGGTACTCACGCCATTGATCCGCGATGCGCGTGGCGACGATGTCGCCCCGGCCGCGGAGCACGAGCTCGAGGGTCGGCCCGATGAACCGCATCCAGAAGCGCAGGTACAGATCGGCCACGCGGTACAACGGGCTTCGGCCCGCCCTGGCCGACATCGGGCGGTCGATCGCCACCACCCGCTTGTCGCCCGCGAGCACGTGCAGCGAGCGGGTGAGCGAGCCCTGGTTGATTCCCGTCCGCGCGGCGATCGTGGCGAACGACGTCTCGCCGGCACCGATCACCTGCAGGACATCTCGGGCCTGCAGACCAGGCGGGAACTCGGCGTTCAGGATGCGCTCACCGACGACCACCAACGGCGAGGTGGCATCCATGAGCTGGGCCCTCAGGAACTGAGGCAACGTCCTCGCGTCGCCCCAGGCGTGGGCGAGTGTCGGAAAACCGCCGAGCACCAGTTGCGCGTCGAACGCCTCCGCAGGTGAGAGGTCGAGCAGCTGCGCCGTCTCGGCCACCGTGAAGGGCTCGACCACCATCTCAGCCATGCGTTGGTACAGCGGACGGTCGTAGCGACCAAGTACCTCCATCGTCGAGATGTCAGACCCGATGACGACAAGCAGGATCGGGGTGCGGGACAGGTGGCGGTCCCACACCCGCTGGAGGACTCCCTCGAGGGTCGGATCACGGTCGAGGAGGTAGGGCAGTTCGTCGATCACCACGACGGTCGGGGTCGACACGTTCGACGCCAGGAGCCGCAACGCGGGTTCCCACCGCTCGAATGAAACATCGGCGAAGACAGAGGCGGCATCGAGGTCGGATCCAGCGATCTCAGCTGCGAACCCGTTGACCTCGTCCGCCACAGCCGCACCCTTGGCCGCGGAGAAGAACACCCCGGGAACACCGGACGTGCGTACGAACTGCTCGACAAGCCGGGACTTGCCGACCTGTCGTCGCCCCCGCACAGACAGAAAGGCGCCGTGCCCATCACGCTCGACCCCGTCAAGGTGACGACGGAGCGTCGTAAGTTCGTTGCGTCGACCGACGAACCTTGCCATGGCCAGTCAGCCTACATGCATGGATGCAACCTGCACGCTTGCAGGTTGCATCCATGCATGTGACGGGTCACCCGCCTGAGTTCGAGGGCCACTCCGGGCGGTGGTAGCCGTCGAAGCGCAACTCGCCGCCCCGCAGCTCGCGGATGGTGAGGAAGTCGCCCTTGTAGCCCTTGCGGTCGTGGGGGCCGAACTGGATGTAGGTGCCGGGCCCGCCGTTGGTGGCGGGCATCCAGCGGATGCGCTCCATCCCCTCCT
>DASUQS010000188.1:0-8292 GCA_036280455.1 Acidimicrobiales bacterium
GCACGTGGCGGGTCGCCACCAATAGGACGCCGGCCGCTGCCTCCAGGCCATGATCGTCGGCGACTTGCAGGCCCGCGGCCACGAGCGACGCCCGCACCGGATCAGGCATTCGCGACGACCGGCGTGGCCGCGTCCAGACCGCCTGCGGCGTGCATGGGCCGCCGTCATAGCCTGACCGCATGGGGGACGAGCCGCAGCCGTGGACCGTGACCGCGCAGAACCTGCCCGAGCACGCCGGCAACCCGATCCACACCGACGGGGGCGCCCGTGCGGAGGGGTTTCCCGCCGCGCTCGTCGCCGGGGTCACCACCTACGCGTACCTCACCCACCCTCTCGTGGCGGCGTGGGGCGTCGACTGGCTCGCCCGCGGCGGCGGGGAGGTCCGGTTCAAGGCTCCGGTGTTCACCCGACGGGAGCTCGCCTGCACGCCGACGACCCAACCCGACGGATCGGTGACCGTCGAGGCGATCGACCCGACCGAGGACCGCAATCCCCGCGCCGTGTTCACAGCGGTCCGTGACGCCGGCCCCCCGCCGGTCGTCCGCGACGGCGAGGTGCTGCCGTCACGTCGGTTGGTTCTCGGCGGACGCCACGGAGCCGATTACGGCGCCCGCGCCGGCGACGATCTCGCCCTCTACCTGCAGGAGGGCATCGTGCATCCGGCGGTGTGGCCGGCGATCGCGAACACGATCATGGCCACCGATCTCGTGAACGGTGCCTGGATCCACACCCGCAGCATCGTCCGTCACCACGCGCTGGCTCACGAGGGCGCAACGGTCTCGGTGCACGCCACGGTTGTCGATCGCTTCGTCCGGCACGGCGAGCGTGCGGTGGTCGACATCGTCGTCGACCTCGACGGTGCCCCGGTCGTCACGATGGAGCACGAGGCGATCATCGATCTCACGGTCACGTAGGTGGGGGACGTCCCTCTGGCCGTCTACTCGACGGCCCGAGGCGCTCGACCCTCGGCCCTCAGCACCCGGGGCGTTCGCTATCGCCGAACGGATCGGGCGATCCGCTTGCCGGCACCGGCGATCGCGAGCGTGTACTCGTCACGCCGGGCCTCGAAGCGGTCACGCGGGGCGCACAACGCGAGAGCGACCGTCGCCGGTCTGTCGCTCACGCGCACGGGAGCGGCCGCACAATCGACCCCGTCCAGGGCGCGCTGCGCTCCGACCGCGTAGCCGCGTCGCCGCGTGCGCTCGAGCTCGCGAGGTTCGAGCCCGCTGCCGCCGCCGTCGGCTCGCTCCGCGAGCAGCACCGTGCCTGGCGGCGTCAGCGGCGCGGCGACAGGCTCCGACGGTGCGGCCACACCACCGGGCGGGCGTTCGCTGGCGACGTAGATCACGCGGCTGCGCTCCAACGCCGTGACGTGCACCGTCTCGCCGAAGTGGCCCGCCAGCCAGCGCGCGGTCGGCGCGACCTCCGCGCCGAACCCGCTCGTGGCCAGCTTCGTCCGTGCGAGCCCCAACGTTCTCCAACCGAGCCGGTAGCGCCCGCACGGCAACCGCTCCGTCAACCCGGCGTTGCACAGCTCCACCAGGAGCGCGTGCGCGGTGGATCTGGCGATCCCCAGCTCAGCGGCGACCTCGGCGGGGCCCCAGTCCGGGTGCTCGACCGAGAAGAGATCCAGCACCAGAGCCGCCTTGCGGACGCTTTCGGGCACGGAGAAGAGGCTATCCACGCCTCGCCGCGATCGATGCGGCCGGTCGGTCCTCGTACGCCGCCCGACGCTCGGCGTGCGCAGCCAGGCTGCCAGAGGTCGCCGCGACGCCTCGGTCACCAGGCCCTGATGATCTCTCCGGTGCGCCATCCTTCGATGCTTCGCTGGAAGGCGGATGCGATCTCCCGCATCGGAACCGGCGCGCGGCCGGGATTGAAGGCGCCGAACTGCTCGTAGCTGTCCTGCGCCAATCCCGGGCTGACCGCGTTGATCCGCACGCCCCGCTCGATGCCGAGCGCGGCAGCACGCACGAACCCTTCGACGCCGCCGTTCGCGACGGCGAAGCCGGTCGCCTCCGGGATCGGATCGTCGAAGATGTAGCCCGACATGAGCGTGAACGAGCCGCCCTCGGAGATCAGGGATCTGCCGAGGAGGACGAGCCGCATCTGTCCGAGGAGCTTGCTCTGGATGCCGAGCGCGAGCTCGTCCTCCGTCACGGTGGCGAACGGGCCGAAGTGCGCCTCGCCCGCCGCGCATGCGAGGGCGTCGAAGCGCCCGATCCGGTCGTACATGGACCGGACGGAATCGCCCGAGCTGATGTCCACCTTCACGTCGCCGGACTGCCTTCCGGCCACGACCACGTCATGTCGAGCCGACAGGACCTCGACGAGGGCCCTCCCGATGGTTCCAGTGCCTCCGACCACGATGATGCGCACGAGACTGCCTTTCCGATAGACGCTGTGGCGATCGACGATGCCGCGCCGCGTCACCACCACCAACGGTCGTTCGCCACAGCCGAACGGCGCAGACCGCCGCCCCGTGGGTCCGACCTGACCGCCCGCCCCTACCGCGGTGGGCCGACCGGGTCCCCGGCCGTGGCGCGGCCCCCCGGCCGCGGCCAGGTCCGTCCCCGTCCCGGGGCGACCCGGGGCAGGTGTGGCCGACCATGGGTCCGGGTAGGGGCCGATCACGACGACGAACGAGGAGAATCCATGGAGCAGCGCGGTACGACGGTGGCACCCCTGGCCGACCTGGAGGACCTGCGCGAGGTGGTGTCCCGACCGGGGCCGTTCCTGACCGACTACGCCGCGTTCGAGCCGGCCACCGAGTCCCTCGCGGCGGAGGTCCGCGTCCGCTGGGAGAACCGGCGTCGCGCCCTCGCCGAGGCGGGCGCGTCCGAGGCGGCGCTCGAGGCTGCCGCCGCCGCGCTCGAGGGCGAGCACCGGGGCGTGGCGGGGCTCGCCATGGTGGTCCCCGGCAGCGGTGCCCCGCTGATCGAGCGGCTGCCGGCGCCGACCCGCGAGACCTCCAGCTGGCAGGAGAGCCCCGCCCTGCGCCCGCTGATCGCCCTGCGCCAGCGCCACGTCCCACACGTGGTCGCCCTCGTCGATCGCATCGGCGCCGACCTGCGGGCATGGACGGGGTCGGAGGCCGGCGGTCGCGACATCGACATGACCGTCGACGGAGACGACGACGTGATCACCAAGGTGGCGCCGGGTGGCTGGTCGCAGCGGCGCTTCCAGCAGCGCGCCGAAGACAGCTGGCAGCACAACATGACGCAGGTCGCCACCCAGCTCACCGCCCTGGCCGAGCGGCTGCGTGCCCAGGTGGTTGCCGTGGGTGGCGACGAGCGGGCGATCGGCTACCTCGTCGATGCTCTCCCCGGGGAGGTCCGCAAGCGCGTCGAGCGGATCGGTGTCACCCGCGCCGAGGACGGTTCTGCCGAACGCCTCACCGCCGAGGTGAACGCAGAACTGGCCGCCTGGTCCACAGCACGGGTCGACGCTGCGTTGGCTCTGCACGCCGAGGAGCTCGGCCAGGACGACCGGGCGACCGAGGGCGCAGCGCGGACGCTCGAAGCGCTGCGGACCTCCCGGGTGGCGCTGCTGCTGGTGGCCGAGAGGGCCGGCGACGAGGCCGAGGCCCGGCGCGCGTGGGCCGGCCCGACGCGCGATCAGATCGCGACGACGGCCGGCGACCTCGCCGACCCGGACGCGGCCGAGGAGGTCCCGTTGCTCGACGGCGCCGTCACAGCGGCGCTGGCCAGCGGTGCGGGCGTTCTCGTAGTGCCGGAGGCCGGCGACGGTTCCCTCCCCCCGCAGCTCACCGACGGTCTCGGCGCGCTGCTGCGCTGGTGACACGTCGGGCGCTCCCGCCCTGCTCCGACCAGGAGGCACGATGGAGATCAACGAACTGCTCGCGGAGCTCTTCGGCCGGATCCCGGCCCACGTCCGCGGCGTGGTCGACGGGCTCGACGCCGAGGCGCTGGCGGCCACGCCGGCACCGGGGGCGAACTCGATCGGCTGGCTGGTGTGGCACCTCACCCGCGTGCAGGACCACCACGTCGCCGAGCTGCTGGACGAGGACCAGGTCTGGGTCACCGGGGACTGGGCGGCCCGCGTCGGCGTCGCTCCCGACCCGCACAACACGGGGTACGGCCACGGCCCCGACGACGTCGCCGCCATCCGCCCGGACGGGCCGGACGCGCTGATCGGCTACCACGAGGCCGTGGCGGCCCGCACCGGCGAACTGATCCGCAGCCTGTCCTCCGAGGACCTCGACCGAGTCGTGGACGAGCGCTGGGACCC
Source organism: Acidimicrobiales bacterium (assembly GCA_036280455.1). Taxonomy (GTDB): domain Bacteria; phylum Actinomycetota; class Acidimicrobiia; order Acidimicrobiales; family VFJN01; genus ZC4RG19. Next base: position 4,252 of record DASUQS010000188.1, read on the forward strand.
ACCGGTCACGCTGGGCGTGCGGCTGGTCAGCATCGCAGACGACGACATCCAGCACGCGGGCCAGGCCGCGTACCTCCGGGGACTGCTGGAGCGGTCCTGACCCGGCGGTCGCTGGCCAGGCGATCCCGCGGCTACCCGAAGCGGGATTCGCGCTCGCGGAGGATCGCGCAGAGCGTCGCGTTGTGCGGCGTCGCGATGCCGAGCTGCCGGCCGAGGTCGACGACCGCGCCGTTGATGACGTCGACCTCCGACGGGCGCCGGGCGAGGTGGTCGAGCCGCATCGACGGGCTCGCGTCAGGAATCGTGGCGGCGAACTCGGTCACGTAGGCGATCGGGTCGTCGAACCGGAACGGCACGCCCTTCGCCTGGCCGACCTGCCATGCCTCGGTCGTGCACCCCAGCGCGATCGCCCACGCCTCGGCGTTCGCCATCAGCTCGCCGACGGTGAGGTCGAACGCCGCTGTCGGGGCGCTGAGGGTGACGTTGCAGATGAACTTCTCCCACACCATCAGCTCGATGTCCTCGAACGCACGGACGTTGAAGCCTGCGTCGCGCCAGGTCTGCTCGATGCGGCGCACCCGTTCGGACAGGCCGCCGTGCATCTCCCCGATGCGGATCAGCCGCATGCCGTGGTGGTGCACGCGTCCGGCAGCGGGGATCGACGAACCGAAGCCCTCGGCGATGCCGATCGCGACGTGCCGATCGGGGATCTGGCGGGCGACCCGCTCCCCCGCGCCGAGGCCGTTCTGGAACGCCATGACCACGTCGTCGGGGCGGAGCAGCGGGGCGATGTGCGCCGCCACCTCCTCGACCTCGGACGCCTTGGTGCCGATGATCCACAGGTCGCACGCGCCGGCGTCACCGGGCTTGTACCCGCTGTTGATGCCGGGCACGACGTACGTGCCACTGGCACCGGACACCGCGAGCCCGTCGCGGGCGATCGCATCGACGTGGTCCTGCCACGTGTCGATCGCCCAGACCTCGTGGCCGGCCCGGCCCAGGAGCCCGGCGTACACCGACCCCATCGCTCCCGTTCCGACGATCCCGACCTTCACGTGCCGCTCCTCGACGATTGCCGACCCCGAGTCAGACCCACTGACCTACCACACACCGGGTGACCGGAGGAATCCCGGCGCCGCGCACCGGAAGCCCACCCGGGACGCGATCGGACGGCCCGGCCCGATCCGGAGCGGCCAGATCTAGTCGTCCGACGGACGGGACGCGAAGACGCCCGCCTGTGCGGCGGCCGCGGCGGCCCGCGCCGCCGTCACCGCCCGATGCCTGCCCACGGGATCGGTGCGCGTCAGGCGGTGGTAGTAGAGCGGCGCAGACACCGCCCGGACGACCTCGGTGGCGTCGGTGCCGGCCGGCAGATCGCCGCGGTCGACCGCCTCGTCCACGCACGGTGCCCACTCGGCGAGGCGGACGTCGTAGAACCGCTCCAGCGCCTCCGCCGTGCGCGGATCGCCGGTCGCTGCGGCGATGATGGCGGCGAACAACCGGCCCTGGCGGGGATCGTCGAGGGTCCGTTGGACCAGATCCGCATTGGCCAGCAGGTCGTCGTGCAGCGACCCGGTGCGCGACCGGGGCAACGAGGTGGCGGCCATGTCGACCAGGAGATCGGCGACCAGGGCCGCGGGGCTCCCCCACCGGCGATAGACGGTGGTCTTGCCGACCCCGGCGCGCCGGGCGACGTCTGCGAGGTCGAGCCCCTGCAGCCCGGCCTCGGCCAGCGCGTCGCCGGTCGCGTCGAGAACGGCTCTGCGCACGCGGGCGGTGCGTCCGCCGGGCCGGGTCACGGGTTCGCTCACCCCGAGAACATTAACGGGTTTGGAGTGTCATTAGTGGATCGACCCGGTACCGTCACCTAACGGAACACATGACCCGTTTAGCGGAGGAGACGACATGGAGAATCGGCGACTGGGCCGGTCCGGCCTGCTGGTGCCCGCCCTCAGCTTCGGCGCCGGCACGTTCGGCGGCGCAGGCGAGCTGTTCGGGGCCTGGGGCTCCACCGACGTCACGGAGGCGCGCGAGATGGTCGACATCTGCCTCGAGGCCGGCGTCACGATGTTCGACACGGCCGACGTGTACTCCGACGGCGCATCGGAGGAGGTGCTGGGCGCTGCGCTGGAGGGCCGGCGCGACGACGTGCTCATCTCGACCAAGGCCGCGCTGCCGACCGGCGACGGGCCGAACGACGCGGGAACCTCCCGTTCGCGCCTGGTGGCGGCGGTCGACGCGGCGCTGCGCCGGCTGCGCACCGATCGCATCGACCTGTTCCAGCTCCACGCCTACGACGCGGGCACCCCCGTCGAGGAGGTGCTGTCGACCCTCGACACGTTGGTCGCCGCCGGCAAGGTGCGGTACGTCGGCGTGTCGAACTTCTCGGGGTGGCAGCTGATGAAGTCGCTCGATGCCGCCGACCGCAACGGCTGGCCCCGCTACGTGGCCCACCAGGTGTACTACTCGCTCGTCGGACGCGACTACGAGTGGGACCTGATGCCCCTCGGCGCGGCCGAGGGCGTCGGTGCGATCGTGTGGAGCCCGCTCGGGTGGGGTCGGCTCACCGGCAGGATCCGCCGGGGCGCACCCATTCCCCCCGGCAGCCGGTTGCATCGCACCGCCGCGTTCGGTCCCCCGGTCGACGACGAGCTCCTCTACGACGTGGTCGACGTCCTCGCCGGCGTCGCGGACGAGACCGGCCGGTCGGTGCCACAGGTGGCCCTCAACTGGCTCCTGACCCGCCCGACCGTGGCGTCGGTCATCGTCGGCGCGCGTGACGCCGGCCAGCTGCGGCAGAACCTCGGGGCGGTCGGGTGGGAGCTCACCGACGACCAGGTCGCCCGCCTCGACCGCGCCAGCGAGCGACCGGCCCCCTACCCCCACTTCCCGTACCGCAGGCAGGAGGGGTTCGCCCGCCTGAACCCGCCGCTCGTCGGCTGACCGCCCGGACGGTCGCCAGCGGGTTGGTCAGCCGGCCCTGACGGCGGGACGGCGGTCGCCCCAGGGGTGTGCGTCCTCCAGCATGCGGGCCACCTGAAGCAGGAGGTCCTCACGCCACGGGGCGGCGACGATCTGGACGCCGACGGGAAGCCCGGTGCCCTCGTCGTGGTGGACCGGCACCGAGACGGCGGGCAGGCCGGTCACGTTGAACAGCGACGTGAACACGGCCAGCGGGTAGCAGTTGAGCACCGCCATGAGGGGCTCGTCCTCGGTGCCCTCCCGCCAGGTGCCCACCGGCGGCGGGAGGCACGCCATCGTGGGCGTCACCAGCAGGTCGAACCCGGCGACGAACCCCTCGGCGATGCCCCGCGACAGGCGCTCGGCCTGCTGCACGGCCGTGGCGTAGTCCCACGAGTCGATGCCTCGGGCACGCTCGCGCAGGGCCCGGTTGTGCGGCTCGACGGCATCGGGGTCCGCGAGCGGGACCCCGGCGGCCGACACGTTCCAGAGCGTGGTGAACACGGCGATCAGCTCGTCGGCCGGCGGGGTCGGGATGGCGGTGTCGACGACCCGATGGCCCGCCGCCTCGAGAGCGCGGAGGGTCACCTCGACGGCGGTCCGGCAGGCGAGATCGACGTCGATCCCCTCGACGGGAGCGTCAGCGAGCACGCCGACCCGCAGCCCCGCCGGCGGTCGCGCGGACACCGCGTCGGCGAACGAGGTCGACGGCGTGGGCGGCGACCACCAGGCGCCGGGATCGTGGCGGGCCAGGACGTCCAGCGCGGCGGCGGTATCGGCCACCGAACGGGTGATCACGCCCTGGGTCGCGAGGCCCTCGACCTCGACCTTGGCGGACGTGACCCGGCCACGGGTCGGCTTCAGGCCCACGAGGCCGGTGGCGGAGGCCGGAACCCGGATCGACCCTCCCCCGTCGGCGGCGTGTGCGAGCGGGGCCATCCCGGCGGCCACCGCGACGCCGGCGCCGCCCGACGACCCGCCGGGCGTCCGGTCCGGGTCCCACGGGTTGCGCGTGACGCCGAGCGCCTCGCTCTCGGTGAAGCTGATGGCCCCGAACTCGGACGTGGTGGTCTTGCCGAC
>DASUQS010000189.1:0-19635 GCA_036280455.1 Acidimicrobiales bacterium
GAGGACATCGCCGTCTGTGCCCGCCGGGAGGTCGTCGAGGAGATCGGGCTCGACATCGACCTGGTGAGCGAGCCGGCCGTCGTCGTCGACGGCCCGCCCCAACGGGTCGACGTCGTGTTCCGTGCCCGGGCCGCGGCCGGGGTCGATCCGGCGACGGCGAGCCCGAGGTCGGCCGAGATCCGCGAGGTGCGATGGTTCGCCCCGGACGAACTGCCGACCCTCCAGCACGAGGCTGTCACCGCCCTCCTGGCCCTGGCCCGCAGCGCGGCGCCGGGCCGACGGCGGGGCGCCGCGGCGGACGACTCAGACGACCCGGGAGACCGGGCGCTGCTGCGGGCTGCGGCTGCGGCGGCTGAGCAGCGCTGACCGATCGGCGGCGGCCGGCGGTGCCGGGCGGCCCGTCTGGCGACAGCCTTGCGGGGCCCGCCGGCGGCGTCGCGGAGGGTCAGCGGGTGAGCGCGTCGACCAGGCGGCGGTGCTGCGCCGAGCACGGGTGGCGCAGCTTGGTGAGGGCCTTGGCCTCGATCTGACGGATGCGCTCGCGGGTGAGGTTGAACCGGCGCCCGACCTCGTCGAGGGTCAACGGGCGATCGTCGGCCAGCCCGAAGCGCAGCGACAGGATCTCGCGCTCCCGCTCGTCGAGCTGGGCGAGCAGCGACCGCAGGTCGTCCCGCTCGATCGCGGCAGCGGCGGCGTCGAAGGGCCCCTCGCTCGTGGGGTCGGCGAGCATGTCGCCCAGTTCGTGGTCGCCGTCGTCGCCGACTGCGGCGGACAGCGAGATCAGGTCAGGTGCTGCGCGGAGCGCGGCCTGCACCTTGTCGACCGGGATGCCGGTGTCCTCGGAGAGCTCCGCCGGCGTGGGCTCGCGGCCCAGCTGCTTGAGCAGGGCGGACGAGCTGCGCGACAGCGTGGCCAGCGTGTCCATGAGATGCGACGGCAGCCGGATGGTGCGGCCCTTGTCGGCGATGCCGCGACCGATGGCCTGGCGGATCCACCAGGTGGCATAGGTCGAGAACTTGAACCCCTTGCGGTGATCGAACTTCTCGACCGCCCGCATGAGCCCGAGGTTGCCCTCCTGGATCAGGTCGAGCAGCGACATGCTGGGCGTCTGGTAGCGCTTGGCGATCGAGACGACGAGCCGCAGGTTCGACTGGATGAACCGGCGACGCGCCTCCGCCGCAGCGCGCACCGTGGCTTGGAGCTTGCTGCGCTCACGCCGCGAGTGGACGACGTCCTCGGCCGCAAGCTTGGCCTCGGCGATCCGCCCTTCGGCGATGGCCTGGGCGAGCGTCGACTCGTCCTCGGCCGTGAGCAGCGGGTACGAGCCCAGTTCGGCGAGGTAGCGACGGGTGAGGTCGACACCGTTCTCGCTCAGGGGCTGAGGGCGCCCAACCATGCATTTCCCTCCAAGAGTCTCGGCGGTAGATCTCGGTGGACGGGACCGGTCTGAATCGGCGCGGACGGGGCGAAAGGGACTCGGCGGTATGGTCGTTTCATGGGTGAACGTAGTGCCATATCCGCACCCACGGAGGGATGGTCGCCACCCAGCCGGTCGCCGCTGATCGTGTCGGCGTGCCTTCTCGGTGTGGCGTGCAACCACCTCGGACGGTCGAGCACCAGCTCAGCGGTCGTGCAGCTCGGGCGTGACCGACGTCTCATCCCCGCCTGTCCGGAGACTGCGGGCGGCCTGCCGACGCCCCGTCCCGCGGCCGAGATCGGGCCGTCCGGTCGTGTGCGGACCGCAGCTGGCGACGACGTGACCGACGCCTACGAGCGCGGCGCGGTACAGGCCGTGCGGCTGGCCGCGGCCGCCCGCGCGGGCGGCGCGGTGCTCAAGGCCCGGTCGCCGTCGTGCGGCTGCCACGAGGTGTACGACGGCACGTTCAGCCGCACGCGTGTGCCCGGCGAGGGCGTCACCGCGCGGGCGCTGCGGGCCGCAGGCGTGCCCGTGTGGTCGGAGGAGGACGTCGAGGCCGGCGCGGATATCCAGCCCGAGGCCGACGGGCGATAGCCTCCGACCTCCCGGGCGCGTAGCTCAGTTGGCTAGAGCGCTGCCCTTACAAGGCAGATGTCGTGGGTTCGAGTCCCTCCGCGCCCACCAGCAGGTCAGTGGCCATGGCGGGTCACTCCGGCTCGGGTGGGCAGGTCGGTCGTGCCGGGAGGCCGCGGTCGTTCATCAACGCGACGATGCCGCCGTCGCCGACGAGATGAAGGAACCCGACCAGAACGAATCACGCCCCTGGGGTATCGAGCATGGTCTCGATGCGGGGGATCCAGGCGGCGTTGCGTTCAGTGAGCCCCGCCTGGTGCACCATGGGGTACTTCGCTCGATGCTGTCGTACGATGCTCTCGCCGATCGACAGGTCGCCGCTGGCCCACGCGGTGAACTCCTGGCCCATCGAGGCGACACCACCCTCGGCCCGTTCCAGGATGTTGTCGAGGTACTGCACCTCGCCGGACTCAGGCATCTGTCCGAACCGTCCCAGGACCTCGTCGATGGAGAACTCCGACCGCACGGGGATGCCGTGCTCACGGGCCAGGCCGAGCAAGACACGATCGACAGCATGCGCCGCCGTGAGCCCAGCCTGGGCCCGCAACGCTTGCTCGACCAGCTGAGCCACCAACCACGGCCGGAGGCCCTGCAGTCCAGCCGGGTCGAGACCCAGCGACCGGGCAACCGCCTCGAACCGCTTCGTGCGCTCGGCCCCGAGACGGTCCGACAGCACCCGGTCGGGGGACAGACCGACCTCCAGGAGCCGGGGATGGCCGGCGACCTCCGCCGGGTCAGGGACCTCACACCACATCTCGTCGCTGTCGAGCACTGCTGTCCGCACGGCATCGGTCAGCCACGCGTCGTCCCGAGCTCCCGGGCAATCCCCGAACAGGACACCGACGCCGCCCCCCGTTCGACCAGCCACATCGGCGGCGCCATCAGCACACCTGAGCAACGCCCCGAGCTACGCCCGCTACTCTCAGAGCGGGGCAGATCGCGTTGGCAGCGGACAGACGAGTCGCATCGCGCGGTCATCGCGCGGCCGATGACGGTCGGAGACGTACGAGCTTGTCCACGGCCATGGCCGACCAGGCACAATCGTCCGGATCCGTACGTACGTTCCCGTCCGGGAGTCCCTCCGCGCCCACCCTGGTGTTCAGCCCGCGAGACCGAGGAAGACGAGGATCGCTCTGCCGAGGCGGACCATCTCCTCGTCGCTCAGCCGGCCCACGTGGTATCCCAATTTCGATCGCGGCACCGTCGCGATCTTGTCGACCATGAGGCTGCATGGCGCCTGCAATCCGTTGACCTCGTCCGGCTCGATTTGAAGCCGGAACAGCGGCGCGTCGGTCGGGTCCGTCGTGAAGGCGCACACAGTCACCGAGTCAGTCGCGTCGAATCGGTCATCCTGGACGATGGCTACGGGCCTGGGCTTGCCGACGTACCCGCTACCGGCGGCAGCGGTCCAGATCTCGCCTCGCCTCAATCGTCGTCAACGCTGAGTGCGTCGATGAAGGCCTGGTCGTCCTGGCTGTGCTCGCTGGCGGCCACGCTTGCCGACTGGCGATGCGCTTCGTCAGCGAACTCGGGTGAACGAACGTCGGGAACCCAGATCTGCACCGGACGAAGCCCCTGCGCGCGCAGCCTTCGGCGGTGCTCCCGCACTCGCCTCCTGACGCTCGAGTCATGCGGCGCTGTCATGCGGCAATGTTACATGTAACTGGCGGGCCTCGTCATCGCGTAGGTGGACTTCCGACGGAACGTTGCCCCTGGGTCGCACAGCGGCCTACGCCTGCCAACATCCTGCCAACGCACATGCGGTCACATGGATGTCAGCAGGTGCCTCGTGTCACCGATTGCGGTACATAACCCCTGGTCAGCGGGTCGCTGTGCCACTTACAAGGCAGATGTCGGGGGTTCGAGTCCCTCCGCGCCCACCCAGGTCAGGCGTAGATTTCGGCTGGACGCCGCCGCGAGTCCCCGCCAACGTTCTCGCCACGGACAGGTTGGTTTGTGGCGGTCATGCCGCCGGGGCAGCCGTGGGGTGGTGGTCGCAATCGGCGTCGGCTGCGCGAGCCGAGGCACATCAGCCCCAACCGGGCCGGAGCGAGCGCTACGAGGACGCACGCGGTGGCGCAGTCGCGCTCGCGAACACCCGCTGGGTTCTCACCCCCTGGTGGTTCATGACCAGTTGAGCGGGTTGGCGACGTGCAGGCCGTTGCGGACAGCGGCCTCGCACAGGGCGGCGTCCGCGCTGGTCAGGATCGACGCCTCGAGGTAGAGCGCCGACGCGAGATGCACTGCGTCGTAGCCGCGCAGGGCTTCGTCCTCGGCGAGGTCGGCCGCCTGGATGATCAGGTCGTCGGTGACCTCGGCAATGTGAAGATCACCGAGCAGGGCCGCGAGTTCGGCCTTGGCCTGCCCGTGTTGGTCCGTCGCAAGTCGCCCGCAGCGCGTAGCGGCAGCGAGCGCAGCGCGTGCCTCGACGACGATCAGGCTCACAGACGCGAGCGTGTCAGCAGACTCCCAGACCAGTTCTGCTCGATCGGAGCCTTCTTCGTCGATGACGAGCTTGAGGAGTGTGGAGGTGTCGACGTAGGTGATCACCGGCGTTGTTCGGCGACGAGATCGCTCACCGGGCCTTTCGCCTCGATGCGTCGGTGCGGCCGATGACGGCCGCTGCGGGTCGGGGCGCGTACGACGCCAGCCGCGACGAGGTCTGCGAGCCGGTCGGTCGAGGAGTCGATGGCCGAGAGCCTGGCGACCGGCTTGCCTCGATCGGTCACGACGACATCCTCCCCAGAGCGAACGCGGTCGATGTACTTGCTGAGGTTGTTCTTGAGGTCTCGGATCCCGACCTCGGAACGGGATGTAGCTACCGGCATGCAGATATTGTAGCTACAAGCTGCCGAGGTCGTCATCGACGATCGCTGCCACGGGTAGCTCGATCACCCAACAACCGGCCGTGGCCGCCGGCGTCGTTTTCACCGGTTCAGTGGACGGGTCGCTCAACGGCTTCGACGCCGGGGGATGCGAAGATCCCACCTGCGCTGCGCTGTGGTCGGCCTCCGCCGGAAGCGAGATCACCGGCGCACCCGCGGTCTCGCTCGGTCAGCTCTACGTCGGCACCGCCGAGGGCCGGCTGGTCGCCTACGCCCTTCCGTCCGCGCCGTCCGGGTCGGAGCAACCGACCGGTCACGCCGCCATAGGGGGCGAGGAGACGGGGGAGCGAGCCGACCGCCGATTCGGAACAGGGTGGAACGCATGGACCACCGGCAGCAACGCGACCTAGGCACGGACGACGCCGTTCCCGCCGGGTTCACCGCCGAGCAGGTGACGATGCGACAGGCCGGCCCGCCGCCTCCACCGCTGGCGGGCCGGCCTGTCGTGTCTCGCGCCGTCGTGCCGAGCGCCACGTCCGGGTGACGGTGCCCGGCACCCACGCCGGCGCCAGCGCCCGGGCCCCATGCCGGCGCCAGCCTCCCGCGGAACGATCACCCCAGGCGGGGGAGGCGGCGCCCGGCAAGACACGGGATCGTCGTTCGATGGCCACCGACGCCCCCCGGGCCGGGTCCGATCCTGTCCGGCTCGTGTTGCTGGGCGCGGCCGTCGGCATCCCGGCGGCCCTGGTCGGTGCGCTGTTCCTCGCCTTGGTGCACGTGCTCGAGGGCTGGCTGTGGGAAGACCTGCCCGACGCACTCGGGCGGTCGTCGCCCCCGTGGTACCTGGTCGTCGGTCTCCCGATGGCGGGTGCGCTCGTCGTGGCGGCGGCGCGCCGCTTCCTGCCCGGCGACGGCGGTCACGACCCGGTCGAGGGCATGAACGCCGCACCGACACCGCCGTCGCATGCGCCCGGCATCGCGCTGGCGGCGGTGGGCACCCTCGCGTTCGGTCTCGTCCTCGGCCCGGAGGCACCGGTGATCGCGCTGGGCTCAGCGGTCGGCCTGGCGATCACCGGTCGCGCTCACCTCGACGAGCGCGGCGCCGCGGTGCTCGCCACGGCCGGTTCGTTCTCGGCGATCTCCGCGCTGTTCGGCGGGCCGCTGGTCGCCGGCGTCCTCCTCGTCGAGAGTGGCCTGGCGATGGGAGCGGCGCTCCTGCCCCTGCTCGTCCCCGGGTTCGTGGCCGCCGCCGTCGGCTACGTGGTGTTCACCGGCTTCGGCGACTGGGGCGGGCTCGACAGCCCCGGCCTGGTGGTGCCCGATCTCCCGCTGTACGACGGTGTCGAGCTCGGCGACCTGGCGCTCGCGGTGGCGGTCGGGGTGGCGACGGGGATCGCGCTCGTGCCCATCCGGTCGCTGGCGCGCCGCCTCCGGGGTGGTGGAACCCGGTTGGGCGTGACCGGCCTGCTGGTCGCGGGCGGCCTGGCGGTCGGGCTGCTGGCCCAGGTCGGGGACTGGTGGGGAATCGACCCTCGTGATCAGCTGTTCTCCGGGCAGGCATCGGTGCCCACCGTCGTCGCCGAGCGTTCCGCGGCGATGATCGCCGTCATGGTGGCGATCAAGGCGATCGCCTATGCCGTGAGCATGGGCTGCGGGTTCCGGGGCGGGGCGATCTTTCCCGCCATCTTCCTCGGAATCGGTGTCGCCTCCCTCGCCGTGGTGTGGTTTGACGCGTCGCCCACCTGGGCGATCGCCGTGGGCGCCGCAGCGGGCACGGCGGCGGAGACGCGGCTGGTGGTGGCGCCCCTCCTCCTGAGCGCGCTGCTCGTCGGCACCGCGGGCCTCGACGCGGCGCCGGCAGCGGTGCTCGCCGCCGCGTCCGCGTGGATGGTCACGACGGCGCTCGATCAGCGCCTCGATCCGGGACCGGGCACTGACCCGGGGACGGTCGCGGCGTAGCTCCCGGTCGCGGGCCCGCTGGTGACGCGCCGGCCGAACGGACGAACCGAATCACGCCATCAGGCAACGCGGGCGAGGAGCAGCCGCTTGGCCTTCGCCGCGATGTCGCGGTCCGAGTCCGCCAACTCGGTGAAGAAGTCCACGAGCTCGTCGTCGCCTCGCTCCTTGGCGTCGGCCGCGAAGTGCTGGTAGCGGAAGCAGTCCTCCAGCGCCTGCTGCCAGACGAGGACCAGGTCGTAGTCCGGATCGTCGACGCCGGTGGACACATCGGTGTGGGATGCACTCATGCCGCCGGTCTTCCCGTCTTCCGCCGGCACGAAACTCGGCGGGGTGGTCAGGTGACGCAGACCGACACGACACGCTCGCGGTGCGGGGGCGCCGGGCTGCCGTCAGACGGCAGCGGCACCGTCCGATCGCAGCCACGCCAGCAACGGCCTGCGGACGGCCTCCCCACCGCGATAGGCGACCAGCTCGTCGGACCACGAGGCGATCGCGGCGGCCATCCGCGCCCGCAGCTCCGGTCGCGCCGCCACGACGCCCAACGGTGCCTGCTGCGTGCGGATCGTGAACACGACCGCGGCGCTGCCGGGCAGGCGGCGCAGGGTCTGGCGTTCGCTGCGCAGCCACAGACGGTCGCCGGCGTCCGCAGCGGACAGCGGGGGATCGGGTGGCGGCGGCGGTGCGGGAGCGAACAGCCGATCGTCGGTGTGGACGAGCCAGTTGCGGCGCCGGGCCGCCCGTCCCGGCGTGAGGCGATCGAGGAAGCGGTCGACGCGGGATGCCAGCTCCGTTGCGTAGTGGGGGACCGGATCGTGGATGGCCGCCAGCGGACGGCCCAGCTTGTCGGCGAGCCGCCAGTGCGACGGGAAGCAGACGCAGCCGGCCGCGAGCACCCACGACCCGCCGCTCGGCACGAGCAGGCACAGGTCCTCGGCGACGAGGCGCGTCGCCGCCTCCACCAACGCGCCGACGGCCGGGCGATCGGTCGGGTCGCCCACGACGGCCACGTCGGCGGGGCGGCCAGGATGGACCGGTCTGCCGAGGTCGGCCGCGACGACGTCGGCGAGCTCGCGCGCGGCGGACTCGAGCGCCGGAGTGGGGTCCAGCGCGACCACCACCTCGTCGTGGTGGGCGGCCAGCACCTCGGCCTTGGCGGCGAGCGCGGCGGGGTCGTCCGCGGTCAGCCAGCGGCCGGGCGCCAGCGATCGGACACCCATCGCGTGGAACGGCGGACCTGGCGTAGGGTCGACCTCTGCGAGCCAGCTCGGGGGCTCGGACGCCGCGGAGGGCGGCTCCGGGGGTGCATCCACCGCCCCGACGGTATTCCCGGTGCACGCCGGGGAACGGTGACCAACTCGATCGTCTGACGACATGGAGGAACCTGTGAGCACACAGCCGACCGGTATGCCCGAAGGCGAGGGACCGGACGCCCCCGGTTCGACGGCCGGAACCCCCGGTCCACCCGCCGCACCCGCCACACCCCCGGTCGACGGACCCACCGCGCCGCCCCCGCCTCCCGGGCCGTGGGCGTCGGACAACCTGCCGCCGCACCCGATGGCCTACGCGCCGCGGCCCGACGTCCCCCAGCCGAAGTCGATCCTCACCGCCGTACGGCTGATGTTCGTGGGCGCGGCCATCAGCGCCGTCGGGGTGCTGCTCACCTTCACTCAGACGGACGCCATACGGGACGCCGTCGAGGACAGCGACTCGTCCCTGACCGAGAGCGAGGTCGACACGCTGGTGAACGTCGGTCTGGCCTTCGCCGTCATCTTCGGCCTGGTCGGCGTCGGGCTGTGGATCTGGATGGCGGTGACGAACGGCCAGGGCAAGAGCTGGGCCCGGGTCGTCGCCACGGTCCTCGGTGCGCTCAACATCGTGGGCACCCTGTTCAACATGACTCAGCCGGGGTCGACAACCCTCTCGCTGGTGCTGGCCCTCGTGGGCGTGGTGCTCGCCGCCGCGATCCTGGTCCTGCTCTACCGGCCTGAGTCGTCGCGCTACTACGAGGCGAAGAGCGGGTGACCTGATCGTCCGGCGCCGGCGACCCGCCCTGATCCCGGTGCTGGTGCCGGCGGCGGCGGCGGGCGGCCGCCGGGCGACCGTCAGCCCAGGCCGGCGAGGCGGAGCATCGACGGGGGTACGCCGTCGTCGCCCGCCGCCACCATGGCGGCGCGCTCGACGTTGACAGCGTCGTGCTCGCGGTCGGCCCACCCGTCCCACGGCCCCGCGCCGAGCCGGTTCGGATCCCCGGCTGCCGCGACGCACGCCCGCAGGTAGGCCTGGAGGGCCCGCACCTCCTCGTTGCCACCGACCGGTCCGTGACCGGGCACGACCACGGGGGCGAGCTCGATCAGGCGATCGAGCTCGTCCGCCCAGCGAGCGGGGTCACCCTGCCAGCACAACGGCGCAGCCCCGAAGCTGCACATCGCACCGGCGAACACGATCCCGGCGCCGGGCACGACCGCGATCAGGTTCTCGTGCATCTGGCCGCCGGTCGCCAGCACGGCCACGGCATCGGTGAGTTGGACGTCGGACGCGACCACGTGGCTGACCGGCCGGGTGACGACCTCGTCGAACGCTCCGGCCTCCGCGGGGAACAGCGCCCGCCAGCTGTCGACGTTCGGCGGCTGGTCGAGATGGACGCTGGCCTGGCGGCTGCCGTAGATCGCGGCGAGCTTGAACCGCCCCGTCCCGCCCGCCTGCTCGACACCGCTGCCGGTGAGGACGAGGCGGCGGATCGGCATCCCGAGCTCCTCCACCGCCGTGGCCAGAGGTTCGTACTGGTCGGGTGTCATCAGCGCGTCGACGAGGGTGACGCCGTCGGCGTCGACCACGACCCCGGCGTTCGGTCGACCCCGCCGCGGCGGCAGCTGGAGCCAGGCGAGCACGCCGGTGTCGAGGAGTTCGAGGGCCACCGGCGCGGGAGGCTACTGCCCGACGTCCTCCCGGTGGGGGCCGAGTCGATGTCGGGGGCGCCGGGCACGCGGTCGGTCGGCAACCGGCGCCGGAGCATCGACGCTGTTCGATACCGGCGTGCGCCACTAGAGTCCCCGCCGGGACAGGACGGGCGAGTCAAGAGGCGGTCCATGAGAGCGGACGCGGGAAGGGGTCGGCGGTCGCCGGCCCGGCAGTGCATCGGCTGTGTGCGTCGGCGCGCCACGCGCGGCGAGGGGTGAGTCGATGGCGCGACCTGCTCCCGGTGCGGACCGCTCGGTCGCGGTGCTCGAGCTGCTCGCCGAGCACCCCGAGGAACGCTTCACGCTGTCCGAGGTGGCCCGCCGCTGCAGCCTGAACAAGGCCACGGCCCACGCGCTCCTGAGCGCGCTCACCGAGCGGGGTGTGCTGCTGCGGCACCCGGAGGAGAAGCGCTACTCGCTCGGGCCGCGCCTCGTCGCCATCGGCGACGCCGCCCGCCGGGGGTACACGGCTGTCGACTTCGTGCGTCCGCTGCTCGTCGAGCTGGCCGGTGAGACGGGTCTGTGGGCCCGCGCCTGGCGGATGTCGTCCGCCCAGGTGGTCAGCGTCGCTCATGCCGGGATGCCCCGCGACCTCGCCGGAGGGCAGCCCGTGCGGCTGCCGCTGTCACCGCCGATCGGTGCGCTGTTCATGGCCTGGGCCGACGCGTTGACCGCCGAGGCGTGGCTGGCACGGGCAGGTTCGGTCGAGGTCGTGCGCCCCGCGTTCGACGCCCTGCCCGCCATCCGGCAGCAGGGCTTCGCGCTCATCCTGGACTCGCCCGAGTGGCGGGCGCTGTCCGTCCCCGCGGGGAGGACGGGAGGTGGTGGCGCCGAGGGTGGTGCTGCCGTCGCATCCGATCCCCGCGTCCAGCGAGCCATGCTCACCGCCGTGTCGCGCCAGTCGCTCCTCGTGACCGAACTGGACGAGACGACGTCCTGCCGACCGGCCGAGATCGACGCCCCGGTCTTCGACGCCACCGGACGGGTCGAGCTCGCGGTGTCGCTCACGTTCCCCGACGCACAGGACGTGGCGGGCAGGCGGGTGCTCGACCTCGCGCAGCGGCTCGTGACGGCCGCCGACGCGCTCACCGACGCCGTGCGTGGCAGGCGGCCGGCGCCCCGCTGAGCCCCCGCCCTCCGTAGGCACGGCGGGACATGACGTCCGGATCACCTTTCGGTGGTGGTGCGACCATGCCTAGCGTTTTCCCATGCCCGACTACTCGGCCCCCCTCGATGACATGCGCTTCGTCCTCGAGAACATCGTCGACCTGCCTGCGCTGGCCACCCTTCCCGGTTTCGAGCACGCCGAGCCCGAGATGGTCTACGGCGTCCTCGAGGAATCGGGCCGCTTCTTCTCCCAGGAGTTCGCGCCCCTGAACCAGGTGGGCGACACCCAGCACAGCCGGCGCAACCCGGACGGAACGGTGTCGACCCCCGACGGCTTCCGCCAGGCCTACGAGCGGTACGTGGCCGCGGGCTGGGCGGGGGTGCCGTTCCCCGCGGAGTACGGCGGCGGCGGATTCCCCTGGCTCGTGGCGATCGCTATGCAGGAGATGCTGACCGCCGCCAACATGGGCTTCTCCCTCTGCCCCCTGCTCACCCAGGGCGCCATCGACATGCTGCTGCACTACGGCTCGGAGGAGCAGCGCGAGGTCTACCTGCCCAAGATGGTCTCCGGCGAGTGGACCGGCACCATGAACCTGACCGAGCCGCAGGCCGGCTCGGACGTGGGCGCCCTCACCACCAGGGCCGTTCCCGCGGACGACGGCACGTGGCGCATCACCGGCCAGAAGATCTTCATCACCTACGGCGAGCACGACCTCGCCGACAACATCATCCACCTGGTGCTCGCCCGGGTGCCCGACGCCCCGCCGGGGACCAAGGGCATCTCGTGCTTCATCGTGCCCAAGTTCCTCCTGAACGAGGACGGGACGCCCGGTGAGCGCAACAGCCTGGAGTGCGTGTCGATCGAGCAGAAGATGGGCATCAACGCCAGCCCCACCTGCGTGATGTCCTACGAGGACTCCGTCGGCTACCTGATCGGGGAGCCGAACGAGGGCATGCGCTACATGTTCAAGATGATGAACAACGCCCGGGTGTCGGTGGGCGTGTCGGGCCTGTCGCTCGGCGAGCGCGCCTACCAGCAGGCCGTCGCCTACGCCCAGGAGCGCCGCCAGGGCCGGGCGCCGGGTGCGCCGAAGGGCGAGTCGTCGCCGATCATCGACCATCCGGACGTGCGCCGCATGCTCCTGACGATGCGGGCCCAGATCGAGGCGCTCCGCTGCCTCGCCTACCTCAACGCCGAGAGCCTCGACCTGGCCACGAACCACCCCGACGAGGACACGCGCACACGCGGCCAGGAGCGCGCCGACCTGCTCACCCCGATCACCAAGGGCTGGGGCACCGACCTCGGCGTCGAGCTGACCTCGCTGGGGCTGCAGGTGCACGGCGGCATGGGCTACATCGAGGAGACCGGCGCCGCCCAGCACTACCGCGACATCCGCATCGCCCCGATCTACGAGGGCACCAACGGCATCCAGGCGATGGACATGGTCGGCCGGAAGCTGCCGATGCGGGCCGGCGGTGTGATCGCCGACCACCTCGCCGCCATCGAGGCGACGGCGGGCGAGCTGGCGGGCGGCGACGGGGACCTGGCCGCGATCGGCAAGCGCCTGGCCGACGCCCACGCAGCCTTGAAGGAGACGACCGACTGGCTGCTCGCCAACGGCCTGGCCGACCCCAACAACGCCCTGGCCGGAGCGACCCCCTACCTGCGCATGTGCGGCATCGTCACCGGCGGCTGGCTGCTGGCCCGCTCGGCGCAGGCTGCTCGGCGCCTGCTCGACGCGGGCGAGGGCGACGCCGACTTCCTGAACCAGAAGCTCGTGACGGCGCGGTTCTACGCCGACCAGCTGCTGCCGCAGGCCGCGGGCCTGGCACCGTCGGTCACGGCCGGGCCGAACGACCTGCTCGCCGCCACCTTCTAGACGGCGTCCCGCGTCCTAGACGGCGTCCCGCGTCGGGCTGCCGTGCTCCGCGAGCACGGCAGCCGACACGGCCGACCACAACGGCGGGGCCCAGTCGCCGAACGCGCGGTCGGTCAGCACGGCGCACCCGAGGCCGGCATCCGGGTCGACCCACAGGAACGTGCCGGATCCGCCGAAGTGCCCGAAGGTCCGCGGTGAACCGTCGGGGGCGGTCCAGTGGGGGCTCTTCGCGTCCTTGAGCTCGAACCCGAGACCCCACGGGTTGGGATCGAAGCTGCCGAAGCCCGGGACCACGCCGGCCAGGCCCGGGAACTGCTCGCTCGTGGCCTCGGCCAGCGTCGCGGGGGCGACGAGAGTCGGGGAGAGGAGCTCGCGCGCGAACGCGGCCAGGTCGTCGACGGTCGACCAGGCGTCGGAGGCCACCGACCCCCGCAGCTCGGTCGCGGTCATGCCGAGCGGCGACAGCACGGCCTCGGCGAGGTAGTCGCCCGCGGGCATCCCGGCGGCGGTCGCGAGCGTCTCCCCGAGGACGTCGAACCCGGTGTTGCTGTAGATCCGGCGCGCGCCGGGGGCGGCCAGGGCGACATCGCCCTCGAACGGCAGGCCGGACGCGTGGGCGAGCAGGTGGCGCACCGTCGAGCCCGGCGGCCCCGCGGCGGCGTCGAGGTCGAGGGTGCCCTCCTCGACCGCGACGAGGCAGGCGTAGGCGAAGAGCGGCTTGGTCACCGAGGCGATGCGGACCCTCCAGTCGGTGGGACCGGCGGACTCCCGGATGCCGTCGGCCGCCGCGACGCCCCCGGCCGCGGTCGGGACGGGCCAGTCGGCGAGCGGGGCGAGTGCGGCCATCCGGTCACCGTACCGGCGACGCCGGGGACCGTCCGGCGTGGCGAGACGGGTGGTCGGAGAGGGTGCGCTACTAGCATCCCCGACGTGCAACTGGTGCCTGAGGACGAGAACGCCGACGCGCTGGTCCGCCGGAACTTCGCGTTCATCGACCTGTGCGGGTTCACGTCGTTGACCGACGAGCACGGCGTCGGCGAGGCCGTCGCCGCGCTGTCGACGTTCCGCGCCGTGGTGCGCGAGCGCGCCGGCTGGCGGGGTGTGCGGGTGGCCAAGTGGTTGGGCGACGGCGCCATGCTCGTGGCCACCGAGCCCCGGCCGCTCCTCGACGCCGTGCTGCGCATGGAGCAGGCACTCGACAACCGCGGCTGCCCGCTGCCCTTGCGCGGGGGCGTCGCCGCGGGCCGGGTCATCCTCTTCGAGGGCGACGACTACATCGGCCGGCCCGTCAACCTCGCTGCCCGCCTGTGCGACGAGGCAGATCCCCATCAGGTGCTGGTCACGGCTTCGCTGTTCGACGCCTCGGGCGACGGCCTCGAGCACCGCCGCCTCGGCCCACGGGCCATCCGGGGCTTCACCCGGGAGGTCGAGGTCGTCGACATGAGCGAGGGCGGGCTGCACCCCTCTCCCAACTGAGAGGCCCGTACCCTCGGGACGTGGCCGGGGTAAGGAGAGGGGCGATGGTCCCTCGCATCCTCCTCATCGTGCTCGCCGGCGGAAAGGGCTCGCGCCTCGACGTCCTCACCGTGGGCCGCGCCAAGCCGAGCCTGCCGGTCGGGGGCACCGCCCGCCTGATCGACGTCACCATGTCGAACGCGGCCAACAGCGGTCTGCGGGACGTGTGGGTGGTGCAGCAGTACGAGCCGCACCTGCTGAACGACCACCTGGCCGGCGGGCGGCCGTGGGACCTCGACCGCAACCAGGGGGGCCTGCGGATCCTTCCACCGTACGAGGGCGCGGAGGGTGAGGGGTTCGCCTCCGGCAACGCCGATGCGCTGGCCCGCCAGGCGCGGGTGATCGCGGCCTTCGACCCCGAGGTGGTGCTCGTGTGCTCGGCCGACCACCTCTTCACCCTCGACCTCGCCGCCGTCGCCGACGTCCACCGGGAGCGGAAGGCGGCGCTCACGATCGTGACCACCGCCCTCGCCCGATCGCAGGACCCCACCCGCCACGCGCTCATCGACGTCGACGGACGCGGGCGGGTCACGGGCATCCAAGACAAGCCGGACGACCCGCCCCACCGCACCGCGGCGACCGAGGTCTTCGCCTACGAGCCGGAGGCGCTGCTCGGCACCCTGGACGACCTGCGGCGCTCAGACGAGCCGCTCGGCGACTACGGCGACGGGCTCGTCCCCGCGCTGATCGAGACGGGACGAACGTACGCCTTCGCGCACGAGGGCTACTGGCGCGACCTGGGCACGCCGGAGGCGTACCTCGACAGCCAGCTCGAGCTCTTGCAGCCCCGCAGCCCCTTGCGGCTCGACGACCCGAGGTGGCCGATCGTCAGCCCGCCCGTGACCCGGGTTCCCGCCCGGATCGAGGCATCCGCCCACATCGACGGGGCGTGGATCAGCCCGGGAGCGGTGGTCCGGGGCACGGTGGTGGATGCGATCATCGGGCCGGGCACGGTGGTCGAGCGCGGGGCGGAGGTGCGGCACTGCGTCCTGATGGCGGACGTGAAGGTCGGTGCGGGGGTGTCCGTGGCTCGCGCCGTCGTCGCCGACGGGGCCTGGATCGGGGCCGGGGCGCGCCTTGGCGCGCCGAACGCCCGCCGTCCCGTGCTGGTCGGAGCCGGCCGGCGGCTCGCCGCACGGTCGGAGGTCCCGTCCGGAGCCCACCTCGACCCGGTGGACGACACGCCGCTCCTGGGGTGACGCCGGCCTGGGCCGCCATCGGACACCCGTGTCCGACAACGCCGCGTGACCTCTGCCATACTCCCTGTGGGGACGTGCTGGGAGGGGACCATGGCGCGCGTTGGGGTGGAAGAAGCCGATCCGTCGACGGATGGTGCCGTCACGGCGGATGCCGTCGCGGTCGCGGAGCGTGATGCCTCGGCGGGGGGTGCCGGGGAGTCCGAGGTCGCCGCCATGACAGCGGGCATGGGTCTCGAGCCGCCGCTGCTCAGCTACCGCCCGGCGCTCGACGGGCTGCGGGCCGTGGCCGTGCTGGTCGTGATGGCCGAACATGCGGGCCTGACGATGCCCCGCAGCACGGATCCACTTCTGCCCGGGGGGTTTCTGGGGGTCGACGTGTTCCTCGTGATCTCGGGGTTCCTCATCACGTCCCTGCTGCTGGTCGAGCACCGCCGCGCCGGTCGGGTCGACCTCCGGGCGTTCTGGCTGCGCCGGGCGCGGCGGCTCCTCCCGGCCGTCGCGGTGATGGTGGCCGCGACCTCGGTGCTGATCGCGGTGGCCGACCTGCCGCTCGATCCCCGCTCGGCTCGCGGCGATGCTCTCGCCGCCCTCGGCTACGTCGCCAACTGGCGCTTCATCGTCACCGACCAGTCGTACTTCGCCGGCTTCGGGCTGCCGTCCCCGTTCCGGCACCTGTGGTCGCTGTCGGTCGAGGAGCAGTGGTATCTCGTCTTCCCGCCGTTGCTGGTCGCGGCCTACGCCCGGCTCAAGCGCCGACCGGCCCTGCTCCTCGGCGGGCTGCTGGGGATGGCGGCGGTGTCGGCCGCCTGGATGGCCTTCGTGCACACGCCCGGCAAGGACCCGTCCCGCGCCTACTACGGCACCGACACGCGGGCGCACACGCTCCTCGTCGGCGCGGCGCTGGCGGCCGTCATGGTGCACTTCCCCGGCCTGGTGCGCGGGATCGCGCCCGTCGTCCCGTGGGTGGCGCTGGCGGGGCTCGGGTCGCTCGGCGTCTTCTTCCACACGATCGAGGGGCGAGGCTCGATCCTCTACCAGGGTGGCTTCATGGTCGTGGCGCTGGTGTCGGCAGCGGTCGTCGCCGGGGTCGCGCTCCCCGACGTGCGAGGCCCGGTCCGCTGGCTGCTGGCCCGGCGGCCCGCGGTGGCGATCGGCCGCATCTCGTACGGGCTCTACCTGTGGCACTGGCCGATCTACCTGTGGCTGACCCCGGACCGCACCGGTCTCGGCCCGACCCACCTGACGACGTTGCGGTTCGCGGCGTCGTTCGTCGTGGCCACGGTGTGCTTCCATGCGGTCGAGCAGCCGATCCGCCGCCACGGCCTGTCGGGGTTCGCCGCGCGGGCGCGGCGTGCCGGGGTACCCGGAGCGCGTCCGGCGACGATCACCGCGGTGGCCGCGGCTGCTGTCGTGGCCACGGTGATCCTGTCGACGGAGGGGCCCGACACGTCGGACATCTTCGCGTCGGCCACGGTGATCACCGCCCCACGCAGCAGCGCGGACATACCCACCACGATCGTCGAGCCGTTCCACCCCCTGCCCGCGCGTCCGGGCGACCGGCCGCTCCGAGTGATGGTCACGGGCGACTCGGTGGGATGGTCGCTCGGCTTCCCGCTCGTCACGGAAGACGGCCTGATGCCCGACGACGTCGACATGCGGCTGATCGCCAACCTGGGATGCACCATCACCCCGGGCGTCGCCCTGATCGACGGCATCGAGTTCGAGGGCCGCCTGTGCCAGGACTGGCGCGAGCCCGCCCGTTGGACCGCCTTCAGCTTCACTCCCGATGTGGTCGTGTCGGTCTGGGGAGCATGGGAGGTGCACGACCACGTCGACGACGGCCATCTGCTCCGGGTCGGTTCACCCGAGGCCGCCGCCGCCTACCAGCAGGCGGTCGCCGACAACATCGACGAGACGGTGGCGGTGGCACCCGACGTCCGGTTCGCCTTCCTCACCGTGCCCTGCATGGACGAGAGCAAGCCCCGGCTGGGCGGTGCCGGCAGCCCGCGCAACGACCGCGAGAAGCTCGCCTGGGTGAACGGTCTGACCGCCGAAGTGGCCGCGCGCTACGGCGATCGCGCGACTGTCGTCGACCTCGGCCCGCTCCTCTGCCCGGACGGCGAGATCCTGACGACCGTCGACGGCGTGCAGGTCCGCTCGGACGGGGTGCACTTCACCGCCGAGTACGCCCCGATCGTGTGGGAGTACGTCGAGGACCGCCTCCGCCCGTGGTTGAGCGAGGCCGGCCGGTCCGGCCCCGGCGGCGCACCCCCGGTCTGACGCCGCCGCGCAAATGGGGCCACCAGCGCCCGTCCCGGTAACATCCTGCACAACCATGCGCAACGAAGAACAAGAGACGTTCTCCGCGCTGGGCGTGTCTTCCGATCTGGTGGCCGTGCTCGACCGAGCAGGCTTGACCACCGCCTTTCCCGTCCAGCGCCTCTGCATCCCCGACGCCCTAGCCGGCCGCGACGTCTGCGGTAAGGCCAAGACGGGCTCGGGAAAGACGCTCGCGTTCGGCCTCCCTCTGGTCGAACGAGTCACCCCCGCGTCCCCCAAGCGACCGAGCGGCCTCGTGCTCGTCCCCACCCGTGAGCTCGCGGTCCAGGTCACCGACGTGCTCCGTCCACTGGTCGAGGCCCGCGACCTGCGGCTCGTCGCGGTGTACGGCGGCGCCCAGATGGCCAAGCAGATCTCGGCCCTCGAGGAGGGCGCCGAGATCGTCGTCGCCACGCCCGGCCGGCTCATCGATCTGATCGAGCGCAAGGTCGCCGACCTGTCCGACATCGGGCTCGTCGTGCTCGACGAGGCCGACCGGATGGCCGACATGGGCTTCATGCCCCAGGTCGAGTGGGTGCTGCGCCACATCAAGGGCACGCACCAGACCCTGTTGTTCTCGGCGACGCTCGACGGCGGCATCCAGGGTCTCGTCGACCGCTACCAGCACGACCCCGTGTTCCACGAGGTCGATTCGCCGACGCAGACGGTCGACAAGATGGCCCATCGCTTCCTGCTGGTGCACGAGATGGACAAGCACCGCGTCGCCGCGGCGATCACCCGCTCGGCGTCGCGCTGCCTGATCTTCACGAACACCAAGCGCGCCGCGGACCGGCTCGCCCGCCAGCTCGAGGACGACGGCGTCGACGCCAAGGCCATCCACGGCGACCTGCGCCAGGAGGTCCGCGAGCGGGCGCTCAAGCGCTTCTCGAACGGCAAGCTGGCCGTGCTCGTCGCCACCGACGTGGCGGCCCGCGGCCTCGACATCGACGAGCTCGACATCGTCATCCAGGCCGACCCGCCGCCGGACCCGAAGACCTACCTCCACCGGTCCGGCCGCACGGCCCGGGCGGGTGCGGCGGGCCTCGCGGTCACGCTCGTGCTGTGGAACGAGGAGCTCGAGGTGCGCCGGCTGAAGCGCCGCCTCGGCCTCGAGCAGCCGATCGTCGAGATGTTCTCGAACGACGAGCGCCTGTCCGACCTCGCCGGCTGGAACCCCGCGGCCGAGGGCGCCGCCTAGCTCTTCGGGCATCGCCGGCGGCGCGTCGCCAGGCTCGCCGCCGACCCCGTCAGCCGGGCGCTAGATGGCGGCGAAGGCCAGCGCCCACAGCAGCGCGGTGAGGGAGAGGCCGTCCGTGAACTCGCCTTCACTGATGAGGCCTCGCACGTCGTCGACAGGCACCCAGGCGATGCGTTCGCTCTCGCCGATGTCGGTGGGCTCGCCGACCTGGGTGGCCCCGGCGGCGAGAAAGGTGTGGAACATCTGGTCGGAGCTGCCGTTGCTCGGCGCGTAGGCCCCGAGCTTCGTGAGCGGCCCGGGGCGCCACCCCGTCTCCTCCAGCGTCTCGCGCCGGGCGGCCTCCTCGGGTGTCTCACCGACCTCGATGCGCCCCGCCGGGATCTCCCATCCCCAGGTGTCGGTGATGAAGCGGTGGCGCCACAGCAACAGGACGCCGCGCTCGGGGTCGTGGACCACGGTGCCGGAGGCCGGCTGCGGGTAGCGGACCACGTGGTGGTCGAAGCGCTCGACCCCGGGGATCTCGACGTCGACGAGCACGAGGCGCATCCACTCCGAGTCGTAGATCGATCGCTCGCCGTGGACGGTCCAACGCACCGGAGGAACCTAGCGCCGCGTCAGGCGACGTC